>JBBIKH010000103.1:0-8784 GCA_037445575.1 bacterium
GACCAAGCGGCACAGGCATGGGCCCCAGACGCCAAACTCACCTGGGTGGCAAGCAACTCGCTCGACGTGTGCCCCTCCGGTCAGGCAGAGATGTGGTTTTACGCCTACGATTCTTCATCGTTGGACTCAGGGCAGTCCTTCTTTTTCTCCGGAGGCGTGCTGATGGCGCAGATGGGAGGCGACCTGCCGTTCAAAGAGGCGCTGCCCCCGGCCTGGATCGACAGCGATGTTGCCCTCGCCGTAGCAGAAGCCTATGGCGGTGCAGCGTACCGTGCTTCCCAGCAGGAGGTCTCGGCAAACGCCATGTTGGCCCGTGGGTTCTATCCTTGGGACCCGAGTCGGGCGGCCTGGCTCGTGCAGTATAGCTCAACCAGTGGTGGGACCCTGCCCTTCTGGATTGACGCTCTCACCGGGCAACTGCTGACTGCCGTGGAGGACGAACACCGGGCACATGCGCCCGAGTTCGCGCTACTGCAGAATTATCCCAATCCGTGTAACCCAGCGACGATGATCGCCTATCAGGTCAGGGAAAAGTGTCGAGTTCAGCTGGAGGTCCTAGATCCTCTCGGCAGAACCCTCGCCGTTATCGTTGACCAAGAACAGGCCCCAGGTCTCCACCGCGTGCTCTTCCACGCAGGAGATCTGCCGTCGGGCGTCTACCTCTACAGGGTCCAGATGCGCGACTTTCGAGCGGTGCGCAAGATGGTGGTGCTAAAGTGAAGCGGGAAAAGTAGGCGATCACTGCCTCGTTCGTAGCAGGTTAGCTCTTCGAGGTGGTTGGGCCGGAGAATAACGCAAGGACACATGGGCGAGCGAGGTACTCAGCAGAAGCTCTGCGGGAGCGCCTTCATCGGCAGAGGCGAGGAACGGCGAACCACGGCCGCAGTTGCGGAAGCCTCGTGAGCGTTGCGCAGGCCGGTCTCCGCGCTTACAGAGGGGGCGAGGAACCGCCTAGCCCGCAGTTCAAGTAGCGCAGCAAGGCCCGGCCAGGCGAATAGGCGTGTCGGTGCGCGGCACGTCCGGCCTCGCGGTGTAGCGCCCGAGCCAAAACGCCGTGCCAGCTGTGAGGATGGGGACTGCGCACCGCGGCGTCCGTGGTCCCCTGGCCGATACGAGACGATGTGTGTCGGTGTGGAGTAGCCACTCAAGCAAACGCTGCGGCGTAGCACTGGGACCAAGGTGCCGCACCGGAGGCTTCACTTCCTGCAGCGCGCCAGCAGCGAACGTGCGTGCGCCACAAGGCCTTCCGTTTCTGCGAGGCGCACGGCGTCGTCGAGAACTACCTCGGAAGCGCCCTGTTCCGCCCTCAGCACCGTCTGCACCTTCACAAAGTCGCGCACACTCAGGCCGCCGGTATAGCGGGCAGCTCCATTGGTCGGCAGGATATGATTGAGCCCACTACTGTAGTCGCCCAGGGCTTCGGCGGCCTTTTCGCCCACAAAGAGCGAGCCGTAGTTGCGCAGGCCGGCCAGGAAGGGCGCAGGGTCGGCTACCTGCAACTCGAGATGCTCCGGCGCGCGGGCATTGGCGACGGCCACTACCTCTCCAGGCGAATCGGCCACAACGATGAGCCCGTGTCGGTCTATTGACAGGCGCGCCACAGGAGCGGTCGGCAACGCGGCCAGCTGACGCGTCACCTCAGCGCGCACCCTCTCTGCAAAGGCGGCGCTGGTCGTGACGAGCAGTGCCGAGGCGTCAGGGTCATGTTCGGCTTGCGCGAGCAGGTCTGCGGCGACCAGCTCGGGGTTGGCCTCCTCGTCGGCGATGATGAGCACCTCGCTGGGTCCTGCCACAAAGTCGATCCCCACCTCTCCGTACACCTCGCGCTTGGCCGCGGTCACATACGCGTTCCCTGGCCCCACGATCTTGTGCACCGGCCGCACGCTCTCCGTGCCGTACGCCAGGGCTGCAATCGCCTGCACCCCGCCAAGGCAATAGACCTCATCGGCGCCGGCAAGATCAGCGGCCACGAGCACCGCCGGATGCACCGAGCCCTTGTGGCTGGGCGGCGAGCAGACCACGACTTCCTCGGCCCCCGCTACTCGTGCTGGTACCACGCCCATATACACCGAAGAGACGAGCGGAAACCGTCCCCCAGGAGCATACACCCCAACCCGCTCGATGGGCACCACGCGCTGACCGATGAACAGCCCCCGCTCAATCTCCAGGTCAAAATCTTGATAGCTGGCCAGCTGATGCTCGCAGAAACGGCGCATTCGCTCCACACATCTTCCTATGGTTGCTACCAGTTCACTCGGAACGTGCCCGAACGCGTCGCGAATCTCCTCCTTTTCCACACGCAGCCTGTCCAGCTGAACGCCATCGAAGCGAAGGGTGAACTCGCGCACTGCCTCATCGCCTCGCTGCCGCACGTCCTTGATGATAGCCCGCACCTCGTCCGCATTAACCGTGCCGGCCGAGCAGGTACGGCCGACTAGCTCCCCAGCGGTCACTATGCGCATGAATGCTCCTTGCTCTTGCCCTCTGTGTGTCGCGGGGTCAGACGTCGTCGTCTGAGTTCGCGGAACACCGCCTCCATCGTGACCTTTTCCCTGGCCAACAACAGGGTGAGAAAGTAGAGCACGTCCGCTGCCTCCCAGACCACCTCTTGCGGCGTGGTTGCGCTGACGAGCTCCTCGGCCTCCTCGAGCAGCTTGGCCCGCACTTGTTCGTCCGAAAGGCTGGCGGTGTAGGAGCCAGCCGGTCGGGCGACGAGCCTGTTGTGGATCACCTCCTCCAGTTCCTGCAAGGAAAAGCGCCGCCCACCGAAGCAGGAGTAGTTTCCGGTGTGGCAAGCCCCTCCCTCTTGGGCCACGACGAAGAGCAAGGTATCCCGGTCACAGTCCATGCGGGCTCGCAGGAGACGCTGCACGTTGCCGGAGGTCTCTCCTTTCCGCCATATCGTGCGGCGGGAGCGGGAATAGTAGCAGGCGTTGCCACTGGCGAAAGTCTCCCGAAGAGATTCCGGCGTGCTGTAGGCCAGCATCAGCGCCTGGCCTGACCGGTCGCAAGCAATGGTCGGCACCAAACCCGCATCCCAGTTGACGGCTGCGGAGAAGGCCTGGGCAAGGGACAACGCCCCTGTGTAGATGGCCATGCCCAGTTGCACGTGGGCCTTGAGGGCGGATATTTGCGCCACCTCATTTGCAGTGGCGATCCCGCCAGCAACAGTGACCGGCACTTGTGCCCTCTCCATGATCTGCGCGACCAGATTGACATCAGTACCACGCATCAGCCCCTCGCGCTCCACAGAGGTGAAGAGCAGTTCCCCAGCGTAGGGCTGGAGGGTGCCAAGGACGTCGAGGACCCTCAGCCCGGTGTGATGTCGCCACCCCTTGGTCACCACTTCTCCGTGGTGGGCATCAACAGCCACCACGAGGCGTTCCCTGCCCACCGCATCCGTCAGTTCCCGCAGAAAGGCCTCGTCCACTCCGGTGGCAGTGAAGGCCTTGCTCCCCACAATCACCTTGTGGGCGCCGGCGCCAACGATCCTCACCGCCTTCTCCACGGTGCGGATACCTCCACCTACCCTGCAGTCGGCCACTGCACAGAGTTCGCGCAATAGAGTCTCATTGTCCCCTTCACCCATGGCTGCGTCGAGGTCAACAACTGCCACTTCGCCGTAGCGGTCGAACTCTGCGGCCAGAGCAAAGGGGTCGTCGCGCTCGAGCATCTTCTCGCGCCCCTGGCGCAGCTGCACTACTTTTCCCCTGCTCAAATCGATGGACGGGATGATCATCTGATGTGCAGACCTTTCTGTTTCAGATACCGCTTGATGTCGGCCACGGTGTAGGCCTGATAGTGGAGCAGTGAGGCCAAAAGCACCGCATCGGCATGTCCATCCACCACTGCCTGGTAGAGCTGGTCCAAGGTGCCGGCACCGCCCGAGGCGATGACCGGGATGGAAACGCTATCGGCAACGCGACGAGTCAATTCCAGATCATAGCCGGTTCCGGTGCCGTCCCTGTCGATGGAGTTAAGGAGAATTTCGCCGGCACCGCGCCGCTCTGCCTCCCGCGCCCAGTCCACGGCGTCCACGCCTGTGTCAAGCCGCCCCCCTTTGGCGAAGGCATGCCAGCGGTCGCCTACTCGCTTGGCGTCGATGGAGAGCACGATGCACTGTGACCCGAACCGGGCCGCTCCCTCGTTGATGAGCTCCGGCGTCTCTAGTGCGGCAGTACAAATAGCCACCTTGTCGGCACCAGCGTTCAGCGCGTCCCGCATCTCCTGGATGTTGCGGATGCCCCCGCCCACCGTCAAAGGCACGAATACACAGTCCGACACCCGCTCCACCACTTCCAGCATGGTGCGGCGACTGCGGTAGCTGGCACCGATGTCCAGAAACACAATTTCGTCGGCTCCCTGCTCATTGTAGAGCTTCGCCAGTTCCACCGGGTCGCCGGCGCGGCGCAAAGCCTCGAACCTGACACCTTTTACGACCTGGCCATCTTCCACGTCCAGGCAGGGGATGATGCGCGTGGTCAACATCGCTCGATCCAGTTCTTCAGCAACGTGAGGCCGGCAGTGCTGCTCTTTTCCGGGTGAAACTGCACGGCCCAGAGGCATCCTTTACCCACCGCGGAGGCATACCGTACCCCGTAATCAGTCCATCCGGCAACTTCTCTCTCGTCCTCCACCATGGCCCAGTAGCTGTGCACAAAGTAGAAATACTCGCCGGATGCGAGCCCGGCAAACAAAGGACAAGAAGACTCGAACTCTACGCTGTTCCAACCGATCTGAGGCACCCGCCGTCCTTGAAACCGGCGGCTCTCCCCTTTCAAGACGCCAAAGCCGAGGACATCCGGCGACTCCTCGCTCCCCTGTAGCAAGAGTTGCAGGCCAAGGCAAATACCGAAAAACGTCCGTCCTTTCTCCAGCCAGACCATCAGAGGATCGAACAGTCCTGCTGCACGCAGGCGCTCGACGGCGTATCCAAACGACCCCACACCAGGAAGGATGACCCTATCCACTGCCTCCAACTCTTGAGGTGAGCGCACCAGGCAATGTGGGGTTTGCAAATAGGCCAAGGCCTTGCACACCGAGCGGAGGTTACCAGCACCATAGTCAACAATCCCGATCATCGATAACTCCTTTGGTGCTGGGAAGTTCGCCAATAGCCCGCGGGTTCAGCTGACAGGCCATGCTCATGGCTTTGCCAAACGCCTTAAAGATCGCCTCCATTTTGTGGTGGTCGCTCCGTCCATAAGGCATGCGCACTACTACGTTGGCGCCCAACTGCACGGCAAAGGCATAGAAAAAGTCCTCGAGGAGGTCAGCATCAAGATCACCGCAGAACTGCCGGCTGAAATGGGCGTCATATTGCAGGTACGGGCGGCCGCCGATATCCACGGCGACGACTGCCAGCGCCTCATCCATGGGGTAGACAAAATAGCCGGCGCGATTGATGCCCCGCTTGTCGCCGAGCCCCTGAGCAAAGGCCTTGCCCAGAACCAGCCCACAATCTTCCAATAGGTGATGCTGGTCCACGTGGAGGTCTCCTTGGGCCGTCAGTACCAAGTCAAACAGGCCGTGCTTGGCGAAAGTCTCCAACATGTGCGTCAACATCCCGATGGGGGCGGAGATCTCCGCCTTGCCCTGACCATCGATAGTCAGGTCAACGAGGATGTCGGTCTCTCTTGTGCGTCGGGTCACCCGTGCGCTGCGCTTCACTTCAGAATCGCCTCCACGCTGTTGACTTCGTCTATGACCGCCACGGCGCCATGGCGCCGAAGGAGCGCCTCGCGTTCCGCCCGCTCTTCTTCACTGAGGCCCCCCACCACGGCGATAGGGAGCAGACGCACGCGCGTGGCCGCGAGGATGTCGTCGACGGTATCGCCCACATACCATCCCTCGCTCGCCCCAAGCTGCTCCATGGCCAGGAGCAAACCGTCAGGGTGGGGCTTCTGGCGCCAGGGCGGGAGGTCGTCCATGGTGACCACCGCGCCAAAGAAGCCCTGCATACCAGCCTGTTGCAGAGTCCACGCCGCCTCACGTCGCGGCCTGCCGGTCACCACCCCTAAAGCATACAAAGCGACAAGACGGGCCGCTGTCTCAGGTCGCAGCAGCCAGCGCTCGTTGCGAATCAGTCCATCAAAGTCCTTTCCCACATAGAACTGCTGGAACACCGGAACCAGGTCCTGAAGCGTGACCTCAACTCCCAAGTCGCGTAAGGCCTGCCGCGACAGTTCCCAATCGTTGTTAAAGCCCCCGGCGTCTTTGTACGCCTGAATCTCTGCCCGGGAGAGCTTGATTCCTGAAAAGTGCTCCACGGTGCGCGCAATGGCCAGCCGATAAGAGGCCGACACGTCCACCAAGACGCCGTCCATGTCGAACAGCAGTGCCTTCATGCGCACTCCGCTATGGCGTCGGCAAGCGCTTGGAGAAAGGTCTGCGTCTCCGCCGGAGTGCCCACGGTGACTCGTAGCCACTGGCTAAGAGCTCCGCCAAAGGCGCGCACTAACACGCCACGCCGTCGGAGCGCGGCGAAGAGGACAGGAGCAGACACGGTCTGGTGCCGAAAGAGGACAAAGTTCGCCCGCGAAGGCACTGCCTCGACCCCCTCCGTCGCCTGCAGTGCCCCAATCAACTCTTCGCGCTGCTGCACCACTTGTTGGATCTCCTGGCGCAAAAGCTCGTGGTGCGCCATGACCACCTCTCCGGCAATTTGCTGGAGGATACCCACGGAGAAAGGCAGCCTTGCTTTGGCGAGGTCCGCCACCACTTGCGGCGGTCCGAGCAGATAGCCCAGTCGCGCCCCGGCAAGCCGAAATGCTTTGGAAAAGGTGCGCAAGAGCACCAGGTTCCCGTAGTTGCGCAACAATGGCAGCGCCGTCTCGCCGTGAAACTCGAAATAGGCCTCATCCACACACACCAGGCATTCCACCCTGGCTGCCAGCTCTTGAATGTCGGCGACCGGCAGCCAGGTGCCGGTGGGGTTGTTCGGACTGGCAAAGATCACCACACGCGCTCCGGCGGCAGTGGCAACCAGCGCCTCCGGGTCAAAGGAAAAGTCCGGACGCAGCGGCACCTCGTGCACCTTGACCCCCAACGTGCGTGCCACGCGGCCGTAAACGGCAAAGCCCGGGGTCACGGTCACAATAGAATCACCACTATCGCACGTGGCAGCAATCACCGTCTGGATGAGTTCATTTGAGGCGTTGCCAACCAGCACGCACTCCTTGGACACTCCCGCGTAGGCAGCGAGCGCAGCCACCAGGGTCGTGGCCTCGCCATCCGGGTAGCGTTGCCAGGGAGTCTCGGCTAGGCGCGCCAAAATTTCCCCTTTGATCGGCTCCGGCAGGTCGCGCGGGAACTCGTTCTGATTCAGCTTGACGACGCCTCCATCCTGCGGGACCTCATAGCGGGGTAGCTCCCGCACCGCCAGCTTGATCAGGCTCATATGATCACCTTTTTGAGCTCGCACTCCAAAATGTCGGTGGCGCCTATCTTCTTGAGCATGGGGATGAGGCGGATGATCTCGGTACGGCGCACCGCGGCCTTTACCGCATAGCCCTGCTCGCCGTAAAGTTGCGACACCGTGGGCGCACGCATGCAGGGAAGCAACCGTACCACCGCCTCGAGGTGCTCGGCAGGCACATTCATTTCCAACATCACCCTGTCGCGCGCGTTGAGTACGGCGGTGAACAACATCACCAATTCCTGGATCTTTTCCCTTTTGCGCTCGTCGCGCATGGCCTCAGAATTAGCAATGAAACGACTGGACGACTCCATGATTGTGGCCAGAATGCGCAGCCCGTGCTCGCGCAGCGTTTGCCCGGTGGCTGTGTTGTCGATGATCATGTCGGCATCTTCGGGCGGAAACGCCTCGGTGGCCCCGTAGGTGCGCAGGAGAATGAAATCATACCCCTGCTCCCCGAGGAAACGCTGCGAAATCCGCTCATACTCTGACGCCACCACGATACGCCGCGTGCGCAGCTCAGCAGCGTCCAGTTGCGCCGGCACGGCAGCAACTATGCTCACTGGGTCAAGTTGCAGGTCCAAAAGTTCCTCCACCTGCGCCCCCGTCTCCACAATCCAATCACGACCCGTAAACCCGCAGTCATGCGACCCCAATTCCACCAACTGGGCAATGTTCTGGGGCTTCATTATTTTGACCTGGAGCTCTGGATCATTGACCGTCGGCACGTAGTGGCGGTCATTTTCCCGCAGCACAAAACCGGCATCGGTGAGCAGCTGCACCACGCCGTTATGAATGCGACCCTTGGGGATAACCATCTTAATCTGACGCATGCGCTCCTCTGCTTTTCGCGATCCTTGCCAGCACTTCCAATCCTCGCAGGTAGCTCGCCGGGCCCAGGCCGGCTATCTGCGCGGCACACACCGGGGCGATCACCGACACCCGGCGAAACTCCTCCCGCGCCTTGATGTCTGACAGATGCACCTCAACCGCAGGCAGTCCCACTGCGGCCAGCGCATCCCGCAGGGCGTAGCTATAGTGGGTCAAGGCTCCAGGGTTGATAAGGATGCCGTCGGCCCAACGCCGCCGCCGGTGGATGAGGTCGATGAGCCTGCCCTCATGATTTGACTGGGCGATCGCCACGCGCACGCCAAGCCCCCGCGCGTGCCTCCTGATCAGGGCATTGAGTTCGCCCAACGTCGTGGTCCCGTAGATGTCCGGTTCCCGCTCGCCCAAGAGGTTGAGATTTGGCCCATGCAGCACCAGCACCTTGACCTTCGATCTCATTTGCTCCCCAATGCGTACTGAATCGCGGACACGAGCTCTTCTTCGGCCACATCGGTGATGATCATCGGCCAGCCGATTGC
>JBBIKH010000103.1:8794-12001 GCA_037445575.1 bacterium
CGTGAACCCGGCCATGACGAGGAATATCAAGAGATCGGCCAGCCGATTGCACGCAGACCTACAAAGTGCAGCCGTCGGCCGAAGTGCTTCTTGTCGGTACCAATGTGGCCTACCACCTCGTCCGGGTCGATGCGCGAGAGGTCCACCGGACACGGCAAGCGGCCCAGCAAGGCGGAGACGTCCCGAAACTCCTGGTCTGAGAGAAAGCCACGCCGCGCGGACAGGAAGGTCGCAGCACGCATGCCAACCAGTACCGCTTCGCCGTGCCGAAAGGCCCTGAACTTGGTTGCCGCCTCCAAGGCGTGGCCAACGGTGTGTCCAAAGTTCAGCACTCTGCGCATCCCCTGCTCTCGTTCGTCCCGGCCAACAATGCGCGCCTTGACCTGGCAACACTCGGTTATCACCCAGGCGAGGGTCTGCTGGTCCTGCAAGCTCAACAAGGCTTCCAGCTTTTCGCTCAGGACTTGAAAGAGGTGCGGATGCGCCACCACCGCGTATTTGAGCACCTCGGCAAAACCAGCATAGAGGTCGCGCTTTTTCAAGGTAGACAGAACTGACGGATCCATTGCCACACAGCGCGGATGATAGAAGGCGCCGATGAGATTCTTGCCAAGAGGATGATTGACGCCTGTCTTGCCACCGACGGCGCTGTCCACCTGCGCAAGGAGAGTGGTGGGCACCTGCACCAACCCCACGCCGCGCAGGTACGTTGCCGCCACAAATCCTGCCAGATCCCCGACCACACCTCCACCTAAAGCGACGATCGTGGCGCTCCTATCGAATTGGGCCGCCAGCAGCTGGGACCACAGCCATTGGCACGAGCGCAGGGATTTTGCCCCCTCGCCGGCCCGGAGCACGTACTGCTGGACCTCAAACCCAGCGGCGGCGAGACTCTGGCTGGCTTGCGAACCGTAGAGCGGTCCCACATGGCTGTCGGTGACAAGCGCCACCTGATTGCCGGCAAGGTGAGGCGCGAGGGCCTCCCCCAAACGGTCAAGGAGACCCCATTCCACCCACACCGGGTACGAATGCAAAGCCACTTTGACCTCAAGCGTTGCCATGCACCCTCTCGAGCATTTCGATGAGCCGGTCCACCACCTCCTCGACTCCATTCTCCTCCTCAACAAAAAGGATCGCTTTCGCCTGTCGGTAGCGCGGCTCGCGCTGCGCCAAAAGCGCGGCAACAACATCCTGGCGTCGCCTGGCTCCCTGCCCCTGGAGCAACGGCCGGACACCGTCTTCTGCCAGCCGCCGCGCCAGGAGCGCAACCGGGCAGTGCAGGTACACAGTGATGCCGCTCTGTTGGAGTCTCTCCCAGTTACCGTCGGCCATAACCGCACCGCCGCCGACCGCGACCACCTGCCCGTTGGTGCGGGCCAGCTCGCCGAGCAGTCGCCGTTCCATCAGGCGGAAGGCCCTTTCTCCGTCCGTGGCAAAGATCTCGGCAATTGTTCTTCCGGTTTGCCGCTCGATTACCTCGTCGGTGTCCACAAACGGCCGTTTGAGGCGCGCGGCTAGGGCGCGACCTACCGTGCTCTTGCCTGCCCCCATAAAGCCGATGAGGTAGATGTTAGCCTCTTCTGATTTTGGCATACGCAGCCCGAAGTTCAGCCAAAGAGTCGCCGCCCAACTTGCTCAAGAGGGCGTCGGCGAGCACGATGGCGACCATAGCTTCTGCTACAATCGCCGCTGCCGGCACTGCGCACACATCGGCACGTTCCCGATGGGCGGACACCTGTTGGCCGCTTGCCAGGTCCACCGAACGCAGAGGGCGGCCGAGGGTGGGGATCGGTTTCATGGCGGCGCGCACCACCAGCGGTTGGCCGTTGCTCACCCCGCCTTCGATGCCGCCCGCGCGGTTGCTCGCGCGAACCGTTTTGCCCCGCTGCGCCGGCAGGATTTCGTCGTGCACCTGTGAACCCGGCATGTGGGCACCTGCCGCCCCCACGCCTATCTCCACCGCCTTGATGCCAGGAATGGACATCAGCGCCCTGGCCAAGTTCCCATCCAGGCGCTGGTCCCAGTGCACGTAGCTTCCCAGGCCTGGAGGCACGCCCACCGCCACCACCTCCACGACGCCGCCGACGGTGTCTCCTTCCTGCTGAGCTTTGGCGATGCTGGCGATCATCTGTTTCTCGGCATGGGCATCGAGGCAGCGCACCGGGGAGCGGTCTGCGCGAGCATTGAGCCTTTGGCACCACTGCAGGGCCCGACGCCCCCTGAGGGCCGGCGCCTGGTCCACGCCCTGCCACGAGCTCCAATGTCCGCCGGTGGCTGCCACGTGACTGGCAATGCCGATACCCACCTGTGCCAGGAGCTGCCGCACCACGGCTCCCAGGGCCACCCGCATGGCCGTCTCCCGCGCGCTTGCCCTCTCGATGACGTCGCGCAGGTCGCCATGTCCATACTTCAAAGCTCCGGCGAGGTCTGCGTGTCCAGGGCGCGGCACGGTCACCGCCGCCGGTGTTTGCTCCCTCTTTTCCACGGCCATCACATCCTGCCAGTTGTGCCAGTCACGATTGGCGACCAGCAACGCCACCGGTCCGCCGGTGGTGCGCCCGGCACGCACGCCGGCGAGAATCTCCACCTGGTCACGCTCTATGCGCATGCGCGCCCCTCTGCCGTAGCCCATCTGCCGGCGATGCAGCTGCTGGTCGATCTCCTCCTTGCTCACAGGCACATGCGCAGGCAGCCCCTCGATGATGCCCACCAAAGCCTTGCCATGGGACTCGCCGGCGGTTAGAAAACGCAGCCTACCCATTTCTTGCGAGCTCCTCGCTGAGGGCCACGCGCAGCTGTTCGACGAGGAGGTCGGCATCTGCCGCGCGCCGTCCTGTCCAGATGGCCATAGCTTCTATCGCCTGAAATATGAGCATGTCAAGGCCAGATATCACGCGCGCGCCTGCACGAGCCGCCTCATCAAGCAGCCTGTTGCCCAGCGGGTAATAGACGAGGACAAACACAACCAGACCCTCATGAAGCAAGGCCGCGCGCACCGGTGGCTGGTGCTGGTTGGGCCACATCCCACGGGGGGTAGCGTTCACAAGCAGGGTTGCGCTGGCAAGGCTCTCGGCAAATGCAGCATCCTCCCAAGGGGCGGGCAGAAGCACTGTAGGGTCGGCGCCATTGGCAAGCTCCGCGGCCAGCTTTTTCCCTCGTTCAGGCGATCGGCTGTGGATGCGCACCGTCGCTGCCTTCATCTTCAGG
>JBBIKH010000104.1:0-11998 GCA_037445575.1 bacterium
TCTGGCGGCAATCAGGCAGTACAGTATCGGGCCGACGAACAGGGTCACCGCCGTAGAAACAAACAATCCCCCGATGAGGGCGATGGCCAGCGGCCGCTGGAGCTCGGCGCCTCTGCCCCAGGCAAGAGCCATCGGCAGCAGGCCGAGGATTGTGGTCACGGAAGTCATGACGATGGGGCGCAACCGCACCTGGCCGGCTTGCACGATAGCCTCGCGCGCTGGTATGCCCTGTCGCTGGAGCTCATGTGCGAAATCCACCTTGACAATGGAATCGTTCACCGCAATCCCTGCCAGTACGATGATCCCGATGAGCGTGATGGCATTCAGGCTCAGGCCTGTGGCCAAGAAGAGCAGGGCCAGGGTGGTCACCGTCAGCGGCACGTCCAGCATGATGATCAGCGGGTGACGCAGGGACTCGAACTGGGCGGCCAGAATCATGTAGATGAGCACCACGGCGAGCACCAGGGCGTAGGCCAGGCTGCGGAAGGAGCGGCTCAGCTCCTCTCGTTCTCCGCCCAACACGATGCGATAGTCCGATGGCGTGGCCAGGTGGGCCAGTCTGGCCTCGATATCGTGCAGCACATCGCCTGCCGCCCGGTCCTCGATCGCGCCGAGCAGCTGCAGCTCGCGGACCTGATCTTGGCGGCGGATTTCCGTGGGGCCCTGCACATACTGATAGCGGATCAGCTCCCGCAGCGGCACCCCGGTGCGGCTGGCGTGCAGGCGAGCCGCCAGCAGGTCCTCAATCTCATCCCGATCCTCGGGCCGTGGCCGCACCAGCACGTCGATCTTTTGGTCAAAATCCTTGAACTGGGTTGCCACCCGTCCTTTAACCGAGTTCTGGATAAAGCGTGCCACCTCGCGCGCCGAAAAGCCATACATGGCTGCTCGCTCGCGGTCGATCTGGATGCGCACTTCGGGTCTGGCCTCTTCCCATCCCTGCTGGAGGGCCTTCAACCCCGGGATGCCGGCCAGACGACGCTGCACTTCGCCCGCCAACTCCTTGCAGATAGTAAAATCTTCGCCTTGGATCCTGACCACCACCGGTGGCCCCGCCGTGCCCAGCAGCTGCTGCAGGGTATTGGCCGCCTCATTGACCTGCAGGCGGGCGCCGACCAGGCGCGGCCCGATCTCACGAACCTCGGCCATCAGATCCCAGGTGGTGCGGGCGCCCCCTCTCTTGACCCGCACGTGCAGTTTGCCGCGGTTGAGGGCGGCTTCCTCGGTGAAGACGGCCAACGGGTCCTCCACCAGCCCGATGGTTGAAAAGACCGCCTCCACCTCCGGCTGACTGAGCAGCCAGGCCTCCACCTGGGCCACCTGCGCAGCCGTGGCTTCAAGTGTGGCGCCAACCGGTGCCTCCACTTCGACCACAAACTCCCCTTGATCCACTCTGGGCATCAGTTCGCGGGGCAGAGTAAAGACAGCCACGCCGCCGATCAGCAGAACGCCGCCGATGACGGCCAGAGCCACAGTGCGGTGATCTAACACCCACCGCTCAGCTTCCTCATAACGCGCGGTGAGTCCGGCCATCGTACGGTCGAAAAAGGCGAAAATTCTGTGCAGGACACGGCCAGCCGGGGCAAGACCCACTGCTGCCGTGTGTCCGAGCCGCGACAGGAGCCGGCCTATGGGCTTGAGCAGAGGGTCCAGAGCGAGGCGGAGGAGGGGGTTGGTAGGCACTCCCCTCTTGGCGCGGCGCGCTCTGCGCCGACTGCGGGCCATGCGCGACAGCAGCATTGGCATTAGGGTCAGGGCCACCACCAACGAAGCCAGCAGCGAGAAGGTAACGGCCAAAGCCTGGTCGCGAAAGAGCTGGCCCGCGACGCCGTGGACGTACACGATGGGCAGGAACACGGCGATGGTGGTCAAGGTCGAGGCCAGAACTGGCATCGCCACCTCCTTGGCGCCCGCGATGGCAGCGTAGTCGGCGCTGCGGCCTGCCTGGCGGTGGCGGAAGATGTTCTCTACAACGATAATGGAGTTGTCCACCAACATTCCGATCCCCAGCGCCAGACCACCAAGGCTCATCAAGTTGAGGTTGACGCGGACAAAATAGAGGAGGATAAGGGTGGCAAGTAGGGACAGCGGCATGCAGAGGCCGATGCTCAACGGCTGGCGCAGGTCGTGCAGGAAGAAAAAGAGCACTAAGAAGGCGAGCACACCGCCTAGCAGGATCGCTTGCCTGACATTGGAAATGGCGTCGGCGATGAAGGCGGCCTGGTCATAGGCCACCGCGATTTGGACAGACGGGTACTCCTTGCGTAGCTGTTCCAAGACCTCGCGGCAGCGGCGGGATACCTCCACCGTGTTGGCGCCTGCCTCTTTTTTGACAAGCAGCCCGATGCTCTCTTTGCCGTTGTAGCGCGTGATGCTCTGGCGTTCCCGGAAGCTGTCCTCCACGCGGGCCACGTCTGCCACCCGCACCAGGGCGCCGTCCGGCGAGCGCCCCACCACTACCGTGGCAATCTCCTCAGGGGTCTGGAACTCTCCCAGAGCGCGCAGGGAATAGCGATACAGCCCCCTTTTGATGGTGCCGCCGGGAAGGCTGTAGTTGGCTGCTGCCAGGGCCGCGGAGAGCTGATCAAGGCTGAGGCCGAAGGTGGCAAGTCGTCGGGTATCAACATCGACGTGGATCTCGCGCTCCAGGCCGCCAGTGACCACGGCCATCGCCACGCCCTTGAGCTGTTCGAGACGACGCTTGAACACCTCGCGGGCCAGGGTGCGGAGCCTGAGCAGATCGCCGCCGGCAACCGAAAGCGCCATAATTGGCTGGCTGCGGGGGTCCAGGCGCACTATAGAGGGCCGCCCAGCCTCGCGCGGCAGGAGCCAGCGAAGTTGATCCAACTTCTCTCGCACCGCCAGGCTGGCAAAGTCCATGTTCACCCCCCAATGGAACTCCAGCGTCACCAGCGACAACCCTTCCCTGGACACCGAATACAGACGACGCAGTCCGGCCACGGTGCTGGAGGCTTCTTCAATGGGCCGGGTGATAAACTCCTCCACCTCCACCGGCCCGGCCTCAGGATAGGTGGTCCATACCGAGAGCCTGGGCTAGGCCAGATCAGGCAGCAGATCCACGCTGAGCCTGCGCAACGACACAAAGCCCAGCAGCGCGACGCCAAGATAAAGCATCGCCACGGCTACCGGCCTCCGGACCGAGATCTCAGAAAGGTGCATGACTTCGCACCTGCAGATAGATGACCCTTAGGTACCACCACGACGAGGCGCCTCCGCGCAGGAAGCGTAAGCTCTGCCATGGCTGGGGCAAAAGGTCCACACCGCGGTACGCCGGCTCTTGGCCAACCTGACGCGAGTGGTCACAGGAGGTCCAAGGAAGGCCCGCCGCGTGGAGACCCTTCTCTGCCCGGCAGTCTCCTCCCCGGCACGGCTATCGCAACCAGCGCTCTGCTACTTCTCTATGATTCGGACCGGGGTATCGTGGGCCAGCGTGTAATGGCCGGAGGTGATCACGGGTTCCCCCTCCTGCAGGCCAAAGGCCGAACCCACTATCTCCACGGAGTACTCGTCCTCCAACCCGGTGTCCACATAGCACCACTTGGCCAGGCCGTCGCGCACGATGAACACCAGTTTACGGTTGTCCCGCACTAGGATGGCTTCTTTGGGCACAATGAAACGGTCGCGGAAAATCCGCCCCTCCAGCTTGGCGAAGGCGTACATGCCGGCCTTAAGCTTTCCCTGTGGGTTACTCAGGCGCACGCGCACCCGACAGGTCTTTGTCTCCGGGTCCACCCGCGGGTTGACGCTGACCACTTGGCCCATGAAGAGCTCTCCCGGGAATGCGACAAAGCTCACCTCTGCCCGCCGCCCCTCCTGGACAAGCCCGATCTCGCTTTCCAGCACGCCCAGGTCCACTTCCACCTCGGCGAGGTCGACCAATCGGAGGCACTCCTGTCCAGGCACCACCTGCTGGCCTGTCTCTACGTTGACGTCGGCTACCACACCGGAGAAAGGAGCGCGGATCTCGGTGTAGGACAGGTTGAGCTCTGCGCGTTTGAAGGCGTTCCAGGCACTCGAAAGGCCGGTCTTGCTGGCGATCACTTCGTGCCGCTTCTGCCCGGACAACACTAGGGCAGTCTCATACTCCAGGCGTGCGCTGTCGTACTCTTCGGGTGTGATCTGTCCCTGTTCGGCCATGCGTTCGGCCTGTTGCCATCGCCGTCTGGAGGCTTCTAGGCCGAGCGACCCGTGGTGGCTGTGGTCTGCCAGAGGAGCAGAGCCGGTGGAATCACCCTTCATCAAGCCATACTCTACCTGCGCTTTCAGAAGGTCGGCGCGCGCCTGTTCCAGCGCAAGCAGAAACTCCCGGTCATCCAACTTGAGCAGGAGCGACCCTTGGGCGACCGCCTGTCCCTCGCGCACCGGCAGCCGCACGATCTCTCCCGCCACCTTGGGGCTAATCACTACCTGGCGGCGAGCCCGGGTCAGGCCGGTGGCCGAAATCCGCATGACAATGTCGCCGCGGCGCGCCAGGGCCACCGTGACGGGAACCGACCCCTCAGAGGGGGGTAAACCCACGTTCGTCGTGCTCCCCTGGGGCGCGGGGGCCTTCCGGGGACCAAAAAGGCGCTCCCGGAAGTGGACCACAAGGACTACGGCGAACGAAACGCCGACGACCAGCAGCAGAGCCTTTACCGTTGACTTCATCGGGACCAGTCCGATTGTGAGCGTTCCAAGAATTTTCGCCTTTTTGTGCCCGCGCGCTCTATTGCTACCCTACAGAGCTGCTGACCCTTGGGTCTGGTCTTAACACGGGCACGAAAACGAAACCCCGCCGAACGGCATCGACCGTTCCGCTGGCGCACAACGCGGCCGCCCACGAGCCGCTATTCACCATAGGGTGAAGAGCACAATGCTTTGCATGGTGACTTCTTCCACCAGCCCGTGGTTCGGCCGCCTCTTTCACGACGTCGCACATAGCTATTTGGGGACGCCTGCGTTTCTGCACTTGGCAGGGGTGCCTCCTCAGGTCGTTGCTAATATACATTAGAAAAGGGGAAAAGTAAAGGGCAAAGTAAAAATAGGGTCAGAAACAGCCAATGACATCAAAAACAGACATTGACAAATGGCGGCGAGGGGTGTATATTATGCGAAAAATTTGCCCGCAGACCCACCCTGTTGCGGAGGCGGTTGGGGGTGGCCGCTGTGCGGAGAGGTTCCTCGCGGACCTTAGCCAGGGGGCTGCACAGGCAGGGGCGACAACTGCACGGTAGGAAGACCTCTTTTGGTGGTGGAACACCTTCGGCCAACGATCGGCATGGGGGTTTAGTTGGCTGGCGTCGGAGGCGGGCGTGAAAAGGTGCCCGACCGCGAGGCTCTTGCCAAGGGGGTGGCGCCTTGTACCCCTATTCCTTCGGCCGTGGTATTGCTTGCCGCACTCGCGTTGCCCGTGGCGGGGCGTGTTCTCTTGCAGGCAGGGTTTTCATCCACCCATTGCCGGCGGGGGTACGGCTGCCGGCCGGGCGCCCACAGATTACGGCCGCCATGCCGCGGCCACGAGGTCTGAGCCATCGTTTTGACGGGAAACGCCCTCCTGATGACAGGTGCGCCTCTGGTTGGCGCAGCCTCAGGAGGTGACCCCAGGCAATGGGGTCTCCCGGAGGCGGGACCGATGAAATCGAAAGCTATTCCCTCCCTGGTGGTGGCGGTTGTCCTGGTGAACCTCGCCACGATTCTGATATTGTGGGAGAAGACCCACAGGTTGGCACCTGGAACGGTGCCAGGCGTAGGTAGGATCCACGACTGGAGGAAGGCATGGGAGCTTCAATGGACTTCGGACCATCCAAATGGGTACCGGCTGTCACTGTCTTGATCTTGGTTTTTTCGGGGGGCGCGCCGGTATGCTTGGCAAGTGTTATCCATGACCCTTGCGTACTGGGGGTGGAGGGAGATCAGAGCTTCAGCGAGATATTCCCCCTCGAGCGCGAGGTGGTTCTTGGGGAAGCGGACTCTCTGGCCATTCTGCAAGTCGCAGACGTCGCCATGGGGGAAGATGGGCGCCTCTACTTGGTAGACAACTACCAACACTGCGTCCATGTGGTTGACGGCCAGGGGAGAAGAGTTGGCAAGCTCGGGAGGCTGGGGCAGGGGCCGGGGGAGCTCAAGTCCCCGGCTGGGGTTCTCTTGTCGCCCCGAGGCGAGGTGTTGGTCGCGGATGCGGGCAACAGCAGAGTCTGCGTGTGGGACAGCTCAGGGTCGTTCTTGCGCACCTTTCCGTGCCCCCATGGGGTTGGGCGTATGTGGTGGGCTGGTTCTAGAAGGGACCAGATTGTGACGTCGGCTCGCGCAGCTGGGCCCGGCCGGCCAGTCATAGCAGTGTACGATCTGCAGGGCCTGGTGGTGAGGACCATTGGCAGCTGGCCCGACGAAGTATTCATGGTCTTTCAGAAAGTTGGGGCGCCGATCAGCGGGGCAGCACACGCCGTAGCTGAGAACGGCGACGTCTTCGTATGTCACTGTGCTGTCTACAAAATCCGGCGATACTCGGGGGAAGGCGAGATGCTCGATGAACTGGAAGGACCTGGGTGTAGTCGGTTCAGGCCGCCTTCAGGGCCGCCCTTGGAGCGAACTCCCGAGGGCTTGCAATCGTGGTCGGCGTCGTGGACGCCAATAAGCTCTTTGGTTGCGCTCCCCAAGGCGTTGGTTGTCCAGACCAGAGAGTTTCAGAAACAAGGGGTAGTTGCCCAGTTTTGGGTGGATATCGTTGATGGGCGTGGCAAGCCATTGCGGTGTGGGATGGGCACCACAGAGAGAATAGTTGGCATGGCTAGGAGCCACCTTATTACCGTTCAGGAGGTGTACCGGGAAGAACCTCTATCCGTCGGGCAGACAGTAATTAGAATCAGGAGGGTCAGTGGAGCATTGTAGGCGCAAAGACAGAATCTCCATGCTTTGGCTGCCACTCCTGGCTATGGGAACTGGAATGGCACTGGGAACTCTCGGAGTCTTGCCCGTTCCGCCGCAGGTTGGCGGGTTGCTTGGTCGGGGCCATGCCGTGCTGAGCCGCCCGTCGTCTACTAGCGCGGCTGTGGGCGGGGTCCTTGCCGCACTTGAGGTGGTCGATCTTGGGGATGGTGTTGCTTATCGTTGGGCAGATATTCTGCCTAGCCCCGGCTTGGCCCTGGTGGTGGATGCCACGCTTTGTGTCCGGTGCGCAGAGCCGTTGATCGTCAAGGTAGTGTGGGACGAGGCCCACAGGCGGTCGATAAACGCAGTCGCCATTTGCTTCTCAGGGACGCCCAGAGAGGCCAAAGCCTATCTTGCGGGCGCGGGGTGGAATGGCAGAACGTACTGGGCTGGGCCCGGGTCCGTGCGTGACCTCCTGGCGGGGCAAAGACCTAACGAGGTCCGAGCTCTTCTTGTGATGATGAGTACCCGGGGTCATATAGCGGATTGCTATGTTTTTCGGGAAGCCCAGGAGGCACGGTTATGAGAAGCCCTTTCTTCACTCCTCTCCAGGAGTCATTCCTCCTGAAGCTGTTCGGCTGCTGAGAAGGTCGTGGTCAAAGGTCCAGGGGGCCGCGGTTAGTGATTGCTTGCCAAAGTGTGAGAGGAGGTGGTGGCTAATGCGACCATCTACGCATGGAAAAGTCCTACGTCCATTGGTTTCAGCCGGCCTGCTTCTGTTGATGGTGGTTGGCGCCCTAGCTGGCCTGTGGCTAAGGGCGTACTCCGAGGAACCTGGCCCGCGTGGATGTATGGGATTCTGTATCTATCCGAGTGGTGAGGTCAAATGGGAGTGCACAAATTGGGTTGTGCCCGGGTGCGCTTGCTGTTCTTCGCCCACGTGTTTCATCTCTTAGCCAGTGGGTGAGCAAGTACAGAGAAGTACAACGTTGGCTTCACTAACCGTTGGCCCCCATATTATCCTGCGTCCTTCCTGTTTGGCTCAAGGTGCGAGGCGTGAACGGTGTCCTCCCCAGTAAGCGCTCAGGATGGCGATTGCTGCAACGATCGCCCTATACAACAGCGACCGGCTCGCCAGTCTGGAGTAAGGCAAAATCTCTTACGGCCTGACCGCGAAGAAGGTTTGGCTACGAAATCCCCACCGACTGAAAGCATTATGGATCGACAATGGAAGATATCTTTGCCGTCATAGTGGATCTCTCCATTCAGGATGGTGAGTAGGTGCGTTGCCAGTTCAAGGGTCAGCAAGACGCTACGGGTCCAGCGGTAATCGGTAAGGGTGAGTGAATGCAGCGCAACTTCTGCTCGGGCGGCGGGCCTTGTCGCTCCACGGGCTGCTGCTGTTACGGCATTTGTGACTGTTGGGCCTTCTGCATTAGCTGTTACTGTCGTTGGTTCGACCCCGGCTTTGACTTTTGGAGTGAATGTCCAGAGGGATAGCGGAACACACTATGGGCCGTTGGCGGTTCCCGCGAAGAGGGGCAGCCCAGCCCCACAGCCTTTTCTCACCCACGGGGGAGTGGCAAGCTGCTAGTACTGCTGCAAAGCGCACGGGGCAATGGGGTAAAGACTACCGTCAGTGGCGGCTCTGGCCGTCTTGCATATCCTGGTCCTAATGCAACGTGTGGAGGCAGATGCGCTATGGAGAAGAGGGTGCTAGTTGCGGTGCTGATGGTTTGTGGGCTTGTGGTGGGATGTTCACGCCAGGAGCAGCCGAGGCGCTCGGTGGCGGAGTATGCCAAGAAGCTGAGGCCGCTTATCGAGGCGGTTCCCAAGAGTGTAATTGACCTGGACGCGGTGGAGCCTGACACCATCTACCCGGACATGGTGATTCCCCGGGACACCGTGGCCAGGGAGGGCGGCCTGTACCTGGCGTCACCAGAGGGGCTGGTGGTGATGGGGGACAGTCTGTACATCTCCGACCGGCTGAACCATTGTGTTGTGGTTGCCGATATGCAGGGTAACCTGGTGAGGACCATCGGTCGGCAGGGTCGCGGACCTGGGGAGTTCATCCAGCCCTGGGAGATGGCAGCCAATGAACGTCTGGTATGTGTGAGGGACATCGGCAACGGGAGAGTACAAGTCTTCGACCATGCCTTTCGGTTGCAAGGTTCGGTCCCCTCGCGCTACGGGCCTAGCTACGGGGGCGTAGCGGCGAGCGAGAGAAAGCTCTTTGTGTACCACCACGGCGAGGGCACTCTTGTGAACGTTCACGAAGCTCGCCCGCCGTTCAAGCTTGAGTACTCGTTTGCGCCGCTGGTGGTTCCGGAGGGGCAACAACCGACGGCGATGAACGTCGTTGTGCTTGCCTCCAGCAGCGAGGGTTGTCTGTGTTTGGGCTACATCTGTCTGCCTTACCTATTTGTGTTCGACTCCACGGGCAGGCAATTTGCGTCCATAGAGTTCAGGGGCAAGGAGGTGGCGCGGCTGGACGAGCCGCTGGGGCAGAAGGTATATGGGGCGCCTCCTGGAGCGTTGGTCAGGTCTTTTGTTTCCGGCCTGAGGATATTGCCCGGGCGCACGGTGCTCGTGGCGATCTTGGTTGACCGCGACCCACACCTTCTTGTCCTAGCCTATCAAGACAACAAGTATTGGCTGCGAAAACGCTTTCGGCTCGCGGATAGCCGCTACGGGGAGTCGTACTTATACCACGCGGGTAAGGTCTACGTGTGTCTACCTGACCGCGGGCGCATACATAGCTACCCGCTGGATGGCGGCGGGCCATAAGCTGGGGGAGGTTGTTGGACCCAAGAGGAGGTACAAGCCATGAGGCGCACGAGAAGGCTTAGAGCACTGGTCACGCTCGGCATCGTCCTGGTCTGCCTGGTGCTGTCGCTGCTGTCTGTGAGACAGACCGTGGGCGCCGGAGGCAGCGCGCGAGCGTGGTGCGATCCCGATCGCTGCCCTGGAGGGTGCATCACCCTGTGTGACGAGACACAGTACGGTTGCTGGGTGGACGGGTGCAGGTGCGGCTGCTGGTGTGGCCAACTGCCTGGGTGGAGTACCCCCTGCCCGATCCAGCAGTAAGAGTCATCGGGGTCGTGTGCCGGCGGCCGGGGTGCTCAGGCTGAAGACGAGGGTGTCCGCTCCGGACGGTTTGCCCGGGGCGGGCACCTGGGAAGTGGCTACGCAGTCCTCCCGATTCGCCGCCGATGCCGCGTCGGGCTCTCGGAGGTAAAAGACAAATGAGTACGCCCCACAGCCAGGTTCGGCCCAATTGGCGCAGGAGGCTTTTCCTCCTTCTGCGCCTTCTCATTGGTGGGATCCTTCTGTTCTCCGGTCTCGCCAAGATCCATGATCCTTTCCCCTCGATAAAGTTCGTCGCCGCGTTGGGTGCGGGGCGAACGCTGGCCTTGCTGAGCGTGGTGGCCGTAACGGCCGCTGAGCTCTCCCTGGGGGCACTTGCGGTGGTGGGGCCGTACACCCGGGTGGTGATGCGGCTTGTGGGTCTCCTGTTTGTCGCTTTTGTTGCGGTGCTTCCTATGCCCTCACAAGAGGGGTCACTGGCTCCTGCGGCTGCTTTGGCACTCTTATCCGGGTTGAGGTGGGTGTTGGCGAGATTGTCCGGGACCTGGTGTTGGGCGGGGTGGCGTTCTACCTTGGTGGTCTGGGGCGCGCGCGTGGCCGGCGGGGGGTTAACAAAGGGGAGTAGCCCGCTGGCTCTTTGGGCACCGGGGAGTCGGGGTCGCGGCGGGCCTCTTGGCGGTCACCTCCGGCCTCTTCCCGGCAAGGAGATGCCTCGAAAAAACGGTGTGCACCCTACCCGGGTTGTGCTGGACGGGAGGGGGCAAGATGGTGTGTGCTCGGCCGTCCGGGAGCGGCAGAGTCCGGTGGGGACAAAGGGCAACGCGGCACGGGGAGGGAACGGGGGTGCCTGCGCGCGGCAAAGCCGGTGTGTGGGCCCTTCTCCTCCTGGCGCGCCGAAGCCCTTTGGCAAAGGGGCCGCACATGCGCCCCTATTCACGACGGGGTGAAAGGCGCAATGTTCAGCATGGTCAGTTCCTCCACCAGGCCGGCGGTTCCGCCGTTGTTTCCGCCCTGGCGTGGCTCAGGGATGGTTCCGAGGTCACGGAGTGAGCGCAATGGAGAAGCTCTGGGTCTGTGTGGTGAGCGACACCCTCGCGCAGTCGCGCCCTTCTAATTGCCTGCCAAGTGAGCCACGAGCCTTCGCAGGTTTCGATGTGGTAGAGGTCCCCACCTTTGGCCAGGCAAAGGCCCTATGTTCCACCCACCCGGTCGCCTGCCTGGTTCTTTCGGCAAGAGTCGAGGGCCAGGAGATGGCACCCTTTGTGTGCTCCCTCCGCAGTCGCTCCCCCAACGTTCCCGTGATCATTTACGGCATCCAAGGCGCGCCCGGACCGCATCTCCAGCGCGACGGTGGCATAATGATCATACCCTCACCTCAGCTGCACAGTGCCCTGGAGCTGGCCGAGCGGCTGCTCCGCGAGCGGGCCTTTAGCCGTGAGGAGATTAACCCCTGCAGGCACTGCGCGGAACCTTGTGCTTCCCACTGGCCTCGGAAGCTGGTGAAGTATCTCCTGGACAACGACAACTTCCTCCGCCTCAGGTCGTTGGGCCAGGTAGCCGACGGCCTGGGCAGGACCTTGGGGCACCTGGACAGGGCGTGCACTCAGAGCTGTCCTCTGCGTCCCAAGCAGCTGCTCCTGACGATGAAGCTTTCCTTTGCTGCGTACCTGCGGCAGGCGACCACTTTGCCGGTGGAGCGCATTGCCAGGCGCTGCGGTTTTGCCGATGGCAGCCATCTTTGCCATGTGGCACGGAGTTAGTTGGGGATGTCGTTGTCCGCATTCTTGGCTTGCTGCTCATGGCAGGAGGTGCTTCCTCGACTCATGCGCAGTCAACGGCAAGAAAAGCCGAAGGCAAAGGGCGAAGCAAAAATGGGGTCAAAAACAGACAATGACATCAAAAACAGACATCGACAAATGGGGGCGAGGGGTGTATATTATGGCAGGAAATTGGCCCGTAGACGCCACTCCTAACAGGGGCTGGCCATGGGTAGTAAATGCGAGTGGTGACATGGTCGGGCAAGACCTTACCAGGGGGAGGGGTG
>JBBIKH010000105.1:0-1478 GCA_037445575.1 bacterium
CGGTCCGCTTCAATTCCCGGAGATAGTCGACGGCCCGCTCATAGTCCTTGAGATTCTTCATGAAGATGCCGATCTGGATTTTGCGGGCAAAAGCATCGCCGGCGCCTGGGAACTCCTGCAGGTACTGACGGGCAAGGACAATGGCGCGATCCCACATGCCCAGGCGGTCGGCGCTGTCGATGAGGTAGCCCAGGGCAAGAGCACGCATAGGGGTCTCTATGCGGGGCACGGCCAACGCCTTCTGGAAGGCTAGAAACGCGTTCTCGAACTGTCCATTCTTGAAGTAATAGTCCCCCAGGTTCACGTAGGCCGTGGCGGCCAAAGGGCTGTTGGGGTAGCGTTCCGGGACGTCGGCGAGCACATTCAGGGCCTGGTCAGGCTGGTTCATGATGAGATAGAGTTTTCCCAAGCCGATGTCGCCCCACGCCGCAGTCTCGGTGTTCTTGACATCCCGAGCCGCACGGAACGCTTTCTCCGCCTGTTTGAAATCCTTCTTGCGGACAAAAAAGTCTCCCTCCTCATAGGAAAAGAGAGCACGGGCAGCGGCGTCGTCGCGATAAGTTTTGAGATACTTCTCCGCCTCGGCTGCTGCGCGCGATTGATCATCTAGCCGATAGAGGGAGATGACCAGCCTTGGCCACGCCACTTTGCGCACCGAGTCCACAGGCGATTCCTTGAGGAGCTCTTGGTCCTCAGCCGCTGCTGCACGATAGTTGCCCTTGCGGAACAGAAGCTCAGCGCGTCGCAACTGCGCAGAAACTCTTATGCTCGGCGGTGTACTCTTCATGGCGCCTAATTGGCGTAGGAAGGTGAGGGCGCGGGCACTATCGTCTCTCTGCTCGGCCATGGTGGCCAACAAGAGGAGGGCTCGAGGGGTATGGGGGTTCTCGGGTGCCTGGTGAAGGAAGTCCATGAGCAGTGCCTCCGCTTCCTGCGACCGTCCCATGCCGTGATAGGCAAGAGCTAGGCGCAGTTTCAGCTCTTCTGGCTCAGCGTTTTGCTCCGCAGGGAGGGCAAGGTCGCTGGCCTGTTTCTCGCGCTGGCGGAGCAACAGCTCAGCAGCCTGCTGGTACTTGTTTTGGCGCATGAGCAGGTCGGCCAGCCGTGCTGCGGCGCTGTCGGCAACCGGTGCATAGGAAAAGTCGCGGAGGACGCCCTCGTAGAGCTGTTGTGCCTCCGGATAGCGCTTGTGGACCTCCGCCAGGGTGGCGGCCAGAAGCATGGCATGGGCTCCCTTGCGGGTCCGCGAAAGGCGGTCGACGATCGTCTGCAAGGAGTTGACTGCTTGGGTGGTGTCTCCGGACGCGAGGGAAAGCTGAGCCACCAGCCAGTGGGCACGGGCGCGCAGCTCTGGATCGCCTGCCAGGCGGGCAGCGTCGCCTGCCCATGCCCGCGCGGCAAGGAGAAGGCTATCGGGCCGCGGCTGGTGCTGGAGCGCGAGGTCGCGCTGGCGCTCGTGCGCGAAGAGGCGAACGAAA
>JBBIKH010000105.1:1488-11871 GCA_037445575.1 bacterium
GCCATTTCCGCCAGCACCTGGGCGCGCAGCGGATCCTGGGCCGAGACAACGGCAAGTGCCGCATTCAGGTCCGCAAGCCAGCGCTCCGCCTTGGCAGTTCCTGTCTCCGCCATACCGATGACCTTGAGCAGGCCTTGTACTGCAGAAACCCGCTGTTGAAAGCCAGCGGGCCCGGTGAGGACCTTCCGATAAAACATCGCGGCACTGTCCACAAGGGCGGGAAGGGAGGTCTCCTCGGCAGCCAGGTAGGAGGTGGCGGCTAGGCCATGGTAACAAGTTGCCAGACTTAGGAGCAGCTGACCAGAGGCGGCGGTGCTGTCTTGGGCGTAGAGGTGCCAGTATATGGCACGGGCCGTGCGGTAGTCGCGCAAGGACTCTAAGTACAAGGAGCCTACGTCCTCGGGCACGCGTTCCGAATCTTGGCCACTGGCCAGTCGAACCACCTGCAAGGCCAGTGAGGAGGCAGCTTTGCGGCAGTCAGCGACGAGGAAAGAGCGAAGGAGCGAGGCCCGGGAGGCTGCTTCGTCGGCAAATGGTGCTGCGGCAAAGGTGCGGGCATAGTCCTCGTAGGCATCGGCTGCCGCTGCATAGTCGCCCAGCGTTTGGTAACAGCGGGCGACTGTCAACGTCGCATCGTCGGCGTACTGGCTGCGGGGAAACTGAGTGAGGAACCCGAGGTACCTGTGCACTTGTTGGCGCGAGCACTCTCCAGCGTCGTCGCCGGTCTGAACATCGTAGTAAGCCACATCGTCCAGGAAGGGGCTGAGCGGGAAACGGGTGGCGAAGCGGGTAGCGCGCTCGTGGGCAGCCTCTGCCTGGCCGGAGTAGGCCAAGGAGCGCATTGCTCCGATGGTGGCCGCGGCGATGGCCCGCTCGCTGGCACCGCCTTCACCAGCCGGCAGGGTCCACACGGCGTCGAAGTACTGGCGTGCGCTCTCGAGCCGCTCGAGCCGGAGGGCAGCGCTGCCTGCGCCCAACCAGGCCTCCGCACGTAGCGAATCATCCGGGGCGGTGGAGGCCGCGAGCATGAATGCGGCCAGAGCTTGCTCTGCTGAATTGGCATGCAGCAAGTTCTGCCCTTTGAGCAGGGAGGAGAGCGTCTTCAGCCTTTTGTCGGTGGCAAATTGGCTCGCTCTGTCCAAGAGGGAGCAGGAGGCGGCGTATTCGCCGCGGGCCTGCAGAATGCGCCCCAATTGGAAGGCCGCGGTAGCAGTGGCGAGCGAGTCTACTGTCGATTCAGCGACTTGCCGCAAGAGCTGCTCGGCTGCAGTGAAGTTCCCGCGTCGGTCCAATATCTCGGCCTTCAGCGCCTGAGCGCGCACAGCTACGGCGCTCTTCGGGTCGGTGGCGATCAGCTTGTCGACCTCGGCCAGGGCCTCCTCCTGCTGGTTGAGATTGGACAAGGCCTTTGCCAGGATCAGGCGCGCCTCACCGCGCAAGGGGCTGGTGGGGTGCTTGTCCAGCAACAACCATGCGGCCTGCTCACTTTGCCCGTACTGACCAAGCTCCTGATAGAGACGGGCCGCTCGTAGCAAACCTTCCGGCGCCAGAGTGCTTGACGGCGCAAAGGCCGCAATGCGCTCGAAGCAAAGAGCAGCTTCGCGCAGTTGCGCCAGGGCCTGGTGCGCAAGCCCTTGCTGATAAAGAAACTGATCAAGGAGGGCGTTGTCCGGGTAACGAACAAAGGCATCGCGCGCAGTGCGCACGGCGGGCTCGTATTGGCCTGAAAGCAACAGCGCCCTGCACGCCTGGAGCAGCGCCTGCGGAGCCTTCGGGCTTGTGGGGTAGCGCTCGGCGTACCGCTGGTACTGCAAGGCTGCGAGGTCGTAGAGCTTGTCCTGGAACAGCTTATCGGCGTAGGTGAGCTCCTCGGCCTCCCCGGCAACCTGGCCGATGCCGGCTGTAGCCCAGACCACGCAAAACACCACCGCCACCACTTGGCGAAGCTGCGTTGTACTCATGTCTTCTTCCTATTGCTGGGGGGATCACACTGCCTCTTGCTGCGTCGCGGCAGGACACGCGTAGCTACTCCTAAACGGCGGCGAACTGCTGGGCGCTGCGTGGCCAAGGAGGCGACTGGCGAATGGCCTGGAGCACTTCGGAAGGCTCGTCTACCACCGTCCACATCTGACGGTGGCGCGGATCCATAAAGCGCTCGGCGATACATCGGTCCAGCAGCAGGAGCAGAGAGTCGTAGAAGCCGCGCGTATTCAAAATGACGATGGGCCCAAGGTAAAGGCCGAGACGCTTCAGCGAGATCGCCTCTAGGAGCTCCTCCAGCGTACCTGAGCCCCCCGGCAGGGCCACCAGTGCGTCCGCCAGTGCTCGCATCCGCTCCTTACGCTCGTTCATGGTCTGCACCACTATCAGGTCACTCACCCCTCGGTGCGCCCATTCCCTCTCCACCATGAATGCGGGGATGACGCCGACCACGTGCCCTCCGCGGGAGAGGGCGCCATTGGCCACTGCTCCCATCAGGCCCACGGCCCCTCCGCCATAAACCAGAGCAATCCCCTCCTGGGCCAACAACTGCCCCAGCTCGTAGGCAGGACGGAGGTAGCATTCATCAAGTCTGCTGCTGGATGCACAGAAGACGCACACGCGCTGGATCATGAGGTCACCACCACTCGCGAAATGCGAAGTTTCAAGCCGAAGTCTTGGCGCACCACCAGTCGATGGCCGGTCATCGGCGCATAGCTGTTTCGATTTCCTCGACCGTCTTGGGGATCGGCTTGCCCAGCACCCTCCGGCCGGTCCGCGTGATGAGCACGTCATCCTCGATTCTGATGCCGCCGAAGGAGAGGTGGCGCTCCACCCGCTCGTAGTTGATGAACGTCCGGTGCTTTTTCGCTGACTTCCATTGCGCAACCAGTTCGGGGATGAAGTAGACGCCCGGCTCCACGGTGAGCACATAGCCGGGTTGTAGCCTCTTGGCCAAACGCAAGTAGGCCAGGCCGAACTGGTCGCTGCGCTTGAACTCTTCGTCGTACCCGACAAAGTCCTCGCCGAGGTTTTCCATGTCGTGTACATCGAGGCCGAGCATGTGACCGAGGCCATGCGGGAAGAAGAGCGCGTGGGCGCCCTCCTGCACGGCTGCTTCCGGGTCGCCCTTCATGAAACCCAACTGGCGCATACCGTCGGCGATGACCCGTGCCGCCGCCAAATGGACATCACGGTTGGGAACACCGGGGGCCATCATGCCGATTGCTGTCTCCTGTGCGGCCAGCACCACCTGGTAGATATCCCTCTGCAGCGGCGTGAAAATGCCGCTCACCGGGTAGGTCCTGGTGATGTCACTGGCATAGTGGCAAGGAGACTCTGCGCCGGAGTCGAACACCACGAGCCGGCCACTCTCCATGAGGTTGTGATGAGCGTGGCCATGGAGAATCTCGCCATGGATGGTAAATATCGTGGGGAAGGCGGTGACGGAGCCTCGGGCAAGCACCATTCCCTCGATGGCTCCGGCCACTTCGCGCTCGTAAAGCCCTGGGGAGATCATACGCATCGCCTGCTGGTACATGTCGTAGCTGATGGCTAGCGCTTTCTCGATCTCCGCCACTTCTTGTGCCGACTTGACGGAGCGTTGCGCGACGACAGCCCTCACCAGTTCCCGCGAAAAGGAGGTGTTGACCCATGAGGCGCGGACCCCCGTGAGCTGCTCGATCTTGATCAGGTTATCGCTCCGGTATTGCGGCAGGTAGTGAATGTGCTGCCCACTTTGCAGGGCTCGTTGCGTCCACTTTTCCAACTCGGCGAGTGGCCGTACAGTCTTTACCCCTACCTGCGCAGCGCGGTCCGCCATTTTCGGCTGCGGCCCCATCCACACAATGTCGTCCACCCCAAAGTCGTCGCCGAACAGCACCTCCTGGTCCTGCTCCACATCGATGACGGCAGCTAGACCTGGAAAGTCAAGTCCCCAGTAGTAGAGAAAGGTGCTGTCCTGACGAAACTGGTACGTATTGGCTCGATAGTTCATGGGCGATTCGTCATTGCCGAGAAAGAGAAGGAGGCCGGAGCCCATGCGTTTCTTGAGGCCCTTCCTTCGCTGCACATAGACGTCTGCGTCGAACATGGGTGCTCCTGTGTGCTGTTCTTGTGTTTGGCTGCTGCTGTGCTTTGCTCAAAAGGCCGCGTGCTCGGTGCGGCGGATTATCTCGTTTTGCAACTCCGTGCTCAAGTCCACAAAGTAGTCGCTATATCCAGCAACTCGCACAATGAGGTCCCGATACTTTTCGGGTTCTCTTTGCGCCCGGCGCAGGGTCTCGGCGGTGACCACGTTGAACTGCACATGATGGCCATCCATGGCGAAATAGGAGCGGATGAGCGCCGCCAGCGCACTAATCCCCCTTTGATCGGCGAGAAGCTGTGGCGTGAACTTTTGGTTGAGCAACGTGCCGCCGGTGCGGATGTGGTCGATCTTTCCGGCGGACTTGAGCACGGCGGTGGGCCCACGTCGGTCGGCCCCCTGCACGGGCGAGATGCCCTCGGAGAGCGGCTCACCGGCTTTGCGCCCGTCTGGGGTTGCGCCGATCACACTGCCAAAGTACACATGCACGGTGGTCGGCAAAAGGTTAATGCGGTAGTGCCCGCCCTTGGTGTTCGGCCGTCCGTCCACTGCCTCGAAGAGGAGTTCAAAGACCCTGACGGCTAACCCGTCGGCATAATCGTCATCGTTGCCGTACTTGGGCGTCTGGTTAAGGAGCCGTTGCCGCAAGGTTTCGTGTCCGGAAAAGTCATTGGCAAGGGCGTCGCACATCTGGCGCATACTGCAGGTGCGGCGGTCGAAGACATGAAACTTGAGTGCCGCCAGCGAATCGGCAATGCTACCCAGGCCCACCCCTTGGATATAGGAGCTGTTGTAACGGGCACCGCCGTCCTGGTAGTCCTTGCCTTTGCGGATGCAGTCGTCAATCAGCAGGGAGAGGAAGGGGGCAGGCAGGTACTGCGCGTACAGACGCTCGATGATGCGATTGCCCTTGATTTTGATGTCGATGAAGTGGTGCAGCTGTCGCTTGTAAGCGGCAAGGAGCTCACCAAACGTGGTGAACGACTCAGCCTCGCCGGTCCTGAGGCCAATCACCTTGCCGGTGCGGGGATCGCGACCGTTGTTGAGGGTCAGCTCCAAAATCTTGACCAGATTGAAGTAACCGGTCAGGATGTAACTCTCCTTGCCAAAGGCACCTGCCTCTACGCAACCGCTGGCTCCGCCATTACGGGCATCGGCCAGCGATTTGCCCTGCCGCACCAGCTCCTGGACGATGGCGTCGGTGTTGAAGATGGACGGCTGCCCAAACCCGGTCTTGACGATCTGTAGCGCTCGCTGCAGGAATTGGTCCGGCGTCTTTTTGCTGATCTGCACCATGGAGCTCGGCTGCAGCAGACGCATCTCCTCGATGACGTCCAGCAGGAGGTAGGAAAGCTCGTTAACAGCATCAGAGCCGTCCTCGTTGAGGCCTCCCAGGTTGATCAGGCAAAAGTCGGTGTAGGTGCTGCTTTCCAAGGCGGTGACTCCCACCTTGGGTGGGGCCGGCTGGTTGTTGAACTTGATCCAGAACGCCTGCAGCAGCTCACGCGCCTGTTGCCGAGTGAGCACTCCCGTTTCGATGTCGCGCTTGAAAAAGGGGTAGAGATGGCGGTCTAGCCGACCTGGGTTGAAGGAGTCCCAGGTATTCATTTCGGTAATAACGCCCAGATGCACGAACCAATAGTACTGCAGCGCCTCCCACAGGGTGCGTGGAGGATGAGCCGGCACGTGGGTGCAGATGGCAGCTATCTGCTCCAGTTCTCGCCTGCGTTGCGGGTCGTTCTCCGCGGCTGCCAGCTCGGCGGCGCGGCGCGCATGCCGTTGCGCAGAGAGCACAAGCGCATCGGCGACAATAGCCATGGCGCGCAGTTCCTCTCGTTTGGCAAAAGCCTCGGGGTCGCGGTAGAAATCCAAGGCGGCAATCTGTTGCTTGATCAGGCGCTTGAAATCTCTCATGCCGAGCCGTTAGATCTTGGCGTCCAGCACCGTGTGCCCGGGGGCGCGCTGCTCCATGAATTCTGTAAAAACCCCTGCCTCGTAGGCCTGGCACCATTCCCGGTCCATTTCGGCGAAGATCCGCTCGCGCATGGTGCGCCCGCGCCAGAAGGGGATGATGACCTGCTCGTAGGCTCGGCGTGTATCCTCGTCGACCACGAACGAGATTTTGGGCCGGGAGTGGAGGATCTCCAGATCGGCAAGACTGTGGGTGCAAATCTCCGGATAGGTGGGGGTTGCCTTTGGCGCCGGTCCCCGCTCGCCGACGATGAGCTCACCCGGGTTGATGCAGATGGTCTTATGAGCGAGAATGTGGGCGAAGGCCAGCGCTCGCGCCACCGGCACCGACACCCGCTCCGCGTTCCCAGAGCGATAGAATTCCGTCAGCAAAAGGGCGCGCTCGGCGGAGATGCTGGGAACAGCCGCCAAGCTCTGCTCGCGTAGCTTGGCAATACGCTCGGTCATCGCCATACCCTACCTTGCTCCTCCTCGCGGTCGCTCCCCCAAGCGCCTGAGATGTAGCCCAAGGCAAAGATAGAAAAATGTCCCCTCAAATGCCACACGTTTTTAGGACCTTGCCATCGGTGGTCAGGTACTGACGCATCTGCGCCACGGCCAAACAGGCGTGGGCTGGCACCACCATGACCACATCGCCTGGCTGCACCTTGCGCACAAAGTGACCTTCGGCCTTGATGATGCCATGCTCCTGCGAGAGCGCGGCAACGTACGCCTCAGGTACCAGTGGTCCCCAGCCATGGTCTTCGGGCAAGGCGACAAGTCCATAGATTGTTCGCTCGCCAGTGTTGATGGCGTCCTTGGAGAAATGCACTGCGCCCCCGTAGATGACCAGTTCATCTCTGTCCTCGTGCCGGGCCACCACCGGACACGCCATGGCCAGGGCCAGATCCTGCTCCTCGCACGAGCCCAAATGGAGCTGCATGGCGTCGTAGAAGACAAAGTTCCCCGGGCGCACTTCGTCCACAGGGCCGAACTGCTCGACCACGCTACAGCACGGCGTATCGCCTGTGGACAGCTCCAATTCCGTAAACCCCACTGCCTGCAGGCGTTGTCGGGCGCCGTTCAATCTGGCGACGCTTTCCTTGTGGATGGCGGCGATTGCCTCGCGGGAGCGGGCGCGATAGGAATGGCCAGCGTGGGTGAGCAACCCGCGAAGCCGCAAGTTGCGCGAGCGCTCCACCTCCTCCGCCAGGGTCGTCAGACGGCTGGCGTCATCCCAAGCGATGCCAGTGCGACCAAATCCCACGTCGACTTTGATCCAGACGTCGGCGCTACTTTTGAGCTGCTCCCGCAGTGCCCAGACGGTTTTGGTGGACTCCACCAGGAGACCCAGCGGAACCTTGCGCGCGAGCCGGCCAATCTCCTCCAGCTGGCGTAAGTTGACTGGAAAGGCGATGGTGATGTCGCGCCAGCCGTCGCGGGCGAAGTACCATGCCATGTCCACCGAGGAGACCGCGATGGCTTCTACGCCATAGTCGCGGAACCAGCGGCCGACGCGGGCCGACTGATGGGTCTTGAAATGCGGACGAAAGCGCACCGCACTGCGTTGTGCCTTGGCGGCCATGCGCTCGATGTTCCGGCGAGCGCGCTGCACATCGAGCACAAGCGTGGGCCGGCGAATGTCATATCGGGGAATAGGTACCTCCTTGTCGCACCTGCGACCGTTGTTCTGCCGGGGGCTTTTGCCACCGGGCGTTGCTCAGCGCATCTGACGGATGCGCACCTCTATCTTTTCTCCCTGCAGCAACTCCACAAGTTGACTCACGTCCGAGTTGCCGAAGTGGTAGGGGTAAAGTATTCTTGGCTGCACCATCCGCGCCGCATGGGCTGCCATCTCCGGCGTCATGGTGTAGGGGAGATTCATGGGCAGAAAGGCGACGTCAATGTCGGCCAGCTCACTCATCTCCGGGATGTCTTCCGTGTCCCCTGCCAGATAGACCCGGGTGTCGCCGAAGGTAATGACGTAGCCGTTGCCCCGTCCGCGCGGATGAAAGGGCTGGCCGTTGTCGCGCACATGCCGCACGTTGTACGCAGGCACTACCTCGACGCGTAGGCCTGCAAGCGTGTCCGCATCCCCGTTGCGCAGGACAACTCCGTCCGGCACGAGTTCTCTGCACGCAGCCGCGATGCCGACAACCGTCGCAGGCGTGCAGACCTGCCGCAAGGCCAGGGTGTCCAGGTGGTCGCGGTGCTCGTGGGTAATGAGCACCAGATCCCCCTTTGGGAACTGGGCATAGTCCGCCTGACGCGAGAAGGGATCCACGTGGACGATCTTGCCCTGCCAGGCAAACATCACCGAGCCATGGCCGATGAAGGTGATCTCCAAAGGCCCATGGGACGTGGTGATAGTATCCCGTTCGAAGACCCGCTGGCCGCTCGCTGTCGCTACGAGGGCGACCGCTATCACAAGGGACAGCACTGCTCGCATAGTTGCCTCCCCTTTTGGTTGGAAACGTCTGAGCTCCAAGCTTTTCGTCCGGGTCAGTGGCTCGCTGCGCGGCTTCTCGCCGGGCCATGAACCCGCGTTCCCCGCGGGAACTTCCTGCGCAAGGTCACCCGCTCAATCCCTCATGCGCGCCCGCCAGAGGGACGCTGCCAACAGGAGTGACAGGACCGACGAGCCGACCCAGAAGATGATCGGGATGGTAAAGTCGTAGGTGCGCACTCCATCGTCCGCTGGATCAGATGGCCGCTCACCCACTCCTGGAGGGCCGCAGCCACATAGCTGAACACGCCCACGAATCCCAGGGCGGCACCTGCGGCTTGCTTCGGCGCGATATCCACAGCGAAGAGCCCGCCAAGGGAAGTGACCAACCCATTGAGGCCGAAGCCATAGACGGCCAACGCCGCCACGATCAGCGTCGGTTTTCCTGGGGGAGCAAGAAACAGCACCACCAGGGCGCCGATTTCCATGGTTGCAAAGAGCAGGTTGACCGGCGGCCGCCGCGCGCCGAACAGGCGGTCGGAGATGAAGCCAAACGCCACGCACCCGGCCACACCGGCCAACGTGTTGATGGCAAGCAGGCTCCCTGCGGTCAGAAATGAGTACCCTTTGGCCTCCTGCAGGTAGAAGAAGCCCCAACTGTTGATGGCGTAACGGGTAATGTACATCCCGGCACTGGCCAAACCCAGCACCCAGATCGCCGGGGTTTTCAGGACCAACAGTTGCGCCTGCCATGCACTGGTTGCCGGAGAGTGGCTGGGCTGGGCAAAGTCCTGCCGCCATTCGGCCACCGATGGCAACCCCAGCGTTTGCGGGCGGTCCTGGAGGGTGAAGTACAGCCCCACGGCGACAGCCACGCACAGCAGTCCCGGGCCGCGGAAGCCCCATTGCCAGCCGAGCCAACTCACCAGCGCCGCCGAGCCCACCCAGGTCAACCCCTCGCCGAAGGCGTGCGCCGTGCTCCAAATGCCGTAGAAACGGCCGCGTTCCCGGTTGCTGAACCAGCGTGAAAGGGAGACTACGCCGGTGGGCGCCGCAAAGCCCTGGAACCAGCCGTTCAGCCCCCAGACCACGACCCACGGCCCCAGGCCGCTGGTCCAGGCGATTGCCACATTGATGAGGGCCGAGCCGAGGACACCCACGGTCCCGAATCGCTTCAGGTTGGCATGGTCAGCAAGGAAACCGTTGACTAGCTTCCCCACGGCATAGCTGTAGAAGAACGCCGCGCCGATGGTGCCAAGTTGCGCCGGGGTGAAGACACCGCCGTCAACCAGCGGCTTCTTGACCACCGACAGTCCCAGGCGGCAGGTGTAAGCCAGGCCGTAGCCGACGGTAATGGCGATCATCACCAAGAGACGCTTGCGCCTGTACAGCTGATCGATGAGGCGCTGGTCCTGAAGCCTCGGCCGGTCGCCCTCGGTGGCGAAGAAGCGCAGCAGACTCTTCATGTCCTGATGCCTTGGAAGGGCCGCGCGCGCCACAAGGAGGTGGCCAAAAGGAGGGACAGCACCGACGTCCCCACCCAAAAAGCAATGGGAGCGCGAAAGTCGTAACAGCGCACGCCGTCCACGATTGTGGTGGCGCGGTGAATCAAGAAGCCGCTCACCTGTTCTTGCAGCGCCGCGCCCAAGTAGCTGAATACGCCCATGAACCCCATTGCCGCCCCTGCGGCTTGACGAGGTGCGAGGTCTATGGCGAACAACCCGCCTAACGACGCCAGGATGCCGCTGAGCCCGAAGCCGTAAAGCGCAAACGCAATCGACAGCCAAAGAGGGCGCTCCGGCGGGCAAAGGAAGATGCCCACCAGCGCACCCACTTCGAGCAGGCCAAATAGCAGATTGGCAGGTGGCCTGCGCGCTTTGAACACAGTGTCCGAAACGAATCCAAAGGCTATGCACCCGGC
>JBBIKH010000106.1:0-11799 GCA_037445575.1 bacterium
CTGGTCAGTCAGGTGCACCGTGCCCACCAACTCAAGGGCGGGTTTGAGTACCGATGGAACAAGATCTTCCTCGACACCTTCACCATCCTCCTGGACCAGAGTACCAACTACTTGCCGCAGATCCCTGACATCACCTCCCCGGCGCACGACCGCTACCGCAACTATCCCAAGGAGTTCTCGGCGTACCTCCAGGACAAGATCGAGCTGAAGGAGATGATTGTGAACCTGGGGGTGCGTTTTGAGCTCTTCGAGCCGGACGGCAGGGTGCTGACCGACCCACAGGACCCCAATCTGTGGCTGCCGAACAAGTACGCGGTGCTGGACGCGGTCACGGAGACGGGGACCATCAAGGTCAAGGTGCCGGTGCGCATCGATCCGGTTACGCGGGCGGTCACCTACATCAATCCAAACAATGGCGAGCCCCTTGGCTCCAGTGTGCGCGATATCCGCTTGGTGGATTTGGTTACGAAGAACCCGCGTGTGATCCCTGGGCCCGTTACGCTGGTGGACCCAGCCACCGGTGCCCCGATCCAGAAGGGGAATCTGCCTTGGTTCGAGCGGGCGAAGAAGAAGTACCAGATCAGCCCACGGGTGGGGATTGCATACCCTATCACGGACCGGGGCGTGATCCACTTTTCCTACGGGCATTTCTTGCAGATCCCTGCCTATTCTTACCTCTACACGAATCCGGAGTTTGAGGTGACCAGCGGGTACAGTAGCTACATCGGCAACGCCAACTTGGAACCGCAGCGCACCACCAGCTACGAGATGGGGCTTCAGCAGCAACTGTCCGACGACATCGCCATCAACGTGACCGGATTCTACAAGGACATCCGTAATCTGCTGGGCACCAAGATCGTCGAGACTTACAGCAGCGGGGACATGTATGGCCTTTACATCAACCGCGACTATGGCAACGTCCGGGGCATCACCTTTTCGCTCACCAAACGGCCGAGCAACTATGTGGCCGCAACCCTTGACTACACCTATTCGGTGGCGGAGGGCAATGCCTCTGACCCAGAGGCGGCGTTCTTGGATGCGGCCAGCAATCGCGAGCCGGAAAAGCAGATGGTCTACCTGGATTGGGATCAGCCGCACACGTTGAACGCGAGCGTCACCGTGGGCGATGGCCGGCGCTGGGCAGTGAGCCTGATCGGCCAGTATGGGAGCGGGCTGCCCTATACACCCATGTTCCGCGGCATCCGCACCGCTATCGAGAACAGCGAACGCAAACCTGTGCAATACAATGTGGACCTGCGCGCCAACTATGATTTCCACTTCCGCCGATTGCGCTTTTCGGTGTTCTGCAACGTGTACAACCTCCTTGACCGGCGGAATGAGGACTATGTCTACAGCGACACCGGTCGGGCGACCTACACTCTGATTCCCACCTACACCGGCGAGGTTCACGGCCCGAACACGCTGGAGGAGTACCTTGTGCGGCCGGACTTTTACTCTGCGCCGCGTGAGGTGAAAATTGGCGTTGGCATCGGCTTCTAGCAGTGGACAACACAGGAGAATACGTACTTTGAGGAGGTCGAGAAACGTGCGAGCCACCACCCATGTTGCCACATTGTTGCTGGCGGCTATGGCCCTTGTTATTGCCGTGGAGGGCAGCTTAGCCGCCTCTGGAGGACCGGCCTCGTCCCGGCCAGAGCGCCTGCCCAAGTCATTGGGTCACGAGGACCGGAAGAGCGGCATCCACGATGGCAACAAGATCATGACCATCTTCTACAACTATGGCTCCATCGGTAACTGGTACGGGGGCTATCGCTATCTGTCGGGTGTCTACCCAAAAGGCTCCGGTCACTCGTACATTGCGGAGTTCACGCCTATCATCGGGGCGGAAGTGATTGACGCCGAGGGCCACGTGCGCCACATCTTCAGCGACGGCTACGCGGACGCCAGCCGCAATGACCGATCTCCCCTGGGCTACCAATGGGGCTTTGAACCACTGCCCGGCTACGCCGACCCTCACCAGAGCAACGTGGCCATGAGCGATGCGTTGGACAACGACGGCGACGGTAAGCCGGACAGCTGGCCGTGGGTGTGGCCCGATCGCCCGGAATGGGTCAACCCGGTCACGCGTGTGCCCCTCTGGAACGGGCAGTACGGCACTTACGCGCGCGCCGACCAGGAGTCCTACTTTGTGATGAACGACTATGTGAACGATGAGTTCAAATTCTACCCGGACCCCTACGACTCCACCAAACGAGGCCTGGCCATCGAGGTACAGGTGCGTGGCTACCAGTGGGCCCATCCGGCAGCAGAGGATATCCTGATTTGGACCTATTGGGTAAAGAACACAGGGCTGACCGAATACCGGAAAATGGTCTTCGGCATGTACGGGGACGCGGACGTGGGCGACGACGGTGACCAGCGAGACGACGACAGCTGGTTCGACCGTCAAGATGACATCGTCTACCAGTACGACCACGACAACGTGGGCGCCTGGGGTGGACCGGTTGCCTATTTCGGATTCAAGTACCTGGAATCACCCGGCGACCCCACCGATGGCATTGACAACGATGGGGATGGGATGGTGGACGAAACCCCCGTTGACCGCATCGACAATGCCGGCGCCTGGGTCCCCGAGGGGGCTGACAACGGCAGTGATGGGGTGGGGCCACTCATGCCGGAGTATATCGGCCCGGACCCGGATGGGACTGAAGGCAATGGCCGGCCTGACCCGGGTGAGCCTAATTTCGAGTACACCGACAACGACGAGGCGGACCAGATTGGACTCACCAGCTTCGACTCCAAAGATTGGCGCAAGGGGCTCAATCTGGCAAATGACGAGGAGATGTGGCAACTTACTACCCCAGGCCACTTTATCGATAACCCGGAGCAAACCACCGATATCACGTTCCTCTATGGCTCCGGCTACTTCCCGCTGAAGCCAGGACGGATGCGCAAGTTTGCCATCGCCATGCTTTTTGGTGAGGATCAGGATGATATCTTCCGCAATGCGCGCATCATGCAGATCATCTACGACCGCGACTACAACTTCACCAAGCCACCATTGAAACCGAAAGTGACGGCGGTGCCCGGCGATGGCAAGGTGACGCTCTACTGGGATAGGGCAGCCGAAAAGTCGTGGGACCCCATCTACGGCTTTGACTTTGAGGGCTACCGGATCTATCGCAGCACCGATCCTGGTTTCTTAGAGTCCAACGTCATCACGGACGCGTACGGGAACCCGACCTTCAACAAGCCCGTGGCCATCCTCGACCTCAAGGACGGACTAAAAGGTCCGCACCCGGTCGCCTTCAACGGGGTGCAAATGGATATGGGCAAAGACAGCGGGCTGCTCCACTTCTGGACGGACACGAACGTGGAGAACGGGCAGACGTACTACTATGCCGTCTGCTCGTTCGACAAAGGGTACTACTCGGATTTCTATGAGCGCGGCATAAGCCCGATCCCGCACCTGCCTGACATGGCCCCTGCCGAATGCACCAAGCGCATACGGACAGATGCGGCAGGAAGGGTGTTGAGCACAGACATCAATACCGTAGTCGTCCGACCGAATGCCCCTGCTGCCGGCTACCAGGAGGCGCCCAGGCTTTCCACCACTGCGGGCTCGCTGGAACATGTGCGCGGATTTGCTACCGGCACCATCGAGCTTGTGCCGGTGGACCCCATGCGTGTGCCGGACGGGCGACGCTATGCGGTGAGCTTCAAAGACGATTACCCAAAAGGCTCTGACACCACCAAGACCTTCTCCATCATGGACCTCACGCGGCGCACTGCCCGCTTTGTCGCCGACACTGGCTGGGTAGCCCTGGAAGCCGCACCCTTGGTGGCCGACTCGCTGGTGATCACCCCTCCAGGCGGCGGGAGGCTCTTTGTGCCAGGCGTTGACTACCGACTGGACGCTCGTAATGGCCTGCTGGCCCTTATCCCTGGCGGGGCCATGGTAAAAGGCCAGGAGTATGAGTACTCCTACCTGTACTACCCGGTGTTTATGAGCCCATATGTCAGCGGAGAGTTGGACAACCCCATCTTTGACGGGCTGCGCGTGGTGGTTCAGGATCAACCCCTGGGCATTGACCAGGAAAACAGCGGCTGGATAAGCGGCGACTGCAACTACACCCATACCATCCGGCTGTACACGGGCGGCAAGCTCTACGAGAGCGATTTTGAGTTCCGCTTCCAAGGCAAGATCGGCGAGCGCGTGCGCGACGGCCAGATCTTTGCCGGCACTCATGCGCCATTTGTCATTTGGAATGTGTGCGAGCAACGGGAAAGCCGCTTTGTGCTCATGGATAAGGACGGCAACAAGTACTGGAACCCCGGGGAATCGATCGTGCTGCTGCCAGCCCCGACGGGCACAGCTGTGACCTACGAGGTCATCCTGAGCAAGCCGGACTCGATGCTCGTGGACTCGACGCTGGTGCGTGTTGATGTGCAGTACATCCACACCACCATCGGGGGCATTGATACGGTCATTGCCCTGAGGGATAGCGTCTGGGCTTACGACACAACCTTTGTGCAGATCAATCACCCAGAGCCTGGCGATGTGTGGCTGCTCCATACCACCAAGCCATTCCGCTCAGCGGATCGGTACGAGTTCACGGCTCGGGGCAGCAAAGTGGAGTTCCCCAAGGCCAAGGCGAAGATCGATAGCCTCCTGAGCCGTATTGCTGTGGTGCCCAATCCCTACGTGGTGACGGCGTCGTGGGAGCCGCAGCATTTCTACCAGTCCGGCCGCGGCGAACGAAAGATTGACTTTATCCACCTTCCGCCCAAGTGTACCATCAAGATCTTTACCACCCGAGGGTTCCTTGTCAAAGAGATTCATCACGACACGACTATCGACAACGGGGCGGAGTCGTGGAACCTGCTCTCCAAAGACGGCATGGAGATCGCCTACGGCATCTACATCTACCACATCGAGGCGCCGGGACTGGGGAGCATCATTGGCAAGTTCGCGGTAATCAAGTAAGCAAGGAGAGTATGCCGCTATGAAAAGGGCAGACGCTGTCGCGGTGATGTTGGCTCTGGCCATCTGCGGTGCTGCCTACGGCCAGTTTGTGGAGAATGTCTCCAAGGTTGGCACCACCAGCGCTTGTTTTCTTGAGATAGAAGTGGGGGCGCGTGCGCTCGCCATGGGGGGAGCGTTCGTGGCGACAGCCAATGACGCCAGCGCCCTGTACTGGAACGCGGCGGGCCTGGCGCGCTTGACACGCAGTGAGGTGCATCTGGGGCACACCGAGTGGCTGGCAGACATGAAGTACGACTTTGCCGGCGTGGCGCTTCCCTTGGGGAGCTCCGGCACGCTGGGCGCCAGCTTCTGCGCGCTGGGCATGGACGAAATGGAAGTGCGCACCGTGTTCTACCCGGAGGGCACCGGGGAGCGGTTCGGCGCAAGCGATGTGGCCCTGGGGCTTTCCTATGCCCGCGCCCTTACAGATCGCTTTTCCATCGGCTTCACCGGCAAGTACATCCAGCAAAAGATCTGGCATATGAGCGCCTCCAGCTTTGCCATTGATGTAGGTACGCTGTTTGTCACCCAGCTCAAGGGGATGCGCATCGGCGCTAGCATCTCCAACTTTGGCGGCAAGATGCGCCTGGAAGGAAAAGACACGCAGGTGAACCACGATATCGACCCGAGCAAGTACGGCAACAACGACAAGATCATCGCCCACTTAGCGACCGACAAATGGTCGCTGCCCCTCATCTTTCGCGCTGGGGTGGCCATGGAATTGGTGAACGCCGCCAACAATCGCCTGACGGTGGCAGTGGACGCCATTCACCCGAACGACAACACGGAGTACCTGAATGTCGGCGCGGAATATGCCTTCAACGAGAACGTCTTCCTGCGGGCAGGTTACAAGTCTCTTTTTCTGCGCGACGGCGAGGAAGGGTTGACCTTGGGCGGCGGTCTGGCCTACGAGCTGCTCGGGCGCGTCAGGTTAAAGCTGGATTATGCCTATTTGGACTTTGGGGTGCTGGAGAACGTGCAGCGCTTCAGCATAGGGTTGGAGTTCTGAGCGTACCTTGACCGCCACGGCGCCGGAGAGGGACATTCACCCTCCGCCCCGGCGCCTTAGAAGCTCGGCAGACCGGACGAGCACACGCGGCGGAAATGGCTTCCTAACAACAAAGGCCCTGCCATCACGGCAGGGCCTTTGTCATGCGCGCAATTCTGTTCACGGCTGCGGCGGAGGCTCGGTCTTTTGCGTCTCAGGCAGCTGCTCGCGCAGCTTTTGCAACTCCTCGCGCCGCTTGGCCTGGTCTTCTAAGATCTTGCGCAGACGCTCCAGCTCCCGCTCCGCCTTGCGGCGTTCCTCCTTGATCCGCTCCAGCTCCTGCTCGGCTGTCTCGGTCTGGCGCCGCTCGCGAATGATCTGCTCGAATAGTTCCCGGCGGGTGTCGGCCTTTTGCAGCAACATGTCCCGCTCCGTCATGCGGTAGACGGAGGTGGGTAGCAACACGAACTTGATACCAACGTTCACCCGCCAGGTTGGGTAGTTGGGGATATTCTCGTCCGTGAACGGGCCGACCGGCGCATAACCGGCCCCGTACTTTGTCTCGTCCTTGTCGGCCGTGAGGCGATAGTCCAAAGCGCACAGGAAGGAGACCCAGCGCGCCGGCTTGTAGACCACAGAGGGACAGATGTACAGGTAGTTTTCGCGCGCGTAGGCGCTCGCCGGCGGCTTCTGAATGAACGAGTTTCCGTAGAACTCTAAGCCGTAGTCAAATTCCCTGGTGGGCAGCTTCAGGCCGAGCCCATACAGGAACTCCTGGGTGGGGCTCTTGACCGTCAGGTTGCCGACGTGCTTGGGCCACTCGGTCAGCTTCTCACCGACGTCGTTGTAGTTGAGGTAGCCGAGATTGAGGTGGAGGCTGACATCCTCGTCGGGATACAGAGGATCAAGGGCGTAGCTCATTATGCCGGTAAAGCCCCACGCGAACTTGCCGGCCGAGTAGGGTTCAAAGGCCAGATTGTGGTACTTGGCGGTGGGGAAGCGCCCATTTGCGGCAATGGCAAAGGAGAGGGCGCTGGTCTTGGAACCCAGGCCGCCCAATTTCACGGTGGCAAAGAGGTCGTCCAGCAGGTTGTAGCCAGGACTTGTCTTGTGATTGTCCTGGTATACAACCTGTGTGATGCCCAGCTCAAAGCGACGGTTCAGCCCATAGGAGAGGTTTACGAGGCCGACCACGTCCCAGTAGGCTACCGAGGTGAATTGGTCAATCTCGCCCACTTTGCCGAAAAAGTCGGAATGAGCATAAAGGGTAAGGTGCCTTGGCTCCATGGACCAGGCCGGTCGCACGTGAAGCAGACCTTTGCCGCCATTCAGCCACCCGTGTGCCCAGCTTGTGGAGCTGGCAGCCGCGATGCCCAGCACCACCACCAATAACACGAGCCTTCTCATGACTTGGCCTCCGCAAATTTCTGCTGAAACGCCAGTTTGTGAAGTTAATATACACCTTTTTCCTAAATTGTCAAGCAGAATTCTTGCCCATCAGCACAATTTCCGCGCTCATCGCCCTGCGGTAAAGCGGCTCCAGTTGGATTCAGAGCCGGAATTGCGCTCGGTGCCCACGACGTCCACCCGCCAGCGGTACGTCCGCCCGGCAGTGAGCGTGGGGGTAACGGCGGTGCTGTCCCAGTTGTAGGCCACTTCCTCGTCCAGGTCCGCAAAATCCGACTGCACGACGGTGAACCAGACCTTGCTCTCATCACTGAGGTCGAAGAGCTTGAGCACATACTGAGAGGGATAGGTGTCTATGTGCCACCGAAAGACCGGCGTGAGACTCGCAGTGCAGTGGAGGTTGAAGGCCTTGGGCACGAGCATATAGTCCACGGTGTCGGAAGGGGGGCCTTCGCGGCCTCCATGGTCGATGGACGTCATGAAGTAGAAGTAACGAGTCTGCGGCGCTACCCCGGAAGCATCCACAAACGTTGTGTCCTGGGCCTTGAACGATTTCAGGAGAAGAAATGAACCGCTTTGTCCGGCGCGCCGGTACAGGCGATAACCCGTCACTTCTTGCCCTTCCGGGGGCAGCCAATCCAGCTGAATTGCGTCTGCTTCGGGCACCGCGTCGATGCCTTTCTCCACTACCGCCAAGTCGTCCGGAGGAGGCAGGAGCGTAGGTGGTGCCGGCCCCTTGTCTTCTTCACCCTGGGTACCACAACCGAGCCAGGTCAAAGCGGAAATGACAATAACGGCCATTTTCTTCATGTCCGCCCCTTTCTTTTCAGGACCAACGACGCGCACAGGCGGTGCACGTTGCCAAGGTCTCCGCTTACGAAACCATAGTCAACGGTGAGCCGCCGGAAGCGAAAGCCAGCGCCGGCGGTAAAATGGCCGCTGTCGAGGCCGATTCGCAAGGCAAGCGGCGGGAGCTGGTACTCAACGCCCCAATGGGTGCTGGGTGCGGGCCGCTTCTTCTTGCTCCAACAGAAAAGGAGGGCGCTCTTCCGCCAGGGCAGGGGCTGGAAGTAGGCGACGCCGAGACGGACGTCTTGGGCAATACGGCCACGGTGGTGGGTGCTCCAGCTCAGGGTGGTCCCAGCCACATCGATCAGGGCAAACCCCGAGGAGAATTGGCCCACCGCAGGCAGGTCGAAGAGCTTCCCCAGGTCCACACGGGCCATCGCCCCCAAGTCGACGCCGAAGCCGCTAGCCCTGGCCCCATAGAGGCGTTGCCGCACCATGCGGAACGAGATGCCGAGCGGCACCTCAACGGCGAGATCCGTGTACAACCAGCCCAAGCTGGTCGTAAGGGTGTTCATTTTGGCGAAGGAAAGGACAAACGCCTCCTCGCGGTCGCTGAAGTACCCCAGTGGCAGGCCGTCGGGCCGCAGCGCGGGGTCCAGCAACCGTTGGCTAAAGCTCTCGCCCCTTAGCTCGGGGAAAACGGGGATGTCGTCTATGGCCAAGCGGACGTAGTTCGCTGCCAGCGTGACCGCCCCCGGCAGCGGCAGCGAGAGTCCAAGATGGTTGTAGTTTGCCAAGGGCGCAGTGACGCTACCGAAGGCAGGCGCGTACATGAAGCTGAGCTCAGGATGGGCAAGGCGGGCCAGGCCGGCGGGATTCCAGTAGAAAGCGGAGCCGTCGTCGGCTGCGGCCACAAATGCTCCGCCCAAGCCCAGAGCGCGGGCACCGATGCCAAAGTTCAAAAAGGAGGCCCCGTACTTGCCGGTTCCACCGAGCAGCGTCCCGGCTGTGGTCAAGACCAGTGCCGTGACGCAACAGGCAGTTGTCCAGTTCGGCCTTTTCATGGCTCAGCGTATGCGCGCAACTGTACCCGTGTGCTCCACCGTTCGCTCGCCGTCCGTGCACCGCAGCTTGTAGAAGTAGACGCCGTTGGGGACGTCGTCGCCTTCGGCGTCGGTTCCATCCCAGAGGATCTCATGGTATCCGGGCGCCAGCGTATTTTGGCCCTCAGCGGCGTCCGTCGCCTGCAGGCGGCGGACCAAGTGCCCGGAGGTGGTGTAAATGGAGAGCGACAAATCATTGGCCCAACGGGTGAGTTCGTAGACAAAAACAGTCTGCCGCACAAATGGGTTGGGGTACGTGCCCAATACCCGCAGATGAAAGCCAGAGGCCACGGTGAGCACCAATTCGACGGGGCCGGAAACGTTGCCGCAGCAGTCACGTGCCTGTATCTGGCAGATGTGCGACCCCGGAGCAAGGTGCGGACGGAAGGAGACGGATACCTGGGCGCCGTCGGCGAGCGAGTCGGGCAAAAAAAGCGTGCTCCACGGCGCCGGCTGACCGTCCAGAACGATGCTCAACGACTGGGGGTTCAATGCCACTCCGTTGGCGTCCTGCAACAGAAAGGTGATGAGCGGCTGCGTCGATACGTAGCTCTCAGCCACATGCCGTTGCCCGTCGACAAGGGTTTCGATGGTGGGTGGCAGCACATCGCCTGATTCGATGACAGCCAACTCCGCCGGAATAGCGGCCTCGGCGACCAGCCACTCGCCCTCGCGGAGCGTTGGCATTTGTTCCCATTTACGAGTGAGGCGGCTGAAGGAGTATACGGACACGGCCTGGGACAACGAGCTGTCGGCGCAACGAAGGCTCACCACCGCAGGGACGCGTAGGTCGCCATTCGCGCTGCCCACCTGGTAGGCGAAAGCCTTCTGCGCTCCGCGTACTGGGTGCAGGTCGGGTTGTCCGTACACCTGCACACTGTCCAAGGCGCTAATGGTCACGACCATCGGCGCCGGGGTGCTCTGCGGTGGAACAAACATGCGAAAGCAATCGCCGAAAAGGAGCGTGTCGCTGGTTGTCCCCCATAGCGATGTCCCCAGCTGCGGCGTGATCGCGAAGCGGTCCACAGGCAGCCCGATGTCGACGGTGTTGTTGTCCTCGTTCACCTCGGCGAACTGGTTGTCGCTGTCCACCACCAACCTCAGGTGGGCGTGCCCGTTGCCCACAAACCCGGGAATAGCGGCGACAGCCTTTTGAGAAGGCGCCACGTCCACTGTGCAGGTGCCCAGGTGGCGGAGATTGGTGCTCAACGAATCAACAAGGAAGGCGTCTACCCGCACGCCCTTGCCCTCCACGTCTCCGGAATTCCACACCGGCGCTTCAACTTGCGTCATGCTGGTGCCGCCGAGATGTACGCCGCTCGGGTCAATGAACAGCTCCGGCCCCAAGGAAACGGTGTAGGAAAAGCTGCGCGTCTGTTCGTTCAGTAGCTGGTCGCGAGCGCTCACCACGAAGCTGACAACAGTGCCCCGCGCAAGAGGTGGAATGCGCCGCTCCGAAGAGAACACCCCGAGTTCAGAGGTACTTGGAACCATTGGGATGGTATCAGGCTGCGGCGTCCGCACTACACACGTCACCGCGGCAAGGCTCTCCATTGCAAAGACCCGCGCGAACACAAAGACCTGGTCCTGCGGGCCAGGCTTCGCCGGCTTTGTCCACACGGAGTCGATGTGTATGGGGGCTGCGGCGACGGAGATGGCGCCATTGGCTGCCTGGCGGGAATCCTCGTGGTAGACGTATGCCCGCACATGCCCTGCGCCAGCAAAGTCGGGGGGCACCGTTAGAACGTGCGTGAATGCGCCGTTGCGCACAGCAGTCAGCCCCGCGGCGCTCGTCACCTTCTGGCCATCTATGAGCTCAACAACCGCCATGCCTGTCGGATGGTGCCATTGGCCCTCAACTGTCAAGGAGTCACCGGGCCGCACGAGCCGGCTGGAAAGTTGCAAGGAGCACGATTGCCGGGGGAATGGCAGGCGCAGCGCCGGATCGCCGAGCAGGTTGTACTGGCTGACCATGGAGAAGTTCAGGTACCCTGGGTAGGCGCTCAGGTAGCGGGCCTTAGCCTCAGCCACCACTTCGCCAATCCTGGTGTCCTCCTCTGTCTGCAAGAGGCCATCGATGAACTCACGCACCAGATAGTAGTCATTGTAGACCCAGCCCACACCTGAGGCGCCGAAGACAGCCACTGCCCCCTTGCTCGGCGCAAGGACCAGTTCTTCCCCCAAGCTACGGCGAGAGGGCTCCTCAAAACTGGCGGTGAAACAGGTCATGCTGGAGACGATGGGATAGCGGATATTTGAAGGGAGGCGGGAGACGTCTTCAAGGCGGAGCAGAGAGTTATCCGACCACACGGCTCCGCCACCGTGGCCAAGAAAGTTGATGTAGGCAAGCCCCTGAGTCCAATGGGCTATCAGCTGGTCGGTTCCGCCGTAGAAAGGGCCGGTCCTTGCTCCGGCGTCGGTGTATAGCCGCTCAACAGCAAATGAAGGTGGGATGACCTCAGTCAGTATTGCCTCGCTCTGTTGTCTGAAAATGCCGCTGGTGCCGCCGATCAGCAGAAGGCGAT
>JBBIKH010000107.1:0-11738 GCA_037445575.1 bacterium
GTTTTCCGCAGAACATGATGTTGCTTTTCCTGCCCATCTGTGCTTATACGGTGTTGCACCATGTAGCATTCGCCGGGCAGGCGGCACAGGCAGAGCAGGTTCTTTCGGGAATCGCCAACAAGGCGGTGCGCAGCCAGCTGACGGTCCCTATGGCGCTGCTCCATTTCCTGCCCGCCGGCTTGCTGGGAGCCTTTGTCGCCGTTATGTTGGCAGCCCTGGTAAGTACCGACGAGGCCTACCTCCACTCCTGGGGCAGCATCTTCATCCAAGACGTGGTGGTACCTTTGCCCGGCAAGCGCTTAGAGGCACGAGAACACATCAGGTGGCTCCGCCTCTCCATCTTGGGCGTGGCCGTGTTTAGCTTCTTTTTCAGCTTGCTGTTCAAGCAGAGCGAGTACATTTTCTTGTTTTTCGCCATCACTGGGGCAATTTACGCCGGAGGCTCGGGCGCGGTGATCATCGGTGGCCTGTATTGGAAGCGCGGCACGACCGCAGGGGCATGGAGCGCTCTAATCACCGGCGCCACGGTAGCCGTGGCTGGCATCGTATTGCAGCAGGTGATCGCCGACTTTCCCATTAACGGCCAGGTGTGTTGGTTCATCGCCATGGTGAGCTCCACGGTGGTGTACATCGTTGTCTCCCTGCTGAGTGGTGGGCGCCCGTACGACATGGATCGCCTCCTCCATCGTGGGCGCTATCGTCTCGCGGAAGAGGAGTCCCAGCCCGAGGCCAATGTCCAGCGGGGTTGGAAGGTATTGGGGATGGGCCGCGAGTTCACCCGTGGCGACCGTGCGCTGTACATTGCCACCTATTGCTGGACTGCCCTGTGGGTGGCAATCTTTGTCGCTGGCACCTTCTACAACCTGACACACCAGGTGCCTGACCAGTGGTGGCTCACATTCTGGCGTGGCTACCTGCTGTTGGGCACTGGTATCGCCGTGGTGGTCACCATCTGGCTGGGCCTGGGAGGGATTCGCGACGCGCGGGATATGCTGCGCCGCCTTGCAGTTCTAAAGCGCGACGCCCGGGATGACGGTACCGTGGAGCAGCGATAGCGCGGGGGCGAGATGATCCATGTGCTTTGGCCCGAACGGGGTGCGACAGCACGTGGGGTATTTTTCGGAGGGCGTGGAAAAAGGAGTGAGGTGGCGACATGAGGCAACCTTCGTCTTCTGGTAAGGCGGGCTCCCCGACGGTGGAGATCGTCGCATTCTCCAACCGCACGCGGCAGGAGTGGCGCATGCTCAAGCGCTTTGTGGATTTTCACTGGGAACACTACCGGAACGATCCCCAGTACGTGCCCCTGTTGGATTACGAGTACCTCGGGTTGAAACTGCTTGGCATCCGGGGTTTTTTCGAGCCGCAGAATCTTTTCTTCAAACATGCGGACATGCGTTTCTTCCTGGCAGTGCGGAACGGCGCTACGGTAGGCCGGTGCAATGCCTTTGTCAACCATCGGCACAATGAGCGCTGGCAGGACCGCGTCGGCTTTTTCGGCCAATTTGAGTGCATTGACGACCAGGAGGTGGCCAACGCGCTGCTGGATGCAGCTGCCGTCTGGCTGCGGCATCAGGGGATGGAGGCCATGCGTGGCCCCCAGAACCTCCCGGTCAACGAAGCCACCCCTGGCGTGCTCACCGAAGGGCTCCAGTCTCGCCCGGTCATGTACTACCACTACAACAAGCCGTACTACGAACGACTCCTCACCACCGCCGGCTTTGTCCCCATCAAGCGGGTCAAATCGTGGGAGGTGGAGGTGATGAGACCCATGGAGGAGAAGCTGGTGCGGGTCGCCGAGAAGGTGATCAGACGCTATGGGGTGACCATCGAGACGTGGGATATGCGGCCACTGGCAGTGCGAAAAAAGGAGATGCTGGAGATCTATAACGACGCCTGGCACGACAACTTTGGCTTTGTCCCGTTCACGGAGGAGGAGTTCGACAGGATTATTGACGACATGCAGCTCATCATGGACAAGGGCTTGTTCATCTTCCTATACGTGTACGGGGAGCCGGCGGCGTTCTTTGGGGGCGTGCCCAACATCGTCGAGAGGATGCGGCCGTTGCGCTGGTGCAGGCGGTGCGAGCTCCTGCGCGCGGCCCGCATGCTCCTCACCAAGGGCAAGACCACTGGCTTCAGGCTCGGATATCTGGGTGTGAAGCGCAAGTTTCGACGTCTGGGCTTGGACGGTGTCATGCTCTGGCAGCAAAAGCTCTATGCGCAGAAGAAGGGCTACCAGTACTGTGACATGGGGTGGGTGTTGGAGGACAACGTGATGGTGATCAGGCTTGTGGAGATGATGGGCGCCACCCCCTCGAAGACCTACACCATCTTTCAACGGCCCATTGCTTAAGGCTGCGGTTACGCGGTGGTTTCATGTCTTCCAGCAAGGAGGAGACGACATGTGGAAGCGAGTTGCAGTTTTCTGTGTGGTGCTGAGCGTCAGTAGCACGTTCGCCCAGCAAGGAAACTTTGACGGATTGTCCATGGGCTTGGGCACGCTGCCGCTGCTGTCGCGGGCGCAGACGCGGTCCATTAGTCCAGAGAATTTTACTGGCGAAAAGGGCAAGGGGGGTATGGCGACCCTAGAGCAGGGGACTGCGGCGCAGGCAGCGCGCGACCTGGGCGTGGGTTGGAAGGTGTCGCCCTACATCATCATTGAGCCGAAACAGACCTTCGTCCTGGCGGAGATCAAAGGGCCAGGCGCCATCCAGCACATCTGGATGACCCCTACCGGAAACTGGCGCTTCAGCATCCTGCGCTTCTATTGGGACGGTGAGGAAAGTCCCTCCGTGGAGGTGCCGGTGGGGGACTTTTTCGCCTGTGGCCTGGGCAAGTACGCCCAGGTCAGTTCACTGCCGGTGTGCGTCAATCCGGGCAGTGCCTTCAACTGCTACTGGGTCATGCCTTTCCGCAAGTCGTGCAAGATCACCATGGAGAACCTTGATGACCGGAAGATGACCCTCTACTATCAGATCGACTACACCCTCACTCAGGTGCCCGAGGATGCCGCGTATTTCCACGCGCAGTTCCGGCGCACCAATCCCCTCCCCTTCAAATCGGTCTACACCATCCTGGACGGGGTTAAAGGGTGGGGGCACTATGTGGGCACGTACATGTGCTGGGGCTCGCACAGCAGCGGGTGGTGGGGCGAAGGCGAAATCAAATTCTACATTGACGGCGACAAGGAATTCCCTACAATCTGTGGCACAGGCACTGAGGACTATTTCTGTGGCTCATACGGCTTTGTGGTGGAGGACCGGTATCGGGAATTCACCACCCCGTATGCGGGCATGCCCCAGGTGCTTCGGCCGGATGGGCTGTGGAACTCGCAGCAGCGCTTCGGATTGTACCGTTGGCACATTATGGATCCAGTGCGCTTTGAGAGGGACCTAAAGGTGACCATCCAGGCATTGGGGTGGCAGTCGGGAGGGCGCTACCAGCCACTTCAAGACGACATCTCTTCGGTGGCCTACTGGTACCAGCGGGAGCCACACGCGCCATTTCCGCCCCTGCCGGACCGCGACTATCTTGAGCTGAAGTGAAGGGGCAGGAGGAGATGGCGGGCCGATCTCCTGCCGTCTTTTTGCGTGTTGAAGGTGCGTGGCGGGCAGGCAGGAAAAGAGTGGGGCCAAAAGACAAGGCCTGCGCACGGCGAGGCGCAGGCCTTGCTCCAAAGGAGACAAATCTCAAACTTCAGCCGGCGATGGCCTCACGCACCAGGCGGCCCACGGTGCGAAAGTCCACTTTGCCGCTGCCCATTTTCGGCATGTCGGGAAGGACGACAAACTGCTTGGGCAGAGCAATGGCAGGGAGTTCCTTGGCAAGGTTTTTGAGAATGGCGCGCTCGTCCACTTTGCGGGTGACGGCGGCGACAATCTTGGCGCCCTTTTTCGAATCGGGCACCTCTACCACGCAGCAGCCCACGCCTTCGGGCAGATGCTTTTCCAGGGCGCTCTCGGTGCGCACCAGGGAGACCATCTCGCCGCCGATCTTGACAAAGCGCTTCAGGCGTCCACGATGCCAGAGATAGCCGTCTTCGTCAAGCACCCCCATGTCCCCGGTGTCGTACCACCCGTCGCGCACGCGCAAGGAGGTCTCCTCCAGGTCCCCGAAGTATCCTTTCATCACCAGGTCGCCCTTGACCAGGATCTTGCCCTCCTTGCCAGGGGGCAATTCTCTGCCGCTCTCCACGTCGGCGATCTTCACCTGCACGCTGGGCAGGGGCAAGCCGATGCTGCCGGGGCGGTTGTGTTCGGGGGTATTTACCGATACCACCGGGCTTGTCTCGGTGCACCCGTACCCTTCAAGCAGCACCTTCTTGTGCTTGGCCCAGTACCCTTGCCGCAGCGAATCCGGAGTCTTGTCCGCACCGGCAACGAGCAGACGAAGCGTCTCAAAGTCCCCCGGTTGCGACTCACGCAGGTAGCCCGCAAAGAAAATGGGGGTGGCGGCGATCATCGTGGCCTTTTCCTCGCGAATGTAGACGGGGATGTTCTTGTAGTCCAAAGGGTTGGCACACGTCACGGTGGTCATCCCCACCATCAACGGCAGCCAGAAGTTGACCGTGTAGCCGAACACATGGAACAAGGGCAGGATAGCCATGAGGACATCCTCTTCGCGGAGATCAAACACTTGTCGGGCGTCCCGCACGTTGGAGCCGATGTTGCGGTGCGTTAGTTCCACTGCCTTGGGCTCCTTTTCGCTGCCGCTGGTGAAAAGAATCACCACATCGTCGTCCTCGCTAGCCGGTGGCAGGGAGCGGATGATAGTCCCCGCCGGCAGCTTGGAACGCAAGGCAGCACCGAGTTTGTCTGCCGTGCCGATCTCGCTCATCAGGTCCTCGAGGAAGATCATCCCCGGCACAATCGGGCAGCGTATGCGTTCCAAAAGTGCCCGCGAGGTCACGATGGTCTTGAATCCGCACTTGTTCTGTGCGTACTCGCAATTGTCTGCAGCACCGGTGGAGTAGTTGATCATGACCGGCACCTTGCCAGCCATGAGCACCCCCAACGTGGCCAGGAAGCAACCGGCTGAGGTGGGGACCATGACGCCGATGAAGCCCTCCGGGTGCCTCTTGAACTTTTTGGCAAGGATGAGCGAGGCGATAAGGGCTTTGGAGTAGGTAACCCGCTTGTCGGTGGTGCGATCGATGATGGCCATTTTGTTCCTTAACCTCTTGGCGTTCTTGATGAACTCGTGGTGAAGGATCATAAGCTCCTCCGTTGACGGTTCGCCGCGCATATTCTTAGGGTATGAATGAAATTCAGGAGCATATATACACAAAAATTCCCTAAAAGTCAACAGAAATTTTCCCCGCTGTGGTCACGCTCGGAACGCGAACGGGTGGAGCCACGCAAGGAGCAAGATACAGGCGCCTGAGCATGATTGCACGCCTGAGGGTGCAGCAGCGAGAAGGAGATGGAGATGAAACGCTCGGCGGTTGTGGTAGTTTTGGCTTTGGCCCAGATCAGCTTGGGGAAAAGGGTCGGGCCCCAAGAGGCGTACGATCGCCAACTTGAGGTTGCCCAACAGATGGTACGTCGTGCTCTCACCGATACATTGGGGTACCACCTTCTGCGGGAGCTGTCGGCCCTCGGGCCGCGCTTGGTCGGCTCTCAGCAGAGCATGCGGGCCATCCGCTGGGCCGAACGCACCATGCAGGAGCTGGGATTGGAAAATGTGCGCTTGCAAGAAGTCACGGTCCCGCACTGGGACCGCGGGAATGTGGAAGAAGCCAGGGTGGTATGGCCGAAGGTCCTGCGCGGAAAGAAGCTGCGGGTGGCAGCATTAGGGGGGAGCGCCCCTACCCGCAGTGGTGGGATACGCGCGCCAGTGGTGGAACTGCAAAGCCTGGAGCAAGTTCGCAATCAGCACGATCAGGTCCGCGGCAAGATTGCGTTTTTCAATCGGCCGATGGAGTCGGACTTGGTCGACACTTTTGCTGCCTACGGGCGTGCCGTTGACCAGCGCGTAGAAGGCCCAGCTGAGGCAGGACTGGCCGGTGCCGTGGCCGTCATCGTCCGCTCGGTGACGACCAAGCCCGACAACGTGCCGCACGTAGGGACGCTCCGTTACCGCGATGAGGCGCCGCGGCCGCCAGCCGTAGCCATCGGCGTGCAAGATGCCGAACGCCTCGCCGAGTGGTTGCGCGTGCACGGCAAGGTCGAACTGGAGCTGCGCCTTTCGTGTCGCGATCTCGGCCGAACGCTCTCATACAACGTGATCGGTGAGCTGCGCGGACGCGATCTGCCTGATGAAGTGGTCGTAGTCGGAGGGCACTTTGACAGCTGGGACCAAGGCCAAGGCTGTCACGACGACGGTGCCGGGTGCATACAAGCCCTCGAGGTGCTGCAGCTGTTCAAGCGGCTGGGGATTCAGCCAAGGCGCACGGTGCGAGTGGTGTTTTTCATCAACGAAGAGTTCGGGCTGGATGGGGCGCGAGCTTATGCCGACCGCGCGGCTGCTAGCTCGGAGTATCACCTTGCGGCAATCGAGAGCGACCGCGGAGCTTTCACACCGCGCGGGTTCTACGTCGATGCCGCCGACAGCGTAGTAGCTCGCATGCAGGAATGGCTACCGCTACTCAATCTCGCGCTCATTGAATGGGTGCGGAAAGGCGGCAGTGGTGCAGACATCTCCCAGATCAAAGGGGCAAAGGCCCTGATCGGCTATGTGCCGGACGCCCAGCGCTATTTCGACTACCACCATTCCGCCAACGACGTCTTTGCAGCCGTGCACCCAAGGGAGTTTGAATTGGGAGTGGCTGCTATGGCCATTCTTACCTACCTCATCGCGGAGCATGGCCTGTGAGGGGTGGTCGCTCGGCGCCGGTTGTGGCGCCCTGTGCGGGTGTGAGCGCCGCCATCAGCAGGTCGGCGTACGATCCGGCGATGAGGTCCGCAGGAGAAATGCCAAAGTGGGAACAGAGCTCATCGAGCTTCTTTCTGGCGGCGGGCACCTCCTTGGCTCGTGATAGGACGGCCTCGAACTCTATGAAGGAGCCAAGCCCCTTGACGCGGTCCAGGTGGATGCGCACGTTGCCCAGCAGGTAGAGGGTTCTGGTTTTGGCCACCACAAGACGCTGCTCTAATGCCATGGCCAGCGTGCGGCACAGCTGCCTGCCGTCCGGCACTGGACAGACCAGGTAGTCGCTCGTGCGGGCAGCAGCGACGTCGGGGCGCCAGTAGGCAATGAGCTCGGCCGGTTGCCCGGAGACACGTCGCACTTTTAGCCTGCCGGAGCCTGCTGTAAAATAAGTGTCCACCTGGTGCCTCTGCCATTGCCGCACAGCGCCAAGCCTGCGGGCGATGGCAGCGGCTCGACGCAGGTCCGCACAGCGTGCCTTGAGTTCCACATTCTGCATGAGCCCTTCTCCCGTGAGAGGCCGATGGGCGATTTCGCCAGCCGCCGGGTGGCCGCGACACCTGTGAGCGCCGATGCGCGCGAGGACTTGCCCCTATGCTGCCCGCTTCCGGGGCACAAATAAAATTATTGAAAGTCTGGGAAATTTGCAATACCTTTGTCCGACGTCGGTCGGAGATTCTGTGCAACCTGATGCCGGCCGCGTGCGTATAGAGGCGCAGCCGCCAGCGCCACGGCCTCCGTCTGGCCTTGGCTCGCGAGGGCGGTCATGTGAGATGGGATTACAGCCCAAAGGAGAAGTCCCCATGCGTTTTCCACGATGGCTTGTTGCCTGGGTGGCGTTGTTCCTGGCCTCCCCTGTTGTTGCCCAGCCGGCAGTGCCGTCAGCTGGGCTGTCGTCTATCACCTCAGCGGAGATGTACACTCACGTCGCATTTCTGGCTTCAGACGAAATGCGAGGCCGCGACACCCCAAGCCCGGAGCTCCTGCGGGCGGCACACTACATCGCCGACCAGTTCGCAAGCTACGGGCTGCTGCCGGCGGGCCCCACGAGTGGCTACCTTGTGCCCTTTCGCATGGAGAGAGTGGCGCTCTCCTCGCCCAACTCCCTGGTGGTGATCGAGGAGGGTGGGGAACGGGAGTTCAACATCAAAGAAGACTTTGTCCCGCTCCACATCTCTGGCAGTCGCCAGGTGGAGGCGCCGGTGGTGTTTGCCGGGTATGGGATCACCGCCCCAGAGTTCGGTTACGACGACTATCAAAACCTCGACGCTAGCGGCAAGTTCGTGTTGGTGATGAGCCAGGAGCCTCAAGAGAAGGACAGCACCAGCATATTCGATGGGGCCAAGGACACCGAGTATTGCAAGGTCCTCACCAAGGCGCAAATCGCCATCGACCATGGCGCAGTCGGCCTGTTGTTGGTGCGGAACCCCCTCAACTCCCGTTTCAGAAGGCCGCCCAATGTGTGGCCAGAGCTGATGAATAGGCCGCCGGCGAACGCCAAGCCTCCTCTGACCTTAGCAGGCGGCCATGAGGGACAGCTGGTCGCGGCCTATGTGGGCCGGGAGCTGGCCGAATACCTGCTCGCGGGCTCAGGCAAGACCCTTGCCGAGTGGCAGTCCCTCATCGACGAGCGGTGCGAGCCCCACTCCTTCGCCATTGCGGACAAGCGCGTGCGCCTGCAGGTGACCCTTAGCGCGCAGGTGGACTCGGCCTATAACGTGGCCGGCTACCTGCCAGGGGCCGATCCGGCGTTGCTGGAGGAGGTGGTGGTAATAGGGGCGCACTACGACCACGTGGGGGCGCCGGGCGACACAGTCTACAACGGCGCCGACGACAATGCCTCAGGCACTGCGGGGGTGCTCGAAGTCGCTCAGGCCTTCGCGACGTGCGGGCAACGCCCGCGGCGCAGCCTGCTCTTCATGGCCTTCGCCGGAGAGGAAAAGGGACTGTTTGGCTCCCGCTTCTACGCCGACAACCCACTCTTTCCTTTGAGCAAGACCGTTGCCATGCTGAACCTGGACATGATTGGCCGCAACGATTCGAACATGGTGGCGATAGTCGGCAGCAAAACCAGCGCCAAGTTGACCCAGATAAACGAGCAGGCAAACGCGCTGGTCGGCCTGGATCTTTCCTACGAGTGGGATCGCTACTTCCGGCAGAGCGACCATTACTCCTTTTACCGCAAGCAGATACCAGTGCTCTTCTATCACACTGGCGACCACCCGGATCTCCATCGCCCCACCGACGATGTGGACAAGATAAATCCCCACAAGATGGCGCGCATCGGCCAGTTGGTCTTTGCCACGGCGTGGTTAGTGGCCAACGAGGACCAGCGGCCTGACTATCTCGAGGTGAGTGAATCGCTGCCAGGAGGTGCTCGGCCCACCTCCCGCGCAGAGGGGGCCAGGGGCCGGCCACAGACTCAGCCCTAAGGAGGAAAGATGAGGCGACACCAAGTTGCACGCTACGCCGGACCGGCACTGCTTGCCGCGGCTACAATCCTGATCGCTGCGTGCGCCGGGCCGAAGGCCTTCAACTACGGCAACGCGGACACGGGGTTCATCCTAGCCTATCGCGCCACAAAAGGGCAGACCCTGAAGTACCAGATGGTCAACGAGACCCGCATGACCCAGGAGATGATGGGCCAAGAGATGGAAGTGACAAGCTCGCAGAACATGGGTTGGACGCTCCGTTTCCTGGGTGTCTCCCCAGAAGGCAATCTCCGTTGGCAGATCACCTTTGACCAGATGATCAGCACCGGCAAAGGGCCACAAGGCGACTTTTCCGTTGACGGGAAGGAGCTGGTTGGCAAGTCTGCGGAATTGGTCACTGTGCCCCAGGGCAAAGTGGTGGCCAGGATCGGCTTTGACAAGCTGCCAAAACTTAGCGTGATGGGCCAGGAGGTTGACCTGGCGAAGCAGTTCCGCGAGTTCCTTTCGCAGCTGCCCACCAAGGCGGTGAAGATAGGGGACACCTGGGAAGAAGCCCGCACCGATACCGTGAAGCAGGGCGGCCTTGACCTTCTGGTTTCCTCAAGAACAACCTACACCTTGGCTGAACAGGTCACCCACGGTGGCAAAGAGTGCCTGAAGGTCAAGACCCAAGGGAGCTTTACCGTGGGCGGACAGGGCAGCCAGATGGGGGCGAACATCAGCTTCGAGGGGGAAGGGGAGGAGAATGGCCATTTCCTGTTTGCCTACAAGGAGGGCACTCTCCTGGAAGTGGCCAGCGAACGCCTGATGGAAGGCACTGCCTCAGTGAGCGGACCTGTGGATATGACCATCCCCATGACCCAGGAGGTGCGGACGAGCCTCCGTCTGCTTAAGTAGCAAGCAAGTCGGCGGCCCTGCGCCTGGTGGGCAGGGCCGCTCTTCCCTGAAGTAGATCCCCTGCTTACGCCGGCTACCTCCCCTACGTGCAGCGCCTCCCCCATTTGGTAACTTCCTGCTTTACAAATACTATGCCAGGCCCTCGAAAAGGAGCTTGACATTGAAGGGCAATTCTCTTATATTAGGGCGGCTCTGCGGAGCGGAGGATGGACCCAAAGGAGGAAGGTCTGGTGCTGGTCGCGGGTGAGGAACTGCCTCGGATCGCCAGTCTGGCTCGGTTGCGCTTCACATGCGCTGAGCAAGAGCGCATGGCAGTTGAGCTCTCGCGCATTGTCGACTACATGGGCCTGTTGCATGAGGTGGACACCGCTGAGGTGCTGCCTCTGCAGCAGCAGGACATAGAGGCGCGAGCGTTGCGCAACGACAAGGTCCGCCAGGGCCTGTCGCGGGAGGAGGCGCTTGCCGCTGCCCCGCGCGTCCGCCTGGGCTTCTTCAGTGTGCCGAAGGTGCTGGCACAGGAGAAGCGATGCGCGCGATAGGCATAATCCCGGCGCGATGGGAATCCAGCCGGTTTCCCGGCAAGCCCTTGGCGGATATCGCCGGCAAACCGATGATCCAATGGGTCTACGAGCGGGCGCAGCGGGCGGCGCTCCTGTCGCAGGTGATTGTCGCCACCGATGACGAGCGCATCGAGCAGGCGGTGCGTTCCTTCGGCGGGGAGGTGGTGATGACCCCGCGCCGGGTTGCCTCGGGCACCGACCGCGTGGCCCTAGTCGCCAGAGATATGCCCGTAGAGGTTGTGGTCAACATCCAAGGCGACGAGCCGCTCATTGAGCCCGCCTCCATCGATCAGGCCGTCCGGCTGCTCATCGACGACCCAGAAGCGGTGGTTGGCACGCTGGCGCGCGAAGTGACCAGCGCTGAGGAACTGGCCGACCCGAACACGGTGCGCGTGGTCATTGATCGCAAGGGGTATGCGCTGTACTTCTCGCGCGCCGCCATCCCCTTCGTGCGCGACAGTTCCTCTCCTGGGGAGTGGCTTCGCCGGGCCACATTTTACAACCACATCGGGCTGTACGTGTTTCGACGCAGCTTCCTGCTCAAATATGCCTCCCTGCCGCAAACGCCGTTGGAGCAAGCGGAGAAGCTGGAGCAGCTGCGCATACTTGAACATGGCTTCCGCATCCGCGTGGGGATCACGAACAGCGTGCCGTTGTGCGTAGATACCCCGGCCGACCTGGAGCGGGTGAGAGAAGAGGTGAGGAGGAGAGGGTTGTGAGTGGTGCGAAACAGACAAAGTACATCTTTGTGACCGGGGGCGTGGTCTCATCGCTGGGCAAAGGGATCGCCTCTGCCTCCATCGGTCGGCTGCTCAAGGCGCGCGGCCTCAAGGTGACGATCATCAAGTTCGACCCCTACATCAATGTCGATCCTGGCACCCTGAGTCCCTACCAGCATGGGGAAGTCTTTGTCACCAACGACGGCGCGGAGACGGACCTGGACCTGGGCCACTACGAGCGGTTCATCGACACCGACATGTCC
>JBBIKH010000108.1:0-11641 GCA_037445575.1 bacterium
CCGGTCGCCGTACTTCTTTTTCAGGTAGTCGCTAATGTCCTTCTGAATCTCCCAAGGACTGGGTATCTTCTCGTCAGCCATGTGCGCTCATCTCCTTTCCCCCTGCCAGGCAGAATGCCAATTCGGCGCGATTTGCGGCAGCTCAGTGCCAAATTGGCAGCATGCCAATTGTTCAACCACCAAACTGCAAAAGCCGTTCCAGGAGACCGGCGCGTCCTGAGACTCCTCCCACGCTCCCGGCCTGCGAGTAAAGAAGACCCTCTTTCGTCCGACACACGAACTGTGATATTTCCGACTCCACCGGCTCACGGCAACAGAGGTGGCTACTTTTGCGCCTGTGCCCGCTCCGCCAGCAGCTCGTAGGCCTTTGCAGGATCAAACTCCCCTGCAAGGAGTTCTTCCGTCTTACAAAGAATCCTGTCTACAAGCATCCGAAACTCGTAGCGCACATGAAAGCGTTCCAGCACTTCCTGCCCCATCTTGCTAAGAAGATCTGCCACAACCTGCTCTATTCCCAGGTGAACTAACAGGAGGGCTGCGGCCCGGCCGACAATCTTGTCGTGCACGACCAGTCCAGCCGGCTCCAGCGCCTGCGCCTTGAGAAAACGCTCGAGTTCGAATAACGGATACAACCACTTGCTGTCGCTGGCAAAGACGAGGCGGTCCTGCTGGTAGACTTCAAGGCTGTGCCGAAGGGTCCCGGTTCCTGCTGGGGGCTCAGGCTGTGGGCTTTCGGTGAACTGATTTGGCATGTGGTCAGTCCTCTTGTGCCAGGCCGGGATGACGAAGCTGGAGCGAAAGGTCCAGCACGGGGGCAGAGTGGGTGAGCGCGCCGACGGAGATATAGTCGACACCGGTGCGAGCCACCTCGGCCACGTTACTCAGCGATACATTACCCGAAGCTTCCAGCTCCGCCTGCCCGCCCACCAAGCGCACGCACTCCTCGAGCAAGGGGATCGGCATGTTATCGAGCATGATCCGATCCACGCCCGCGGCGAGAGCCTCGAGCACCTCTTTCCGACTCGTGGCTTCGACTTCGATCTTGAGCCCGCGGTCACCGCGCGCCATCTGGCAGCGGCGCACGGCTTCCGTCAACGAGCCGCTGGCCCGGATGTGGTTTTCCTTGATGAGGAACATATCGAAAAGGCCGAAGCGATGGTTATGACCACCACCGCAGCGCACCGCGTACTTTTCGAGCGCACGGAGGCCAGGCGTGGTCTTCCGCGTATCGAGGATTCGTGCCCTGGTGTCCGCCACTTGCGCCACGAAACGAGCCGTCAAGGTGGCAATACCCGATAGGCGTCCGAGAAAGTTCAGCGCTGTCCGTTCGGCAATCAGAATGCTGGCCGCCGAGCCCTTGACGCGCGCCACAGTCGTCCCCGGCGTCACCGCGGTCCCATCGCCTACAAGCTCCTCGTAGGCAAGTTCCGCATCGACCTCGCGAAAGGTCATCGCGGCGACAAACTGCCCGGCGATCACGCCAGCCGCCTTTGCGATAATGACGGCTTCACCGGACAAACCGGCAGGCACAGTGCACATGGTGGTGATGTCACCCGTCCCGACATCTTCGGCCAATGCTCGCCGAACGAGTCTCCTGGCTCCGGCACGCAGAGCAGCGTCGACTTTACTCATGCAGAGGCACCCCCCATTCGCGAAGTTTGGCCAAGACCATTGCACACACCCTCTCCTCTTCTCCGGCGTTCACCTCCACCTTGCCGTCCCGGAAGGTGGTAAGGAGGTCTCTCACAAAGGCGCATTTTCCCCGCTGCACCACAGCCAGCACCGGGACGCCAGAGGCCAGGCAGCGCGTCACTGCCTTCTGGAACGCCACAGAGCCCTCCTCCATGCACCCGATCTCATCCATCACGACCAAGTCGGCGGTCTGCGATGCCCGACGAACGACACGAGCGCCAAAGTCGTCGAACACCCCTCTGTCCACATCAAAAGGGCCCCCGCGCGGGGCACAGGACCACGGGACCCGGCGCGCGAAGACCTTCCTCTCCCCTGTCTGTAGATCCATGAGCTCATAGGCCACGCGCTGGCCAGAAGCCGTGACAGCCTCAGTAAGGAAGCCGCCGACTGTGCAGCTCATCTTCGCCAATAGGGACTGCACGAGGGTGCTTTTGCCAACCCCCTTTTCGCCGATGAGGATGATAACCCGCGGCGACGCTGGCTTGTGCCCAGAGCGGTTGTCGGGACGGAGTCGCATGGGATCAGCAGATACGCGGAAGCTGTTCTCCCACCAGCATATCCAGGATACGGTGGCCGCCAATAGCGGTCTTGAGCAGCACCCTACCCTTGCTCTGCTGGGTGACCCTTCCTATCACGGCAGCCCGTTGGCCGAGCGGGTGGGTATGAAGGTAGGCAATTGTCTGCTCCCCCACGTGCGAGGGGACAATAATGATCATTTTTCCTTCATTTGCCAGGTAAAGCGGGTCAAAGCCGAGCAGCTCGCAGGCTCCCCTCACTTCATCCGCGATGGGAATGTTCCCTTCCTCCAGGACGATGTCGACCCCTGAAGCCTGAGCGATCTCGTTGAGAGTTGTGGCAACTCCACCTCGAGTAGGGTCGCGCATGGCATGTACCTCGATGGCGCGTGCAAACAGCCCTTCCACAAGATGGTTGAGGGGCGCCACATCAGAACGCAGGGAGCCTCCAAGATCGAGGCCGGCACGCGCTGCCATCACCGCAATCCCGTGGTCCCCGACGGTGCCGGTGACAATGACCGCATCGCCCACTCGCGCACCGCTGCCCGTGGGCGGGTTGTCCACCAGCAACGTGCCAAGACCCGCGGTGGTGATAAAGAGCTTGTCAGCAGCGCCGGCAGCGACCACCTTGGTGTCGCCGGCGACCACGGCCACCCCCGCTTCGGCGGCGGTGGCCGCCATGGAGGACAGTACCCGTTGCAACTCCTCGACGCGCAAGCCTTCCTCGTTGATGAACTACGCAGTCAGAGGGACCGGGCGTGCACCATGGGCGCTCAGGTCATTGATGGTCCCGGAGATGGCCAATCGCCCGATGTCGCCGCCGGGAAAGAAGATGGGCTGCACGACATAAGAATCGGTGGTGAACGCAATGCGAGATGCGGCAAGCTGTAGCACGGCGCTGTCGTCCATTGCCGCCAACGCGGGGTTTTGGAAGTGGGGCAGGAAAACCTCCCTCACCAGGGCATGGGTCAACTGACCCCCACTGCCGTGGGCGAGTCTGACCACCTCATCCATTGTTCTGCCCCTCCTGCAGTCGTCTACCGTACTTGTAGCATGCGGCGCAGGTTCCTTCAGTGGATACCATGCACGCCCCTACCGGTGCTTCTGGCGTGCAGACCTTGGCAAAAAGCGGGCACTCCTCTGGCCGACACAGCCCGCGAAGCACATCGCCGCACCTGCAGCGCGGGTGCACTTTCGTCGGCTCTACCTCCACGTGGATATTCGCTTCCGCGTCATGTTCCGCATAGGCCGGGCCAATCGCCAGACCGCTGCCGGCAATGACACCGAGGCCACGCCAGTCGTCATCGCGCGGCGTGAAGACCCGCTGCAGCACGTCCAGCGCCCGCGGGTTCCCCTCTCGGCGCACCACGCGTCGATACTGGATGGCGATCGCCGGTCGCCCCTCGCTTAGCATTTCCGTCAACATCAGAATGCCGTAGAGGATATCCAGCGGCTCAAAGCCGGCGATCACCCCCGCTAAACCGTGCTGGCTGGCGAGAAACTCGTACGGACCGACCCCGATGATCGCGCTCACATGGGCCGGCAGGATAAAGCCGCTCAAGCCCAGCCTTCCGTCGGCGGTGAGTGCGGTAAGCGCCGGCGGCATCACTTTGTGCCCGCAACTCACAAAAAAGTTTGCCACCCGCTGCTTCGCCGCCACCTCAATGGCCGCCCCGACGGTCGGTGCGGTCGTCTCAAAGCCCACGCCAAGGAATACGATCTTGCGTTCAGGGCACTGCTGTGCAATCTCTACTGCGTCCAGAGGCGAGTACACAACCCGCACATCAGCGCGCCTGCCCTTCTCCAGCTCGAGGCTGGAGGTAGAGCCGGGCACGCGCACCATATCTCCGAACGTGCAGATGGTCACATCTGGCCGGCGCGCGTAGGCAATAGCGCGATCGATGAACCGATTTGGCGTGACGCACACTGGGCAGCCAGGCCCAGAAATCAGCTCGATGTTCTCCGGCAGCAACTGGCGTATGCCGGAGCGGTAGATGGCGACCGTGTGCGTGCCACAGACCTCCATGAACCGCATCACCGGCAGGCCACGGGCCACCTCTGCTATGCGTTTCACCAACCCGCGGGCAATAGAGCCATCACGAAACTCGTCGAGATACCTGACGCCGCTCATTGGGCCTGCACCCCGAACTCCTGCAAAAGACGAATGGTCTCCAAGGCCTCCGCTTCGTCTAAGACCTGGATGGCAAATCCAGCGTGGACGATCACATAGTCCCCCACCTTGACATCATCCACCAATTGTAGGCTCACGGACCTCCTGACACCGGTAATTTCGGCAACAGCCATCTCGCCGTCGATTTCGACCACCCGCATCGGCACACCTAAGCACATTGAACGCACCTCAGTTCTTGGTTCGTACCCATACCGTGGAATCTCAGAGCTCCTGCTGCCCGCCGGCCACGACCGCCTGCCCCACAGAGATGCAGCCATCGTTCGGCGGGAGCAGCCGATGGGTGAGCACCTCAAGACCCCTGGCCCTCAACAGACGCGGCAGGACCGAAGAGAGGTAAACATTCTGAAAACAACCGCCACTTAGGGCTACCGTCGACACACCAGTCCTCTCCCGCAAAAGCACACAGACCTCGGCGAACCCCCAACAGAGGCCGGCATGAAAGCGGCGGGAGACGATGGCGGCGCTCTTCCCGGCCAGTACCTCGTCCACCGCTGCCCTGACAAGCGGACGGTAGTCAAGCTCAAGTCCCGAATCGGTCTCCACCAGCTCGAGTGGATATCGGTCGCTAAGGGTCGGTTCCTCCCCGGCGCGCATCTCCTCTGGCCAAGCCTGTTGATACATTGCCATCTCCCACTCCATTGCCGCCTGTCCCTCGAAGGAGACGGTAAGTCTGCCCCCGGCTATCGCAGCAATGCCGTCAAACAAGCGGCCGCAACTTGTGGTAACCGGCGCGTTGAGGCCTGCAGCCACCGCATCCAACACAAGTCGCTTGGAGGGCGAAGATTGCTGTAGCCACGGCAGGTCCAGGTCCCAAAGTTCCTCACCGTAGGCATCATAAAGATAGGCCATCGCCATCCGCCAGGGCTCACGGATGGCCTTTTCGCCCCCAGGCATGCGAATGGGGCGCATGTGTCCCAGGCGCTCAAAGTGGCGGACATCTGCCAGAAGGAACTCGCCGCCCCAGATGGTGCCGTCCAGGCCGTAGCCTGTGCCGTCCATGGCCAGACCGATCACCGGCCCGTCACCCCGGTTTTCCGCCAGGCAGGCTGCAATGTGCGCGTGGTGGTGCTGTACACCCACCAGGCGCAGGTCCCTCTGCTCTTTTGCCCAACGGGTGGAGAGATAGCGCGGGTGCAGGTCGTAACCCACGATCTCCGGCTTTACTTGCAAGATCTCCTCGAGATGAACAATGGCCTCCTCGAAGAACTCCATGGTCTCGGCGTTCTCCAAATCGCCAATATGCTGACTGAGGAAGGCATGCCGCCCTCGGAGGAGGCAGACCGTGTTCTTGAGCTCCGCACCACAGCCGAGCACAGGGGGGTATTCGCGGTGCAAGACTATCGGCAAGGGCACAAAGCCACGAGACCGCCGAATATGCATCGCCCGGCCGTCGAGCACTCTCAGCACCGAATCGTCGCTGCGGGCGACGATATCCCGATCATGGACCAGGAAAAAGTCGGCTATTTCATGCAGCCGGCGCAGCGCCTCACGGTTGTCCTTGGCGATCGGCTCCTCGGAGAGATTACCGCTCGTCATCACCAGGGCCAAGAAGTTGCCCCGGAGAAGCAGGTGATGAAGCGGTGTATAGGGCAGCATCACACCGATGAAGGCGTTGTCCGGTGCCACCGCCTCGGCAATGGGACAGGGGCTTTTCTTCCGCAGCAGCACGATGGGCCGTTCCCTGGCGGTGAGCAGTTCCCGCTCTGCGCTGCTCACCATCGCGTATTGCTCAACCGCGGCGAGGTCAGGGGACATGATCGCCAATGGCTTTTCCTCGCGATGCTTGCGCCTTCGGAGCCTGAGAACCGCTTGCTGGTTGGTGGCGTCCACTGCAAGATGGAACCCACCGAGCCCTTTCACTGCTACTACTCTGCCCTCACGCAGAAGCTCAACGGCCCGCACCACGGCGTCCTCGGCCTCCACCCTTCTGCCGTCACCGTCCAGAAGCCAGACCTGGGGACCGCACACTGGGCAAGCGTTGGGCTGGGCGTGAAAACGGCGGTCTGAAGGATCGTCGTATTCCCTCTGGCAGTCGGCACACATGGCGAAAGAGGCCATGCTGGTATTTGCCCGGTCGTAAGGGATATCGCCGGTGATGGTGAAACGAGGGCCACAGTTGGTGCAATTGATGAACGGGTACCGATAGCGGCGATCCGCTGGGTCGAATAGCTCCCGCAGACAGTCATCGCAGGTTGCCACATCCGGGGAGATGAGCACCGACCGCTCAATGTCGGCCTCACTTGCGACGATCTCGAAGCGCGCGAACGAGGTGGGCGGAAGATACTCAACCTGCATGTCGGTGATCTTGGCGAGGGGTGGCGGCGACTGTCGAATCTCCTGCACAAAAGCTGCGAGGCTCCCGTTGTCACCTTGCGCGTCAACCAGCACTCCGTGTGCATCGTTGCGCACGGTGCCCGTAATGCCGTGGACAGCCGCCAGGCGATAGAGGAAGGGACGGAAGCCCACTCCCTGGACCACCCCGGCTATTCTGATGCGCGCCCTTTTCACCCTTCGTTTACCTTCGCGACCTCGTGTTTCGGCCTTTCACCGGCAAAACTTGACCCGCTCTCGCTCACCCAAGTTCATAGGCTGTGCACGTGGAGCCGCAAGATGGTTTTCCTCGCCTGCAAATGGCAGCTGTTACTCGCAGATCCTGCCGGCCAGCCGGCAAACGTCAACTCCCGGGGTGTTCTTGCTCTCGCGCTCCGGCATTGAAGAAGACCGCGAGCGCGTTCTACCTGCCTCCAATCTTTCCGCCAAACCTTGATGCCCTACGGCTTCGGCCCGCTGCACGCAAAGAAGGAGCCGTTCGAACCACTCCCCTTCAGCACACAAATTCGGGCACCTACGGCCGCCCAGGGCAGCGGGACCTCTCGAGCTCGGATCTGCGCATGCTCGCAGGGGTCGGATCATGTTCGCGGGCGCTTGCAGACTATGGCGCCAAGCGCAACGGAGAGCAACTTCGCGTCGGCGGTGTCTGAGCGCGAGGGGATGAGCACGGGTGCCTTAGCGCCGACGATCACGTGTGCCAAGCGGAAGCCGGCAAAGTAGGTAGTGCTTTTCGCCAGCATGTTGGCAGCCTCAATGCCTGGGCACACCAGGATGTCCGCCCGCCCTGCAACCGGTGAGGAGATGCCTTTCATGCGCGCAGCCTCCTCGCTCACCGCGTTGTCGAGCGCCAGCGGACCGTCCACTATGCAACCTTTGATCTGGCCGCGCTCCCACATCTTAGTGATAACCGCCGCGTCCACGGTGGACTGAAGGGCCGGCACCACCGTCTCCACTGCCGACAACAACGCCACGCGTGGGGATTCTAGCCCGAGCGCGTGCGCGACCTCCACCGCGTTCTGGATGATTTCCACCTTCTGGTTCACGTCGGGGCAAAGGGTCACGCCGCCGTCCGTGATCATCAGCAGCTTGTTCCCCGCTCGACGAGGATCCTCGCACACAAAGACGTCGCTGAGCAAACGACCTGTGCGCAAGCCGAACTCGGCATCGAGTACTGCCTTCAACAGGGTGGCGGTCTTGGTTTTGCCTTTGAGGAGAATATCCGCCTCCCCTTTTCGCACCGCAACCACCGCAGCGCGCACTGCCTCGGACTCACTTGGGCAGTCACGAATGGTCATGCTCGCGGGCAGCGGCGTGCCGAGCTGCGCCCAGACCCTTTGTATATCGGCCTCTGGGCCAAAAAGCAAGGCCTCCGCCAGGCCCACACGCTCTGCTTCATGGAGAGCCGACAGAGCAGCTTCGTCCTGTGCAGCCGCAACGGCAACTCTCACCTTGCCGGCCGCCTTTGCCCTCTCCAGGAGTTCGTCCAATGATCTGATCTCTTTCCCAGTCTGACCCATTCCTCTTTCCCCTTTAGGGCTCGTGTTCAACGACAGCTCGGTGGAACCGGATCACCGCAAGGCCCAGCAGCAGACAGTAGCCAACCCAGAGGACAACAAGAAATGAGGTGGAGAAAAACCCCGCCACCAGCACTGCACACAGCACCAAGGTGAAAGGCGTGAGGCCATACACGGCCAACGCCCATGCATCCTTGGCACGCACGGGCCCTCGCCGCAGTGCGTCCAGCAGCAGCACGTACCCGGTGCCGACCAGCACCACAAGCAAGCCCAATACGAAAAATACCGCCGCGCCACCTACCACAAGCAGCGCGATGAAAATTGCCAGAAACTGCCCCTTCAGCGCATGCACGTTCTCCGGCGTGATGATGATAGGCGCCGCGGCGTGGAGCGAGTCAAAGGCGTAGCGGCGCACCCCTTCCTCTCCCTTCACCTCTAAGGCGCGGTTGGTCAGCAACACGCTCCCGCGCGGCAGGCCCTCAGCTGACACGTAAGCCCCTGTAGTGTCGACTACGATCTGTGCGCCGCTCTCCAGCTGAACAACCGCCGGCAGTGGACCAACGAAGGAAAGCCTGTTGCCCACAATGTGGATTTCCGGCAGACGCTCGTCATAGTACCGCACGTACCGATCAGTTGTCCGGATCAAGCGGCCCGCAAACGGCACGAGGATGACTGCCAGCACAACAAGGGTAAGCACGAAAAGGTGCACCACGACCAACGGGTGCCGCTTTCCTGGCACGGAGGCATAGAAGGAAAGGCCGCTTATGCTACCGACCAAGTTGGCGAAGAAGTTACTCCGCTCAATCATCTACGACCTGGTTACCCTACTCAGCTAGTACTCGAGCGCCGGCTCCTCGCCGCGCAGCACCCGCAAGGCCCCCGCTACCATCGCTTCCATTTCAAATTCTCCCGGGAGCACCTTGACGGGAGCGATGAACTTGACCCGTTCCGTTATCCAGTCCACCAACAGCCGGGAGTTGGCCAGCCCGCCAGTCAGCACCACGGCATCGACGCGGCCGGACAGCACGGTAGCCATGGCGCCGATCTCTTTGGCGATCTGGTAGGCCATTGCCTCGTACACTTCCCGCGCCCGCTGGTCGCCGGTGGCAATGCGCTGCTCCACTTCCTGGGCAGAGCTTGTGCCGAGATACGCCAGCAGGCCCCCGCTGCCCATCACCAGCCTCCGCACCTCCTTCTCCGTATAGCGACCGGAGTAGCAGAGGGTGATGAACGGCTGCAAGGGCAACCCCCCGGTGCGTTCCGGGGAAAAAGGTCCATCGCTGGACGCATCGTTGACGTCGATGATGCGGCCCCCCTTGACAGGGGCGACGGAAATACCGCCTCCGAGGTGGGCAACAACCAAGTTGCTGGCTGCCAACGCGATGCCCATTTCCGCAGCCACACGCCGTGCGACCTCGTGAATGCTGAGCGCATGGGCCAACGCGCGCCGCTCGATCAGCGGATGACCGGAGTAGCGGGCAAGGGGCTCAAACTCATCCACCGACACTGGATCGGTTACATACGCCTCAACTCCCGCCTCCTGTGCGAACGCGAAGGCCAGGGCGCACCCCAAGTTGGAGATATGCTCACCTTGGAGGTTTCCCCTCGCGTCCGCAAGCATCTTTTCGTTCACGCGGTAGGTGCCGCCAGGCACACTGCGCAACAAACCACCGCGACCCACCACGGCTGCCAGCGTTCGCAGATCGAGCGCCTGCCGCGAGACAAACCCGGCGATTGCCGCCCGGCGCATCTCAAACTGGTCCCACACGTGCGCGTGCTTGGCAAGCTCCTCGGCGGGGTGCGTCAGCGTCTCCTTCGCCTCCTGCTGCTCTCCAGAAAAGAGCGCCACCTTAGTACTTGTGGACCCGGGATTGATGAGCAAGATCCGCACCGGCTGTTCTCCACCTTCTTGACCTAGTCCATGCCGCCCACCGCATCAAGCACCTGTAGCCAGGGGGCACGCCGCAGTGCCCACCCACCGTACCAACTGGCCTCTGCTGCCCTGCCCTGGCCTGGGAGGCGAAGCAAACTCAACTCCTTCCTCGTGCTGCTGAAAGCTGAGCCCCCAGGACAATGACGACGCCTGCCAAGCACGCAAGGAACAGGAAGTAGAGTGCCATTGACAAGGATCCTGCGCGAGGAGCGACAAGGAGGGCCGCAAGACCCACGAACGCCAGCACGGACATGACGATGATGTTGCGCCGTTCCTTGCGCAGGCGCACATTCTCCACCGTCAACGAACGGTGCTCCATCACCCTGCGGATGACATTGGTCAGTTTCTCGGGCGGAAACGGCTTCATGAGGTAGTCGTAGGCTCCTTCGCGCATCGCCTGCACCGCCGTCTCCACGGTGGCATGAGCGGTTATGATCACCACCGGCAGGTCCGCCTGCGCCTCCCGAAGCTTCTTCTGGAGCACAATCCCGTCCATCCCAGGCATCCTGATGTCGACCACCGCCACGTCGAAATGCTGCTCCTTGGCCATTGCCAAGGCTTTCAGCGCGTCCTCGGCAGTCGCCACCTCAAACCCTTCATCCTCTAACCAGGCGCGCAAGGATTCGCGCATCACCTCTTCATCATCAACCACAAGCACTCTGCCCTTTTCCATCCTCTTCCTCCAGCTATGGTGCCAGACAAGTCCTTGCTATCCAACCTTGCCATACGCGCTTTGCGAGAATGGGGATAGCTCTACCTTCCGAAAAGAAAGTACGCAGCAACCAACAGCACCACCAGCGTGACCAGCGCGGTAATGGCGATGTGGAGCACCTGCTTGCGTTCCTTGCGCAAACGGATATTCTCTTCCAATAGGCGGCGATGCTCCACAATGCGGCGAATCACGTTGGTCAGCTTCTCTGGTGGGAACGGCTTCATCAGATAGTCGTACGCCCCCTCTTTCATCGACTGGATGGCGTTCTCCACAGTGGCATGGGCGGTAATCATCACCACCGGTAGATCCTGGCGCAGCTCGTGGAGCTTCTTGAGCAGCGTCACGCCATCCATGCCTGGCATCTTGATATCCACCACCGCCACGTCGACAGGATGCTCCTCGACGTAGTGGATGGCGGCGAGCGCCTCTGCCTCAGCATGTACGGCAAAGCCTTCTTCCTCAAGCCATGCGCTCAGCGACTCGCGCATGATTGCCTCGTCATCGACGATCAGCACGCTTGCCTTTTCCATTTCCTCACTCCCGTCGTTGTTTATTTCCGCTTGGATTGAACTCCTGTGCACGTTACGCGCGGTCCAGGACCGCCACCACGGAGACATGGTCTTGGGGCGCAGGGCACACTTCCAGTCTGCCGCCGTAGCGTTCAGCCACCAATTTGGCCACTGCCAGGCTCAGGATAGGAGGCGTCGGGCATTGCCCAAGAAAGGGCGGACGCTCCATGGCTGCGATCACTTC
>JBBIKH010000109.1:0-11568 GCA_037445575.1 bacterium
GTGTGGACGCGCGACCGCTTCAAGATCGCAGAGGCCAAGCGCCTGTTCCATGTCGGCAACCTTTACATCAACCGCAAGTGCACAGGAGCCCTGGTCGGAGGGCACCCCTTCGGCGGCTTCAATATGAGCGGTACCGATTCCAAGGCAGGCGGCCGCGACTATTTGCTGCTTTTCCTGCAGGCCAAGTCCATTTCCGAGAAGCTGGGGTAGAGGCAGGGTGCGGGGAGGCAGCGCACAACGGCCGACGATGCGCGCGGTGGTGCTGGAGGGACCGGGGCGGGCGAGCGTCAAGGAACTGCCCAGGCCCGCTCCTGGTCCCGGCCAGGTGCTCATCAAAGTCATGGCGTGCGGCTTATGCGGCACCGACGTCCACCTCTACCGCGGCGCCTACCTGGGCACCTATCCCTTAACACCCGGCCATGAGGCCAGCGGTCTGGTGGAGGAGGTGGGCCAGGGCGTGGCCGAATTTGCGCCGGGCGACCGCGTGGCGCTGGAGCCCAATATCTCCTGCGGCACCTGCCGCTTCTGCCTGAGCAACGAGGAGAACTTTTGTCTGCGCTGGTCGGCGGTTGGTGTAACCAGGCCAGGGGCCTTTGCCGAGTACGTGGTCGCACCTGCGGCTAACTGCTTTCCTATCGGTGACCTCACGTTCGAGCAGGCTGCTTTCATGGAACCGCTGTCCTGCATCTTGCACGGGCTGGAGCAGGTGACTGTAGTGGCCGGCGACCAGGTCCTTCTGTTCGGCGCAGGGCCAATCGGCCTCATGCTGCTGCAGGTGGCGACCTGCATGGGTGCTACCGCGGTCACCGTGGTGGAGCGCACGGAGAGACGCCGGCAGATGGCATCCGCCTTGGGCGCGCGAACTGCGCCGGCGGTCACAGAGGAACTGACAGCTATGGCCGCCGCGGACGCCTTTGACTTGGTCATCGAGGCCACGGGCGACCCGGCCATGGTACCGGTGGCGATCGACATGGCGCGCAAGGGCGGCCGGGTGCTGCTGTTCGGTGTGCCGCCGGCCAGCAGCACGGCTACCATTCAGCCTTTTCAGATTTTCCGCAAAGGGCTGCGGGTGGCAAGCTCCTACACCTCGCGCCGCAACTCTGTGGCCGCCTTGCGCCTTTTGCAATCGGGGCGGCTTCGCACCGCTGAACTGGTGACGCACCGCCTCCGCCTGGAGCACTTCGTCCAGGGTGTCGGCCTGCTTGAGGATCCCGAGCAGGTGTTGAAGGTCATGTTCTTCCCAGAACAGCGGCCCAAGGAAGGCGGTGAGGGTAGTCAGCGAGAGGGCAGGGGTGAACAATGAGAGGTAGGAACATGGCAAGGTCGACCGCACAGACATCATCTCGCGTCGAGGAGATAGCGCTCAAGGAGAGCGGGCAGGAGCTCCGCTATCCGCCCACGGAAAAGATCGGCGTCATTGTCGTGCCCAACTTTCCCAGCTTGGGGCGCGTGGCAGCGTTGCGTTTCTTGGAGTGGGCGCAGGCCAACCCAGGGGGCGTGGTCTCATTGCCCACCGGCAAGACGCCGGAGTACTTTATCAAGCACGTGACGCGCTATCTCAGCACCTGGAATCGCCCGGAGACGCAGCGGGACCTGGAGGCCGGTGGCGTCGACCCAAGCAAGATGCCGGACATGGGCAGCTTGCACTTTGTGCAGATCGACGAGTTCTACCCCATCAATCCCAGTCAGCACAACAGCTTTTTCTACTACGTCAACAAGTTCTATCTGGGGCAGTTCGGCTTTGACAAGCGCAAGGCGCTGCTCATCAACTGTGCCGAGATCGGCCTGCCCGAGGGTTACGACCTGGACGACGTGTGGCCTGACGGCGAGGTGGACCTGTCCCTGCGCTACCGCCACCCGCGTACCCACCTGGAACGCCTGCAACAGAGGGTCCTCGCGGCCGTGGACCAATGGTGTAGCGAGTACGAGGACCGCATCCGCGCCTTAGGCGGCATCGGCTTTTTCTTGGGCGGCATCGGTCCCGACGGCCACATCGCCTTCAATGTGCGCGGCTCTGATCATCACAGCACAACGCGTCTCACGCCCACCAACTATGAGACACAAGCAGCAGCGGCGACCGATCTCGGCGGCATCGAGGTGGCGCGCAAGAGGCTTGCGCTCACCATAGGGCTGGCCACCATCACCCACAATCCCGCCTGCACCGCCATCATCATGGCCGCGGGCGAGGCCAAGGCGCGGGTGGTCCGGGACGCCGTGTGCGAGGACCCGCACATTGACTTTCCCGCCACCGCTTTGCACAAACTCCCCAACGCGCGCTTTCTTGTCACTCGCGGCGCCGCCTCCCTGCTCCCTGAGCGGACGTACCAGGCTTTTCTGAAAGCTGAGGAGGTGCCAGCCGAGACGGTGGCGCGCGTGGTCATCGACTTGGCCCTGGCGCGCCGCCGCAGGGTGCTGGACCTCACCCAGGCGGACTTTGCCGCCCACCGCATGGGCGCCGCCCTGCTCAGCCGCCTGGGGGCGACTGCCGAGTCTGTGACCCAGCGGGTGCACGAGGAGCTGCTCGCAAAGCTGGAACGGGGCATTACCCCTCGCAGCCACACCACCTTCTTGCACACCGCCCCGCACCATGACGACATTATGTTGGGCTACTTCCCCTTTGTGGTGCGCGCCATCCGCGATGCCTCCAACTCCCACACTTTCACCTACATGACCTCAGGCTTTACCGCGGTGACTAACTCCTACGCGCTGAGCCAGGTAGAGAATCTGCGCGCCTTCCTGCGCAAGCCCGACTTTCGCGCCCTGGTGACCCAAGGCTACTTCCGCCCCTCCGATATCCAGGCCCGCAACCGCGACGTATGGCAATACCTGGACGGCGTGGCTGCCGACCGGTTGGTGATGAAGCAGGAGGGCGAAGCCCGCCGCTTTCTGCGCAACATGGTGGAGGTCTTCGAGGAGGAGGATCCCGAGAACCTGGAGCATCGGCTGGAGGAGCTGGCCAACTACTTCCGCACCCAGTACGCCGGCAAGCGCGACCTGCCTTATATCCAGCAGCTCAAGGGGATGATCAGGGAGTGGGAGGCCGATTGCCTCTGGGGCTACCTGGGCTTTGACGCCAGCTCAGTGGTGCACCTGCGGCTCGGCTTCTACAAGGGCGAGATCTTTACGGAGGAGCCGACCCTGGAGCGCGATGTGCCTCCCATCCTCCGCCTGCTGCATCGCGTCAAGCCGGATGTGGTCACCGTGGCCCTGGACCCGGAGGCCAGCGGCCCCGACACTCACTACAAGGTGCTGCAGGCGGTGGCAGAGGCTCTGCGTCGCTACCAGGCGCAGAGCGGCCGCTCCGACATCCAAGTGATCGGCTACCGCAATGTCTGGTACCGCTTTCACCCGGCGGAGGCCAACATTTATGTGCCTGTGTCGCTCAACATGTTCGCGCTGCTGCAGAGCGCCTTTAGCAACGCCTTCGTGTCGCAAAAGGCCGCCTCTTTCCCGAGCCACGAGTACGCGGGCCCCTTTTCCGGGCTGGCACAACAGATTCAGGTGGAGCAGTACCAGATGCTCAAGACCTGTCTGGGCCGTCGCTTTTTCAACGACCATCCCAGCCCCCTCATTCGCGGCACACGCGGTTTTGTGTTCCTGAAGCAGATGACGCTGGAGGAGTTTTACGGCCAGGCGCGCGCGCTGCAGCGTTCAACCGAGGAGGACCTGCGCCCTTGACGCTCGCAATGCGGGCACAGCTCAGCCGCCTCCAAGGCGCTCGCTCAACTGCTCCATGTAGATCCCCTCTACCTCCGCGGACTCGTGGCGCAGGAGCGCGCGCAACTCTTCGCGCACCAGGTCCCTCTTCTGCTCCAGTTCCGGGTCGCGCAGGGCAGCCCCCTCGTAGGCATCGATCAGCGCCGTCATAAAGCTCTCCGGGTAGCCTGCAGCCCCATGCTTGCGGTCGTTGAGCGTGAGGGCCGCATCCAGCAGCCAGAAGCAGATCCGCCGCGCCTCCTCCCACTTGCCCGCAGTGCGCAGCATCTGCGCCCGCTGCAGGATCAGCTGCGCCGGCACGATCAGCTCGTGCACCGACCAATGCCCGGCCGCGGGCACATCGAACAGATCCCTGATCGCCTCCTCCAGTCGCTCCGCCTCCTCGCCTTCGCCGAAAAAGGCAGCCACCTCGGGCACCACGAGCGTGATGTTCACCAACGTCTCCACCAGCGCCGCCTTGTCCTCTTTGCGAATGGCCTTGCGCAGCTCCTGGAGCGACAGGTAGCTCTGCGGGCGATCCACAAACGCCAGGGCAGCTGCCACCTGATGGCGACAGAGGCTGCCGCTCACCGGCGAACAGCTGCACCGGCCAAAGATCTGTTCCCCCTCTACCACCACTTCCACGCGGCACACCCCATCGGCCTTCACAGTGGCCACCAGGCCGGTGTCGGTGCGCAACCGGCCCTTCACTCGGCCCCCGAGGAAGTACTTCATCCCCTGCTCGTACTCGCGCGGATCAGACAGCGCCTGGATGTCAAGAGGGGTGATTCTGGTCGGCATTGCGGTCACTCCCTGCTCGCAGTCTCGTTTGTCTCAAATATAACAATGCCGGGAACTTTCGCAAGGAAAATCCGCATCTGCCGCCCTCAGCGACGAGGAAAAAACAAAGCCGCTGCAGCCAGGTCGGCTACAGCGGCTTTGCGTACCGCCTCTACTAGCGCCTACCGCAGCAGCGTCATCTTCTTCACAGCGGTAAAGTCACCCGCAACGATCTTGTAGAAGTACACGCCGCTGGCCATGCCCGAAGCGTCCCAGGTCGCGGCATAGGTGCCCGGCTGGTAGTAGCCGTTCACCAGCGTCACCACCCGCTGGCCGAGCATGTTGTAGACCGAAACAGTCACGTTGCCCGGCTTGGCCACCGCGAACTTGACCGTGGTGGTCGGGTTGAACGGGTTCGGGTAGTTCTGGTGCAGCGCGTACTCCACCGGCACCGTCTGCCCCGTGCCAACCGCGCTCGGCGCACCGAAGAACTTGAGCGCCTCCACCATCGGGTTGGACACATCGAAGGGGATCCAGTGGTACTTCGCATGCCCAGTGTTCAGCGCCAGCTGGTCGAAGGTCAAGAACACCGTGTGCACGTTGCTGTTGAGCGTGTACAAGCCCATTACGTTGTTGGCATCCGCCGAATCGGCAAACAGCACCGCGGACGCCGGGTTGTATGCCGTGATGGCGTCGTTCCAGTTGGCGAAGCCCAGCTCGTAGTTCGGGTCGTAGTAGAGCTGCAGGCTATCCGCGCAGAACGCCTTGATCTCGGCCACAATGGCGTGGTCAGTAGCGTTCAGCGGGTGGGCAGCCGCGTTGTACGGCTGGATGTCGCTGACGATGGTGCCGATCCCGAAGTAGTCGTAGTGGAAATCACCCGCGGCAAAGTTCAGGCCCGCGCCACCGCCGAACTGGTACGCCCACTCCTGCGATGACCAGAAGTAGCCCTTGGTGCCGCCGCTCTTCTTGGCACCGGTCAGCCACGCCTGCAACTCGTCATCGAGCAGGTAGACAGGTGAATAGCCGTCCAGCTGTACGATGTAGTCGTACATCTTGAGCAGGTCCGCCGTGGGCGGGCCGTCAAAGTCGGTCCACCAGGTGTCGTACAGGTACTCAGTACCCTTCGGGTCATGGAAGTAGTACGGCATGATGAAGGAGGCCGTGAAGCTGTTGTCGTTGTACACCGCCAGCACGTCGTGCTGCTTCACAAAGTAGCCGTACGTGCCATGGATCGACTCGGTCTCCAGGCCGTTCTTGTCCTTGGCCCAGAAGTAGTACTCCACCACATCGCCCGGAGCGATGATCCCGGCCGGCACAACGCCCTCCCAGGTGCCATTCGCATCGGTGCCCTCTACTAGCGTCATCGGGACTGCGGTAAAGGCGCCGCCGTTGACATTGTAGTACAGCTTTGCCTCAGCCACGCCCGCCTTGGCCGGGTCCGAGGCATCCTTATCCTCGATGTGCGCGCGCAGCGGACGGGCATCCGCACTCAGCACCGAACCGTAGGGGTCGTAGTCGATGGTGGGGGGGGTGTTCTCATAGAACTCGACCTCGAGCAGGAAGATCCAGCCGTAGTGGCGGATGTGCCAACCGCCCTTGCCGGAGGTGCCGCCGCCCGCATAGTACTTGAGGCCGCGCCACTGCGGCAGGTCCGTCGCATCGCCGCTGGCGGTGCCGAAGTTCTGGTCCGCGGTGCCGAACGGGGCAAAGCAGACGTAGAACGGGTCGTGTCCCATGTCCGGCTCAAAGCCCAGCCAGATCATCGGCGTCCAGACCCACTCGTTCCTGACCGCCGTCACCGGGAAGTCGCCCCAGATGATCTCGCCCAAGGGAGGCTGGCCCCAGGAGCTCCCGCACCAGTTGCCGGTAGTGCAGCCCAGGGGATGGCTCGCCCAGCGTCCTACCCAACCGGCGCCGTCCACGCTGTCCTTCGGCCAGGTGCGGATATCCGCTGCCGCCTTGGTCACGAACAGGTTAAAGCCGTCATTGAACTGGCCACTCCACTCATTGGTCTTGATACCAACCGACTTGAGGTAGTACGCAGCAGTCGGTTCCTCAAAGAACTGCGCCATGGTATCGCCAGGGGCAGCGCCAAAGTTGACCGTCTCGGCAAGTGGTGGCGCAATGGTATCGATAATGCCGGCGAACTTGCTCAGGGCGCTCGGACTCAGCAGCCGATCCACCGCGCCATTGTTGAGGTCCTTCTTGGTGGCGTAGATGATGGCGTCCTCATCCGCGCCCCGGTACGGTTTCAACAAGGTGATGCGGCTATCGCTTGCCAGCACCGCCGAAACCGCAAGGAGGAGAATCGTGGTAACCACAAGGGCTCTTTGCATGTGCAAACCTCCTCAGTGTGTTGTCGTCCACAGCTTACCTTGCCATCCCCCTCAACGTGCGGGCCTCACCTCCTTTCTGCCTTGGTATGACCGCCAGTTTGGCTCCTGCGCACTCACCTCCTTTCTGCGACTCATGAGACCTAACTGTAGCGCCGTTATAGAGAGATGGTTGTTGTCCTCTGCGCACCTCCGCAGCGGCAGCTTTAGAACTGCACCGACATGGTGAACCACTGATTGGCGTCCGTGTACTTCACATCCCGGTAGGCATAGTCAAAAAGCACATAGGTATTACCGCCCAGGCTGTAGCGCAGGCCCGCTCCCAGACTAAAGCCAAAGATATAGTCTTCAGCCGCCTGGACTGCGGCGCTGTAGCCGCCGCGCAGGTAGACCAGCTTGTTGAACGCATACTCCAGGCCCGCCTGCACCTGGTCCACCGAAGCGTTAAAGTTGCGGTAGGAGCCCACCACCGTCAGCGCGTGCTCATCGGTCACGTAGTAGGGATAGCCGAGGCTGATTTCGAAGGAGCTGGGCAGCTCGAACTTTTGCGCCTCCAGGCGAAGGTCCATGGGTTCGCTGCCGTACTCGGTGTGGGGCAGCTCCACCGTGCGCTGCAGGTCCTCGCCCACGAACTTCATCATCGGGCCAAAGTTGTTGAGCGTCAGGCCCAGGCGCACGCCCGGGGTGCTGATGTACTGCACGCCAAAGTCGAAGGCAATGCCGCTGGCCCGCATGCGCAGGAAGCTCTCGGAGATAACCTTGGCGTTGGCGCCGAAAAAGATCCGGTCGGTCATCTGCCGGGAGTAGGTCAGACCCACCGTGACGATGGTAGGGGTAATCACCCGTCCGGTACCCTCGGTCTCAAACTCGGTCGTCTCCATGATGTCGCCAAAGTCAAGCACCTTGCCGCTCAGGCCGAAGGAGCCAAGGTTTCCCATCCGCGCCGAGACGGCAAAGAAGCTGACGCTGGTATCAAAGATCCACTTCAAGTGCGAGAAGGTGGCCTCGGCGGCCGCGTCCGTAGCGGCCAGGCCAGCCGGGTTCCAGAAGATGGCCTCATTGCCGGAGACCAAGGCCCCAGAGGCGCCGCCCATGGCGATGCCCCGCGAGCAGACGGGGATGAGCAGCTCCTGGGCACCAGCGGCGCCCCGTTTGTCCGGGTTGCCAGCCACCGCCAGGCTCCAGCCCAGCGCCACAACGACGAGCAGCACCAGGATTCTTGCTATTCTCATGGTCCAGTTCTCCAAAAGGTCCTTTGTTCACCGTTGTGCCGCCCCTGCAGCCGCAGGGGTGCAAGGGCGGCTACTCACCCGACCAGAGGCGCCCTTACAGGTTGCGCAACCGCTGCTGGCCGAACACCACTGCCAGCTTTAGCACCTTGGAGCCAACCCCAGGCACCTCGATGTGCGCGATGTACAGCCCGCTGGCCACCGGCAAAAAGTTCTCGTTGCGCAGGTCCCACTCGTGGGTCGGCTGCGGACTGTCATGCTCAATGGTCTGGATAAGGTCTCCTGCCAGGTTGAAGATGCGAATAGTGCACTTCTCCGGCAGGTTGATGAACTTGACGTGCTCCTGGTGGAGCGTGCGCTCCTCGATATTGTGCGCCAAGTAGGGGTTGGGATAGACGTTAATGATGTCCAAGCGCTTCTTGGCGTCCGAGGCCACATTGCGCTCCACACCCTTGATGCTGAAGGTCCACTCGTCCTCGCCAGGAACCACTTGCGGCGGGAACTTGAGCCGCACTACGTCACCCTGCTTCCACTGCAGTTCAGGGTTGTAGGCGAACATCCAGGTGGCGTTCTTGTCCTGGCCGGTGTAACCGCAGTTGTGCACCGAGTCATTGTAGGTGGTCCAGAATATAAAGACCGTGCACTTGCCCCGCGGCGCCCAGGTGGCCACAAAGCCGGAGTCGGTGCCTACAAACAGGGTGTCGGCGATCCTTTGCGCGTTGTCGCAAAAGGCAGAGTTCACCTGCACCCCGCGGGTGACGTCCCAGATCTCAAACGGCACCTTCACCGTGAACGGGTCACGCTTTTTACCCCGCTCGGGGTTCTTGGGGTGCCAAAGCATAAAGTTGGCGGGGTCGCCAAAGCCGTACAGCAGGGTAGAGAGCGACCCACCCTCGATCACATCGCCCTTCTCGTCAACCTTTCCGGTGAAGCGAATTTCGATGGTGTTGCCCATATAGGTAGGATCGGTAGTCCCCTTCTTGAACGGGCCGTGAATCGCCTTGTTCGTCAACGACTTGCCCTGTTGATAGGGCCCGGTCAACGCCGTCAGCAAGCTCGAGTGGCCGGTCGGGGTACCAATCTCCGCCAGCCAGGTCTTCCGATGCTCGGGCAGCGTAAAGTCCAGCCTGCCGGCGATGTAGAAATCAAGCGGCCCACCCACCAGCGTAGAGTGGCTGATGTCCTTGTCGATCGTCTTGGTGGCTTCCACCGGCTTGACGCGCTCGTAGCCGGGCACCAGCTGGCCATTCTTCCACAGCGCCCAGGTGCAGTCGGGGTTAGTAGTAATCCGGTAGTCGGCGGTGCTCACGCGCAGCGGGTCCACCAGCTGCACCCACCATTCATAGGTCAACGGGTCAGCATTCCCCCTAGAGTGGGTCACCGGCACCACCTCAAAATCCTCATGGCTTACCACGGTACCCGGTTGCGGCTGGTGAGGCACCACCGCCAAGACGTTTTTCGAGCTCTCCAGGATCTTGGGTACACCCCGGACGCCGAAGCTGTAAGCGGTGACGCTCACGTAGTAGGTTCGGCCGTTGGCCAGGCGGAACCCCTCATAGTCACGCTCCAGGGTGTAGGTGTAGCTCAGGCCAAGATCGGAACCGTAGGCTGCCGGCAACTCCAGCACAAAGCCGGTATTGGGGTCATACTCCTCATCCAGCACCGCCATCACGCCGTTATTGGCGTCGTAGGTAGCCAAGCGCTTCCAGGGGCCGCCAGCCGAGGCACCGATGTATATATTGTAGCCCTCGAACTCATACCCGAATTCGGTATAGTCCTCCGCCTCCTTGCCCCAGGTGAGGAGCACCTTGCGGTCCAGCGGCGTCACCAGCACCTCCGGTGCGCGCGGCGGGCTGGGCACGTGGAAACCCTTGTCGTAGGCCGCCTGTGCAAACTTGTCATAAAAGCGCAGCACCTCGATGCTGGAAAGCCGGTTATTACCCTGGCCGATGACCACGCCGGCCACCACGACCTGGGTATCGCCCTTAGCCAAGGTGAACGGGCCGGAGGAGATTAGGAGGCGGATGTCTGCTGGCGGCGACTCCATGGTGGACAACCACCCCGTGCCGCGCACTGGGTCGCCCGTGTTGAGGAAGGTGGTCACCTGCCCTGTGGTGGGGTCAATCCAAGGCGACCCATCGGACTTGAGTCCGGCCAGATAGTTGTATAGCTCCTCTGCCCCCTGCGCGCTGTAGTTCGGGTCACGGTAGATGGGGTGCGGGTTGTAGTACTTGACAAACGCCGTTGCATCGAGCAGCTTCCTGTTGGGGTAGACACTCCCGTCCGGCAGCTTTACCGTGTCCCCCGGAGAGGGCACCATGGGGCCACGGAAAAAGTCAAAGCCCACTGCCGGAGGTCGGTCGCCGTAGGTGCCGTCAATGGGATCGCCATTGTACACGAAGGCCATCCCCCGTTCCCTGTCATACCCGAGCAGGTCGTCATTGGCGTCGCCCATATCCACGTCGGACCAGACGCCAATGTAAGCCTTCTTCAGGTCATCCCTACCTTTGTTGATGATCGTGTACTGGAAAAAGATGGTGTTGCCCAGTGCCCCAGGCCGGTCAAAGCCGAACACCAGCAGATGCAGTTCGATGCCGATGGGCAGCGTGTGGTAAGCGATGTTGTGCAAGTTGGCGTCCAGGTCGTTCATCACCGCATAGAGCTGCTCGTCGCCGAACCACTTGATAGAGCCATCTGGGTTCACCGGCGCGCCCTGGTCCACCGGCCAGGCACTCCATGGGTCGATATCGAGCGCAGCATAGCCGTCCGGGTAGTTCCTGTGTACCTTATAGACTCGATACTTCGGGTCGGCCGGGTTGTCAGGAGTGCCATCAGGGAGAATGAGGCCCGGCTGATACTCCACATTGTAGTCGGAACAGGCAGTTCGGGTGGCGTCATTCACCTTGCCAGCGATCCAGATGCCCGAATTATAGACCGCATACTTGCCGGTGCCTTTGGGCCACTCCAAGTCCGAGTTCCCGGTAATTGGGTGGCGGCTAAAGGTGCCGTTGTTCATTACCGAGCACCGGATCTGATTGACGTCGATGTACTTGCAGTGGTCCTTAATCATCGACTTGCTCAGGCGACTGGTAGCGCTCTTAGCCACTGCCCAATTCTGGCCAAAAAGGAGCAGGGCAAGAGTCGCAACCAGCAAAGCGACCATCGCTCTCTTCATCGTGACTCCTCCTACGCAACGAACACAGCGTCCACCCTGCACCGCTTGACCTGCCGGGCGTGTGTGCGGCACAGGCAGCCGGAGGCTGGCGGCCGGAAAGCAGCCGCCAGCCAGGCCTTTGTCAATAGTCGATCATCACCCCGAACCTGAGGATGCGCGGCGTGGAAAGATTCGCAGCACCAGCATCACTCAGGGCCTTCTTGGCGTAGTAGACGCCCTTGCTGCCGTTGATCTGCGCCCACGACTTGCCGTCCTCCGTCAGGAACCAGCCGTTGTCGTGCGGGTCGCCGGTCTGCCGGTATACGCCCGTCACATTCTTGCGGTTGAACAGGTTGAACACCCAGATGTACGG
>JBBIKH010000110.1:0-11527 GCA_037445575.1 bacterium
AGCTGTCGCGGGTTCGAATCCCGTCATTCGCTCAATTTTTTTTTGAGGGGATGGAGATATTGTGACCGCCGTCACGCCCGGGGTTTCTCCAAGATGCGACATTTCCACTGGTTGAGGTTAGCGGCCGGGGTATGGTGTAGGGTGCGGCTGCGGCGGCAGCGTACAAAGGCTTTGGAACCAGCTGTGAAGGAGGCGCATCATGAAAGCAGTCCGTGTAATGCTCGTGTGCGTGCTGGTGCTGATCACTTCAGCAACCTGGGGACAATACGTCACCCAACCGGTGGGTCCCGCGGGCAATGTGGACTGGAGCCGGCAAGTGATCCGCGCGACAGGCATCGGCGCACCGAACCCAGACCATCCCTTAGCAGCGCAGCGGGCGGGAGCCATTGAGGCCGCCAAGCGCGCGGCCTTCCGCAACCTCCTTGAGGCTGTGCAGGGGGTGCAGCTCACCTCAGAAGTCACGGTCCGCAACGCCATGGTGGAAAACGACGTCATCAACACGCGCGTGCAGGGTGTGTTGCGCAATTTCACCGTAGTCGACACCAAGTACATGTCCACCGGCGATGTTGAGGTGACGGTGGAGATGCCTTTGACCGGCGCCTTAGCAGACGTCCTGTTGCCCCCAACCTTGGGTGGAGGTGTCTACCTGGGTGCGGCGCAGCCCCTTTGCCCGGTGTGCGGTCAGCCGTGGCCTGCAGGCAAACCAGTGCCACCAGGTGTGCAGCTGATCCAACCCGGTGCCCCAGGCGTGCAGGCGGCAGCTCCCGCAGGGGCGGCGTACACTGGCCTGATCATTGACACCAAAGGCTTGGGCGTGCGCCCGGCGATGGCCCCGAAGGTCCTGGATGAGAACGGGCAAGAGGTGTACGGCTCGAAATTCGTGAGCAGGGACTGGGCGGTGCAAATCGGCATGGTGGGCTACGACAAGGACGTCAATCGGGCCCGCACCAACGAGCGCGTGGCCAACAATCCGCTCATCGTGAAAGCCATTAAGACTGCGGGTGCCAACAAGGCGGACGTGGTCATTTCCAACGCCGACGCAGCGACGATCCACGCTGCTTCCAGCACCCAGAGCTTCCTGGACAAGTGCCGGGTGATGTTCATCGTCGACTGATTGGCAACCTAGCTCGGCAAAGCGTTGAGCCTATGCTGCAAGGAGAAGACTATGCAGAATAGACAACTGAAACTCATCGGGCTGCTCTTGGCGGGTGCGCTCGTTCTGTGGCTCGTAGGGTGCGGCCCCAAGGCGATCAAGCCAAAGTCAGTGTTGGACACGCCCCAGAACCACTTCAGCCAGGGCATGCGCGAGCTGGAGCGCGGTAACCTCGACCTGGCCATGCAGGAGTTCGAGCGCGCCAAAGCCCTTGATCCCAAGTACGCCGAATCCTACGCGGGCATGGCCCTCGTCTACGCCACCAAACAGGACTTTCGCAAGGCAATGGAGCTAGCCGACGAGGCCCTGGCGAAGAACAAGAACTCGCTTGATGGCCGCATCATTAAAGGACGCATCATCACCATGCGCCGCGAGGGCGACGACTGGATGGAAGAAGCTGTCAAGGAGTTCAAAAAGGCCGCAGAACAATACCCCCGCAGCGACAAGCCTCTCTACTACATGGGCATCACCTACAAAGAGGGGTATGACTTTGGTCAGGCGGCTACCGCCTTTGCCAAGGTGATCGAGATGAAGGGCGACTATACTGCAGCCGCCGACAAGGAGTGGGCATTGGTGCAAAAGATTCAGCGCGCCGCCCCTGGCACCAAGATCGGCGCCAAAATCGCCCTGATTCCGGAGATCAGCAGGGCGGACTTGGCCGTGTTGCTCATGGAAGAGCTCAAACTGATGGAGCTCTTGGAGAAGAAACGGCCCAAGACCTACGAAACTGGCTTCCGTCCGCCTGAGGACGTGACCAAGATGGCCCAACCCACGGCCACGCTGCCGGCCGTCACCGACGTCGAGGGGCATTGGGCAAAGAACTGGATCAAGGACATTGTTGCCGCCCAGGGCATGGACGTGTTTCCGGATCATACCTTCCGCCCCGACGAGAAGATCACCAGGGCAAACTACGCCAAGACCATGCAGGACATCATGATCTTGGCAACGGGCGACCAGACGCTGGCCACAAAGTTCATCGGCGAGTCTTCCCCCTTCCCGGATGTGAACCCCAGCCACTGGGCGTTCAATGCCATCATGCTCATGGTCAGCCGAGGGATCATGGCTGCGGACAAGATGACCGGCGAGTTTCGCCTCAACGACCACATGTCCGGGGCCGACGCCCTCTTGGCAATCCGTGACTTCCAGAACGCATTGCGCATGACCTTCTAACCTGAGGAGGGGGCCCCACGTGCGGGGTCCCCTCCTTACCTTTTGAAACGCCTGTGCTCCCGCAGGAGAGGAGGTTGGCGGTGAAGATTCTCGCAAGCGTTGTACTGCTGTGCTTGGCTCTTGTTGCGGCAGGAAGGCCCGCACTCGGCCAGATGCGCCCCCCTACCACGCAGGTGATCGAAGCAATCGGTACTGGCACCATCTTCGAAGGCGATGTGGCCGGCGCCCGCGACCGCGCCATCGACGACGCCTTGCGCAAGGCGGTGGAACAGGCGCTCGGCACCTTCATCGAATCCGAAACCAAGGTGCAGAACTATCAGGTCGTCGACGATAACATCCTGAGTTGGACCCGCGGCTACGTGCGGAACTATACCATCCTTTCCGACTACAAGAAGAGCCCCGAACTGTATGAAGTGGCGCTGAAGGCGGAGGTGGAGCTGGGTGAGCTCCAACGCGACGCCGAGGCCGTGAAGAACCTCATCGAGCGGATGGGGAACCCACGGGTGATGGTCATCATCGACGAACAGAACATCGGCGACCCCACCGGCCGCTTCCGCTGGTTCGAGGTGAACATGACCGCCGCCGAAACGGCGATCATGCAAAAGTTCATGGATAACGACTTTCCGGTCGTTGACCCAGGGACCGTCCGCGAGAACATCAAGCGCGAGCAGGTGCTGGCCGCTCTGCAAGGGGACGACAAAGCGGCAGCCGCCATTGGCCTCTCCTTCGGCGCGGAGATTGTCATCACCGGCAAGGCGGTGGCCACGGTGGCCAGCGGCTTCAACATGGCAGGAATGAAGTCGTGCCAGGCCAATATCACCGCCCGCGTGGTGGAGACCGACGTAGGCCGGGTGTTGGCCACTGCCAGCGAACATGCCGCCTATCCGCACATCGACGAGGTGACCGGTGGCACGATGGCCATCCAGAAGGCGGCCAACAAGCTTGCCGATGGTCTCATCGCCAAGATCGTGGCCAAGTGGCGGGACAAATACTACAACCTCGGCGAGGTGAAGGTGGTGCTGCGCGGAGTCGAATCCATGGCGCAGCTCAGCGACTTTGTCAACACGGCCAAGTTCTATCTGCGCGGCGTCAAGAACATCTATCAGCGCAACTACGGAGGTGGTTCGGCTGAGCTGGATATCAAGATCAGCGGCAATGCCACCCAATTGGCGCGTGAGTTCGAGCGCCGGGACTTTGGCCGCTTCACCCTCTCCGTCGAGGGCGTCTCTGCCAACCGCATCACGGCGCGCTTTGTCCCAAAAGCGGAGGGCGTGCGTGAGCCCCAATAGACATGCCAAGAACCCCTATGCCAACGAGGTGAAACTATGCGACGAGGATTGACTTTTTTCCTCCTGTGCGCGTTGTTCCTCTCCCAGCTTCCCACGCTGGGCAAGGCCCAGACCAGTGAACCCACAAAGCGCCTGAAGCGCAGGGTGGCCGTATTCGACTTCCAAGACAAGACGGCGCACCACTACCACTGGTGGACTGGGCAGCCTGTGGGAGAGGGGATGGCCGACATGCTGGTGACCGCCTTGGTCAAGACCGGCAACTACCGCGTCTTTGAGCGCAAGGAGATGGAATCGCTGCTCAAAGAGCAGTCGCTGGGTATGGCCGGTATCGTCACCCCTGAGAGCGCGGCACAGGCCGGCAAGATGTTGGGGGTGGAGCTAGCCATCGTCGGCGCGGTCACGGAATTTGGGTACACCGAAGGCGGGGTAGGCGGTAGGGTCAAGGGGATCGGCGTGGGCGTCAAGTCGACCAAAGCCACGGTGGCAATCGACGTCCGCTTCGTCAATACCACCACGGGCGAAATTCTGGTGGCCGAAACGGTGCGCAAGGAGCGCTCCTCCAAGGGGCTGGGCGTCGATACCCCGGAGCTTAGCTTCGACAACCGCGACAAGTTCGACGAGTCACTTGTAGGCAAAGCCACGCGCGATGCGATCGACGCCTTGGTGGAGCTGGTTGAAAAATCTGCGGCCAATGTGCCCTGGCAGGCCAAAATCATCAAGGCTAACGGCTCGGTCTTTATCAACGCGGGTGCAGAGGCGGGAGTCCAAAATGGCGACGTCTTTGTGGTCTATCGCCAGGGGGAGGAGCTCGTAGACCCGGACACCGGCCTCTCGCTGGGCACTGTTGACCAGAAGATTGGCAAGATCAGAGTCACCAACAACAATCTGGGTAACGGCAAGGCCTCCGAGTGCGCGGTGGTGGAGGGTTCGGATTTTCGACGCGACGACCTGGTGCGCATCCAGTAACCCGCCCTAACGGCTCCGGAAACACCGCGGTGTGCTTTGGGGTAGATGATTGTCATCTTTGTTTTCGCGCACAGTTTTGCGCAGGGGAGACACCTGCCGGGGTGAGCTCCCCTGTTCCTTTTTCGAGTTTCGATCGCGTGGTGGCACCTGTAGCCCTGTGAACGGGCAGGTGAACTGTCGCTCATCGCTGACCGAGTTCGCCCAGGAATGCGGAGGGCGAGAAGACTCTGCCGGCCAGAATGAGATGTCCGTACGGCCCGTTGCTTGAACTTCAACACGGGACGGAAAACGAAGACTCTCGGGCGGCGCTCACCCGCAGGCTGGAAGGCCAGAGCCCGAGTCCAACTCCGCACATGGCGCGCATGATCGTGACGGACAACCCGTGAGGATCTGGCCTGCCCAAGCGGGCGATGCTCTTGATTGCAGGCCCAGGCGAAGAACCCAACACGCAACAGTAGTCATAGGAGGATGGTAACCGATGCGCGGGACCGCCAGGCACGCACCATGGCTCATGACTATGCTCCTTCCACTTCTTGTGCTTCAGGCATGGGCCCAGCCACCAAAAATAGGGGTGGTCACGTTCCTTGTGGGAAGTGCTGGTGACGTCACCGTTCGCCATCGCGACAGCACGGAATGGGTGCCGGCAAAGCTGAAGATGGAGCTGTTCGAGGGAGACGTCATTCGCACCGCGAAAGAATCGCGCGCCGAGATTACCCTCACCGACAAGAGCGTGTTGCGCATCGGTGAGCAGACCGAACTCGAATTGACCAAGGCCAGCATTTCCAAGAAGACCAAAGAGGTCCAGTCCAACCTCAAAAAGGGCAAGCTATGGGCGAACATCGCTCAGGCAGGGCCTTCTCGCACATTCCAGGTCAAAGCGCCGACGGCGGTCTGCGCCGTGCGCGGTACCATCTACCGCATCGACGCCGATTCGACTACCACCGTGCTGGTGTACGACGGCGCCGTGGACGTCGGCCCATTGGCCAAGCTTGAAGGCAAAGAGCCGAAACCCCGTCCGCGCTCATTGGAGCCCCACCAGATTCCTGGGCCCTATGAAGTCCCTCCCCCCTATCAGGTCACGTTGGAGGAGTGGATCCGTATCGTCAGAGGTTTTCAGGTGACGGTGAGGCCGGACGGCAAATACCACAAAAGGCGTTTCGACGAAGCGGAGGACGCCAAGCTGGAATGGGTCCGCTGGAACAAGGACCGCGACCGCCAGCTCCGCCAGCGGTAAGAGGAGGCCTCCACCGCCCATACGCATCTGACATGGTTCTGGGACTATGGCCGACAAGAGGGACAGACTCGAAGCTCTGCTCATTGTAAGCGCCTCCCTGCTGATGGGGGCGCTGTTGTTTGCGGTACGCAGCCATCTCTCGCCGCTGGTGGTAGCGCTGGCCATCGTGGCGCTCTTGTTCCCTTTGCGCCACCAGCCGGCTGCCCGCCACCTTTTGGTCGTCTTGCTGTTGGTGTTCGCGCTCTGGCTTGCCCACGAACTCCGGGAGGTGTTGTTTCCCTTTGCTGTCTCCCTACTTTTGGCCTACCTTCTGGACCCGCTTGTGGACCGGCTGGGGCGCTTACGGCTGCCTCGAACCGTCGGGGTGGCACTCATCATCCTGGTTGTGGTGGGCTGCGTGGTACTTGCCTTGGTGCTGATTGTGCCCAAGGTGGTCAACGAAGTGACCGACATCATCCAAGCAAGCCTTGGCTTCGCCGCAAGAGCAAGGACATTGGTGGAGAACGACCTGGCGGCGTTCATGGGGCGTTTCGGCATGGATAGCGCACAGGTACAGCAGCAGTTAGCCCCAAAGATTGCCGACCAGGCCGAGGGCTTTCTCAAATTTCTTTTCCAGAGTCTGCTGCACCTGACCTCTCGGCTTTCCGCCGTTCTCGGGCAACTCCTGAACCTGGTGTTGATTCCGTTCCTCACTTTTTTCTTGCTCAAGGACTTTGACCGGCTAAAGAGTGCGGTGCGGCGGTTGCTGCCGGCGCGGCACCAAAGCCGCGCGGCAGAGGTCGTGCGCAGCGTGGACAGGGTCCTGGTCGGTTTCTTCCGTGGCGAACTGCTTGTGTGCCTGATCGTAGGCGTGCTCACGACCATCCTGCTGAGCATCTTTCGCATTCCCTATGCGCTCCTGCTCGGCGTCCTCGCTGGCCTTCTTAATCTTGTCCCATACGTCGGGCTGGCAATCACCATGCTTGTGGGCGTGCTGGTAGGCCTGTTCAGCCCTCACCCAATCATCACTACCATCAAGATCGTCGTACTCATAGAGGCTGTGCAGATCGTGGAAGGGTCCTTCCTCTCGCCCAAAATCGTAGGCGACAAGGTGGGCCTTCATCCAGCTTGGGTCATGTTCGCAATTCTGACCTTTTCCAAGCTGTGGGGCCTCCTCGGATTAGTCATCGCCGTGCCCACTGCTGGCGTCATTGCTGCGTTGATCAGAAGCTGGTACGCCCAGTCTCAAGCAAACCGCACCGCTGGTACCGCTGACGGTCCATGAGAATCCTGGCTGTGGAAACCGGAGGACTTGCTGATCTGCTGGGCCTCCGTCCTGGCGACACGTTGCTCGCCCTGAACGGCCATGCGGTTGCCGATGAACTGGATGTCCGCTTTTGGGCGGCAGAGGGCGGGCGCTGGCTGGAGGTCGAGCGCAATGGGCAACGCTTCACCGTGCGATGTGAAGACGAGCCAGCCGGGGAGCTGGGCGTGCAGCTTGAGCCGATGCGCCTTCGCACCTGCGGCAACGCCTGCGTGTTCTGTTTTGTGGACCAGAATCCCCGGGGCATGCGTCCTTCACTGTACGTGAAGGACGAAGACTATCGCTTGTCCTTTTTGCACGGCAACTATGTGACCCTTTCCAATGCGGGATGGCGCGATCTTCTGCGCATCGCGGAGCTACGCCTGTCGCCACTGTACATTTCGGTGCACGCTACCGACTCGGCGCTGCGCAAGAAGCTGCTGGGACTGCGCCGCGACGATCGCCTGCTGGAAAAGATCGCTTTCTTGGCAGGAGCTGGTATCACTGTGCACGCCCAAGTGGTGATCTGTCCGGGCTGGAACGATGGGCCTTTCTTGGAGCAGACGGTGGACACGCTACTGGAATTCTTTCCCCAGGTAGCATCGGTGGCGCTGGTGCCTGTGGGCCTCACCCGCCACCGGCAGGGGTTGGTCCCGCTCCGCCCTGTTGACCGTCAGCTGGCATGCGAAATCGTGGCACACTACGAGCAGCGCGCGCAGGAACTCCGGAACCTTTTGGGCAGCTACTTTGTCTATCTCGCAGACGAGCTCTACCTGGCTGCTGGCCACGAAATTCCTCTGGCGTCGCGCTACGAGGACTTTCCGCAAGTGGAAAACGGGGTGGGCATGCTGCGTCTATTCTTAGATCAGTTCCAGAAGGACAAACGCCGTCTGCCGCACAGCCTTTCGGCCCCGACGCGGGTCACGGTGGTGACAGGCACACTTGCGGCGCCAATTGTGCAGCAGGTCTGTGCGGAGATCGCGCGCAGGGTTGCCAACATTGAGCTTAAGGTCTTGCCGGTTACCAATCACTTCTATGGCGAGACCGTCACCGTCACCGGCCTACTCACAGGACAAGACATATGGGCGGCTTTGCGCAAACAGGGCCGCGGCGACCTGGTGCTTTTGCCCGCAAATTGCCTGAATGCCGATGGGTGCTTCCTTGATGACTGGACGCCCGCCCAGATCAGCGCCAGGATCGGCGAACCGGTAGAGGTCGTGGACCATGGAAGAATTGCGCAGATGTTCGCGGCGGGTGTGCTGAGGGAGCGGGTGTCATGAGGCTGCCAGTCGTTGCGATCGTTGGCCGCCCCAACGTGGGAAAATCAACCCTTTTCAACCGCATTGTCGGCAGGCGCGAAGCAATCGTCGATCCGACACCTGGGGTCACCCGCGACCGCAAGTACGTTACCGCTGAGTGGGTGGGACGACGTTTCCTGCTGGTGGACACCGGTGGCTTCGTCAGTGGGACCGACGAACCAATCCACCGCGCCGTCATGGAGCAACTGCAGCATGGTATTAGCGAGGCGGACCTTGTCCTCTTTCTGGTCGACGGTCGCGCGGGGTTGACCGGCGAGGACGAAGAGCTGGCGCAGATGCTGCGCAAGAGCGGCAAGCCTGTTCTGCTGGTGGCCAACAAGATCGATACCGCTGCGCACGAAGGGTTAAGCGCCGAGTTCTTCCGTCTTGGCCTGGGCGAACCGCTGCCAATATCGGCATCGCTGGGCAGGCGCATCGGCGAGCTCTTGGACGAGGTGGTCCAAAGACTGCCCGAGCGCGTGGGCCAAGACGGCGAGGAACAGGAGACCGCGCTGCGACTGGCCATCGTGGGCCGCCCCAACGTCGGCAAGTCCTCCCTCATCAACGCGGTCCTGGGCATGCCGAAACTGGTGGTTACCGACATCCCCGGCACTACACGCGATGCCATAGACACCGAGTTCGACTACCGCGGCCAGCGGCTCGTGTTGGTGGATACCGCCGGGTTGCGCCGCAAGAGTCGGATCAGTGCCGCTGTGGAATACTACAGCACTCAGCGCTCCTTGCGCGCTATCCGCAGAGCAGATACGGTAGCCGTGGTCATCGATGCCAGCGAGGGGCTCTTCGACCAGGACAAGAGAATCCTTGACCAAGTGGTGCAGCAGCGCAAAGGGGTGCTTCTGGTGGTCAACAAATGGGATCTCATGCCCTCTGGAGCGAAGGCGACCCTGCAATTCGAACAGATGGTGCGGGATGAACTCCGCACCTTCACCTATGTGCCCGTGCTGTTCGTCTCAGCGAAAACCGGCCGCAACGTGACCCAGGTGTTGGATGTGGCGCTGGCCGTCGATGGGGAGCGGCGCAAAGTGGTGCGCACCCGTGAACTCAACCAGTTCCTTCAGGAGGCAGTGGCGCAACACGCACCGCCGGCGTTTGGCACTAAGGAAGTCAAGATCAGGTTTTGCACGCAAGTGAACGCGGCGCCTCCCGTGTTCGCCTTCTACTGCAACTATCCCCGCGGCGTCCAGGCCAACTACCAAGCGTACTTGGAAAAGCAGCTCCGACAGCGCTTTGGCTTTATGGGCGTGCCGCTCACTCTCTCGTTTCGCAGGAAATAGCTACCATGCCGCGACCTGGATATGCCGTGCTGATACTTCTGACCGTCGTCACACTGGCGGCAGGCGCTACCGAGGACTTTGCCTCGTTTCTCCACATGCAGCGGGCCGCGGGCCTGCTGAGCTCCCAGGAGGCGCTGGTCCTCAAAGTGCTGGCCATGGCCAATCCCGCCGCATTGCCAGAGCCGTATCGATCGCTGCCCCGTCCGCCCGGCAAATGTGGCACAATGACCATGTGGGAGGTCCGCGCGGAGTGGCCCCGGTTCACTGCGCTTCAGCGAGAGACCCTTGCCCCTTATATGACGCGCCCAAGCCTCCCCCTGTGGCTGATAAGCCCCAGCGGGCGTTTCAAAATTCACCACACTACCTCGGGCGCCCACCAGACCACGGAGTCTTTCGTCTGGGAAGCGGCGCTGGCGTTTGATCGAGCCTACGAGGTGGAAGTCGTGCAGATGGGCTACCCTGCGCCACCCCCAGACAATGGCGTGGACGGCCCCGAGTACGACGTGTACATCCAAAACATCGCCGATTATGGTTGGACCTATCCCGAGAGCCCAGTGCCAGAGACGCCGGCCTCAGATTGGACCACGTACATCATCGTCGACAATGATTACGCGCGCGGCTTTTACAGCAAGGGGCTGGATGGCCTGCGCGTGACCGCAGCGCACGAGTTCTTCCACGCCATCCACTTTGGCATCCGCGAACCGCAGAGGGAGCCGGCAGCCACTGCTGACCTCTTTTACTACGAGGTCTCTTCCACCTGGATGGAAGACGTTGTCTATGATGAGGTCAACGACTACTACAACTACCTCACCGGCTTTTTCAACTGTCCGGATCTGCCCTTCAACACTGCTGACGGCCGGCGGGAGTACGGAATGGCAGTGTGGAACCATTTTGTGGCCAAGCGCGTCGGCACGGAGGCAATCCGCGAGTCGTGGCTGAGCATGCAAACTACCCACGGGATGTTCGCCATCCGCCAGGCATTGCTGGCCAAAGGTCTGACCTTCGAGGACGCTCTAGCCGAGTTTGCCGTCTGGAACATGTTCACTGGCAGTCGCGCGGACACGGTTACCTTCTACCCGGAGGGAAAACACTACCCTGCGATCCGCCTTCAGCGAAACGACGCCTTCACAGAGCGGATCGAAGTGGCGGACTCTTGCAAACGCCTCGCCACCAAGTTCTACTCGTTCGTCCCCCAACTGCCTGCACCCTACAACGCGCAGCTTGTCAGTGCCGAGGCAAGCAAGTGGCGGCTTTCCGTTGCGGTGCTTGGCACAGGGAAGGCTACCTACGATTACGTTTCTGGTGCCACCGCCAGCTCGTTGGGCTACCTCACGCCCGCCGATACGGTGGTGCTGGCGGTATCCCGAACCCACCTCGGAGATGAGAGCGGAGGCGGCGACGCGAACGGTTTCTACCGATTCGCAACCATTGTTGAACCCGGTTCGGTCTCTGACGGCCCGCCCAGAGGGAACACAATCGTTGCTGTGTCAGCCAATCCCTTCAGGATGAGCCAAGAGACTTTTCTCACGGTGCTCATCCACTCTGAGAGCGATCAGGAGGTGACGGTGTCAGTTCGAGATATGCATGGGCGCAGAGTGTTGGAGCAGCGGCTCGGCTCCGTCCCCGCAGGCCGTGTGCATCCATGGCTATGGGACGGTCGAAACGGTCAGGGGGAAATGGTCGCCTCTGGAGTCTATCTCATCGTGGCACGTTTTGCAAGCGACGTGGCAGTGGAAAAGGTCGCTGTGCTGAAATAGGCTTGCATGACCGACGTGTTCCGTTTCTGAGCAAAAATGACATGGTCGGGCAAGACCTTACCAGGGGGAGGGGTGGGGTTTTG
>JBBIKH010000111.1:0-228 GCA_037445575.1 bacterium
GCACTAAAAATGGGATGGCAAGGAGGGTGAAACTATTGATACCGGTGGCCATCCTCTGTGCCACTGTGGTCAGTGCCGGCATGGGGCTGATGGTAAAGAGCATCGTCAAAGTGGTAGAGATGCCTATGGCGACGGCAATCGGCACATTGATGGCTAACAACAAGGCAAAGCTTACGATCAACGCGACTACCGAAAAGTCCATTCTAAGCGCTCCCTGTGGTTTCCTCC
>JBBIKH010000111.1:273-11482 GCA_037445575.1 bacterium
GTTTCCTCCAGGGGAAGGTTTCTAGCGTTCACACCGGGTGACTACATACCCACCGCCACTTGTTGCTGGCAGCTTGGGGTGCAGCGTCTCGATAATAAAATGCACAGCAAAGTAGATGATCAGCGCTCCGGATATGGGAAGAACCGAGTAGACGTACCCCATAGGCACCCCCAGGGCCGTGGAAACCTGGCGGAGCGTGAAAGTCAAGCGCACGAGCCGAATGCCCCCCACCACCATCACAAAGAGCGCAAAGAGCAGGACCAGAATGTGTACACTGACCTCCAGCACCCGCTTGCGCGTCCCCGAGAGCTTTGTGGCCAAAATGTCGATTCCCAGGTGCGCCTTGGTGCGGTAGGCGTAGCTTGCCCCGAGGAGCCCTGTCCACATGAGTTGGAAGCGCGCCAACTCTTCGGTGTAGGAGCTCGGATGGCGAAGCACGAAGCGAGTAAACACCTGCCAGGTCACAGCCAAGACCATGGTGGCCATTAGAAAACTCAGGAATAGACCAAGGGCCGTGGCTATGCGCTCTGTAAGCTTTCCCATCATCATTCCACCTTTTCAATCTCTTGAATAAGGTCATACACCGGCGTGCCTTTGTAAGAAGCGTACATCTGCTGCACAGCCTCCCTGAATGGGCCCTTGTCGGGATACAGGACCTGTACACCCGCCTCTTGCACCTCGCGCAACGCTTCTGCCGAAGCCTCTTGCCAGAGTCTCCGCTGGTAGTCTACAGACTCATCGATTGCCTCTTGCAGCCACCGCTGCTCCTGGGGCGACAGGCTCTTCCACACTGTGGTGCTCATAAGCAGGATGTCCGGGATAGATGTATGCTCGTCAAGGCAGTAGTATTTGCACACCTCGTAGTGGTGCGAGAAATAAAAGCTTGGCGGATTGTTTTCAGCACCGTCGACCACACCCTGCTGCAGCGCCGTGTACAGCTCGCCCCAGGGAATAGGGGTAGCTGAACCACCCAAGGCCTGGATCATGCGAAAAGAAGTGGGACTGTTCATGACGCGTATTTTGAGCCCTCGCAGGTCGTTCGGTGACATGATCGGCACCTTCTTCGTGTAAAAGCTCCGGCTGCCCGCGTCGTAATAGCACATGCCGCGCAAGAGGAACCTCTCCCCCGCCAGGAGCAACCGCCGACCGATGTCCCCTCGCAGCACCTTCCACCGGTGGTCGTCGTCCCTGAAGACGTACGGGATACCAAAGATTTCCATTTCCGGGACAAAGGCCTCTAGGGGAGCTGTGGAGACTTTGGTCATGGCCAGGCTGCCAATTTGGAGCAACTCGATCAATTCCCTCTCGTCACCCAACTGGCCACTCGGGTAGATGTCGACCCTCAACCTGCCTTGGGACTTTTCTGCGACGCGCTCGGCCATGTACACCATGCCTTTGTGGACCGGATGGTTGGTATCCAATGCGTGAGCGAGTTTGAGCACGCGCACTCGGCTGCCTGGGTGGCTGCAAGACACCATTAGCGTGAACATTGCGACAAGCAAGGCACTTCGGCTCACGAAACCGCTGCCCCGCTTTCCTCGATTTCCGGCCAGCCGCCTGTCCCTGCGCCTTTCGAGTTCAGCGCTTCCGGTACCATAGCCATAAGTGTGCTTGCGGGCCGCCCCCGCGGCACGTGTGCCTCTTCTCATGCTACCTCTCATTTGGTGATACTCTTTGGTCATCTTGCCAGCCAACCGCCATCGACTGCCACGGTGTAGCCGTGCATGTAGGACGAAGCCTCGGAGGCCAGGAAGACCACCACACCTTTCAGATCCTCTGGCTCGCCCCACCTTCCCGCCGGGATGCGTTCAAGAATTGCCTTGCTGCGCACCGGGTCGGCTCGGAGGGGAGCTGTGTTGTCGGTGGCCATATAGCCGGGAGCAATGGCGTTGACGTTGATGTTATGGGGTGCCAGTTCGTTCGCAAGCAGCCTCGTCAGGCCCATCACTCCGCTTTTAGAGGCAGTGTATGAAGGAACAAGGATGCCCCCTTGAAAGGAGAGCATGGAGGCAATGTTGATGATCTTCCCTCCTCTCCCCTGTTCAATCATCACTCTTGCCACTGCTTGGCTGAGAAAGAACAATGTGCGGAGGTTGACGTCCATAACCTCGTCCCAGTCCTTCACCGTGAACTCCAGCAGTGGCGCCCGGCGAATGATGCCGGCGTTGTTGACCAGGATGTCGATGCCCTGCATGCGGGCGCGGGCCTCGCGCACTATCGTGTCCACGCTTTCCAACTTCCGCAGGTCTGCATTCACCCCGAAACAGCGTCTCCCCAGGCTTTCGATCTGTTGGAGAGTTTGTGACATGTCCACGATGTCTACGGTCACTACATCTGCCCCCGCCTCGGCGAGCCCAACTGCCATGGCTTGGCCTAGACCGCGCGCTGCGCCCGTCACAATGGCCACTTTGCCGTCAAGGCGAAACTTGTCGAGAATCATCTCCTCCTCACAGGGTGAGCCGATCAAGTTACCTTATCCGGTGGATATCGATTGCATCCATATCGTCGAACGCCTGATTCTCTCCGCCCATACCCCAGCAGAACGCATAGGGCCCAGTTCCGACACCGGAATGAATGGACCAGCTCGGTGAGATCACCGCCTGGCGATTGGCCACTACGATGTGGCGCGTCTCCTCTGCCGTCCCCATAAGGTGGAAAACCCGGGTTTCCTCTGCCATATCGAAGTAAAGGTATATCTCGCATCTCCGCTCATGGGTATGTGGCGGCATAGTGTTCCAATTTGAGCCTGGCGCCACCACTGTGATTCCCATAACGAGCTGGCAACTGCGTATGCCGCCGGGATGAATGTACTTGTAGATGGTACGCTCATTGCAGGCTGTCGGCTGCCCCACATGCACCGCTGCCGCGTCCGCCAGAGAGGCCTTCGTCGTGGGAAAAGCCCGGTGCGCCGGGAAGCTGAGCAGGTAGAAAGCAGCCGGGCTCTCCAACTGCGCACTCTCGAACACAACCTCTCTTGCCCCTTGTCCGACGTACAGGATGTCCTTGTTCTCCAACTTGTACCCAACCCCATCAACAGTTACGCTGCCTTTGCCTCCGATATTAAGCACGCCCAGTTCGCGTCGCTCGCAAAAATATTGCGCAGCAATCTCCTTGGATGCCTCCAGTCGCAAGGGTTTGTCTCCCGGAACGGCCGACCCGACGATCGCCCTGTCAGTCTCTGCGTACAGCAAAACCACTTCATCCGGGGCAAAAAGAGTCTCGACGAGGAAAGCGGCACGGATTTCCGCGGTAGTCATGCTGGGGAAGCGAATTGGATCTGCGAGATGTCGCACTTCCATGGGGTGTCCCTCAAATGTGCAAATCACGAAAACGGCTGGATCGACAGCGCTTTGGGGGCAAGCTGTGGTGGCTTAGTATGTCACCACAACCGGCTGCTCCAGCCTTTGCAATGTCTGTTCCAAGTACTTCACGAACTCCTGCTTTGTCTTGATTCCCCCCGGCTCCTGTTCCCAGGCTCCCAAGAAATGGTAGACCAGTCGCCCATTCTGGGGCCGGAGCACCAGGACGTGACTGTGTTCGTCCTCGGTGCACTCAATCAGGTCACTTTGCCTGAAGATGATCGCCATCCCGAGGCTATCGTTTGCGAGACTTTGCTTCCCGTACGTGGCCAGATAGCCCCACTCTCCACCGCCTTTGGCGAAGAAAAGCTCGGCTGACGGGTCCTTCACAATACCGGTGCACAGATTGGGTGGATCCCCAGAGATGCTGAGCGAATGGGTGGTGATGCGTGAACCTGCTATGATGGAAAGCTCCGAGACCAGATCGTACGATCCATCGCCCAGTTGCCATCCGAAGTACTTGGTGCGCACAAGAGACTGGACTGGACCATCGAGCACGATTTCGCAGAACACGCTGTCGGTGGTGCTCACGCGATGCGCCTTGCCGCCCAGCCACATGCCAATTGAGCCGATGCCCAAGGATTCCCCCACTTTCAAGATGTCCATGCCCCACGTGGACATCTGGTGGTAGGACTCGAAGCCATCCTGGCCCACGCTGCGGAGCACTATGTCCGGCACTTTCTTGCCGAAAATGTCGATAGCGTTCCTCCAGTCCAAATAGAAGCGATACCCTATGCGATCAGATTCCCAACCCGGCCCTTCATAGCGTATGAATTCCGAATGATCCGTGTGCTCACGTGGCACCCGAAGGGAGCGAACGTTCATGAATTGGCCGCCAACGTACTTACGCTCGACGAACCTTCCACCAGACTTGATAGAAAGCTCCGCGTAGGACCTCTTTTTGTACGAACGTTCCGCTGCGCCAGAGGGGGCATAACGCAGGCTCAGCGTTCTCTCGGCATTGGGTGCAAAGTCGAGCACGGCCACGATGGCCTCAGGTTGCCCATCGGCGTCCAGATCATTGGCCTGGCTTGCGATCTCCTCACTGTCGGCAAGCAGCAGAAAGGCCTTGGGATTGAAGGTCGGCGCCTTTTCCTTTATGGCGCGCACGTCAAGCACCACTGGTTCATCAATGCGGGACAAGGGGCTTGGGTTGTTGACCTTCAGAACCAGAATGCTGGAGTAGAGGCCGTTTCGCTTTGCGCCATCACACGTGATGCTCGCCGCCAGCGCCACAGCCAAACACAGCTGCAACCCTCTCATTGCTCCTCTCCGCTTCGCCGAGTGTCCTGTTCATGCCCACCTGCGAGGGATCTGGCCCCTTTGCGCCGAGGTACACTTCGGGCACTGGGGCTCCTCTTCGCCTCGATGTGGTAGTGAGCCTACCGCTCACGCAAATCCGGGTGATAATCAACAACAGAGATCACGCGCGGCCAACGTGCGCCATGGACCGCTGTGTCCTGCCCTTTCAGCCGCAGGGAAAGGCGACCCGCTTTCTTGGGCTTCATTCCAAGACCATGAGCAACTCCTCCAGTGAGGGCAGTAGAACATGATCGACGTCGGCTCGTTCCTGATTTGCCTCTCGGCCGTGAAAACCTGCGAAGAATCCACCACTGGCTCCGTCCGTGCGCATCGAATCCCTTACCGGAGCAGCAATACTCTTCGTACCACCGATGTCCTGCCTGTCGTCAGCCGGCAGAAGTAGACCCCTCCCGGCAGCGGGCCACTGTCCCAAATCACTGAGCAGCGCCCTGGGGCAACGGGCCCTCTGGCGAGCTGTGCCACCTGGCGCCCTGTGACGTCAAACACCTTCAGCTCTGCGAGACCCCACGTGTTCACGGTGTACAAGATTGTGGTCCTGCCCCGCGAGGGATTCGGATAGACCTCAAGCAGGTCGAACGCAGTCGGTTTGGCGAAATCGCCGGCAGCAATTCCCTGCGACAGCGAGCCCACAAGGACAATGTACATCAGCGCGGAGGTCGTTCCGTCTTTGGAATTTCTCCCCAACTGGACTTTTTCCCCGGGGGCAGCGATCTTGCGAAAGAGACCCAACTGCTCCTCGAACCCACCTTCGCCGGCGACGGTCAGCTGCAAGCCGGTTTGTTCATATTCACTGAGCCATTCCGGTTTTGACGCAATGCGCACCGAGTGGGCAACATACACCTCAAGGGGCTCAGCGGCCACAAACTCCGCCTGGGTCAACAAGTAGTTCTTGGTCCGAGAAAGATTTGAGGTCTGAACCCACTCCCACACGCATAGTCCCTCCGGGACCGAGGACACCATGTAGCTCTCATCGCCGTAGGCGGTCGCCCCCGCCGTAAAGTCACCCCTCACGCCCCAGCTATGTGCATTCTCAACGTCGTAGACAACCAGCTCCTTGATGCGGTCACCACTCCCCCGTTCTACAAACCCTGGTTGCCAATCTCCAACCTCGAATTCGTACGCGCCGAAATCAGGAGCGCTCCCGCAATAAGGCAGCCCGACTGGCACGCCGCGATCAATGATGACGCTGCCGGGTTTTGGCTTCAATAAGCCCACAGCAGGCAGCGACCCGTCCCTCTCGCGAGGCATTTTGGCAAGTTCCGTATCCACGCTGACGAATGCATCCTGATTTATGGTTTCGCCACCCTGCCAACTGTTCCCGGCAACAACCGCACTCGGCGGAACGGTCGCCAGCACGCCTGAGGCCACACTGAGGTTGTTCACAAATAGCGACTGCCCCCTGATCGGGTCCCTTGGAAAGTAAAAGTTCCTGCCGTTGTGAAAGGCGGTGTTGTGAAGGAGGGTTAGGGCGCCGGTATTGTTGTTGTGGTCGAAGCCCTTCGCCTGCCCACTAGGTCCCAAATTGTCGAAGGCAAGGCACCGGACCACGATATGGTCACCCGGTACATAGTCCCCTCCTAGCTTGTATCCATTACCGGCACCTTCGAAGTTCGCGGGATTGCCGAATACCGCCGGGTCCCCGTTGTGGAAGGACCAACAGTTTTCAACCGTAATGGTATTGGCTGCGCGCCAGAAATCAAAACCGTCGTCCGAGTTTTCGCAAGCGCGGCAGCCGTAGAAGCGGTTTCCTGGGAGAATGTCGAATTTCGCCCCAAACCCATCGGCGTTGTTACCAACCCTGCCGATGGTGTTGAAGTTGCGGAAGCTGTCACAGTTCTTGATCAGATTGTTCGACGCATTTCCCGCCATGTGGATGCCTGTGTCGCGATTGCCGTAGGCAGTGACTTGCTCCAGCACGTTGCAGCTGCCATCCATGCGAATGCCATTGTGTCCGGCATAGCGCACGGTAATGCCAATGACGCGCCAATGCCAGCCGTTCAAGCGCAAGCCGTTGTTGCTGCTCTCCTCCGCTTGGGCAGAAAAGTCAAGCACGGGTGTCTCTCCCGGAAAGGCGACGATGGTAATCGGCTTGTCTGCGGTGCCGCTCCGGGAGATCTTGATGGTAGCACTGTGAAAATAGACGCCGCCTCGAAGCACAAAAACGTCGCCCGGTTGCGCCTGGTTGGTGGCGAAGTCAAGCGTTGCCCATGGGCGGTCCTCGGTGCCGGGGTTGGTGTTGTCACCGCTAGGAGCAATGAAGAAGGTCCGTTCCCCACGCGGAATCTCTCCCCAGTAGACATTTAGAGGAGCGGGCGGCTCTTGCGCTATGCTTTGTAGCGAAAAAACTCCCGCACTCCACAGCAAAAGCAATCCTACAACTTGCCGGCGAACTGTCATTTTTGCGGAAGTGATGTCGTCTCCTCCAATTCTTGGTACAAAAGTGCCCCCCTCCCTCGATAGTGCTGAGGAAGGGGGGCAAGACGGTTACTTGCTCACCACAAGTTTTCTGACCTGGACAAAGTCACCAGCGACGAAACGGCAGAAGTAGATGCCGCTCGACACACCGGCTGCGTCCCAGGAAACCTCATGGATGCCAGGGCCCTGCTTGGTATCGACCAGCCTTGCCACCTCGCGTCCGGTGGCGTCGTACAGAGCCACGACCACATGGGCGCTAGTAGGCATCATATAGCGGATCGTGGTCGCCGGATTGAATGGGTTCGGGTAGTTCTGAAGAAGCGCGAACGCCGTCGGAAGTCCCGAGTCCCTTTCCGCCACCGACACGCTCACCTTGAGGCTGCCCCCTTCCCACGAAATCGAGCCGTTTGGTCCAAGCGTGAACGGGATGGTGTTGTCGAACTCGCCGGCCACAAGATGGAGGACGCCGTTGATCGTGGTCTCCTGTGAGAGAACCACACCTGCCAGGTTGTTGATTGTCAGGTCGTTCACTACAGCTGGCATCCTTGTGCTGGTGATCTGACGTTCGGTGCCGTTGAACACAAAGTTGGCCCCGCTGCTCAGAGTCACAATGTCGGCTGGTAACGTACCCAAGAAGCCCGCTACGCCATCCACGTGCCCGGTAGCCAGGGTTGCACCATCGTTCAGCAGGAATATGCCAGTCCCTGCGAGGGTGCTTTGTCCGACATCCAGCGTGGTGCCACCAACTACTTCGATCGGGAGGCTCAGAATATTGTTCCCCTCGCCCAGAGTCAGCCGCTGCACGCCGGGCTTGGTGAACACGAACTTGGCGTTGCCAGCTGTCGGGTTGGAATTCTGCGTGGTGGCATTTGCCATGGAAAAGTCGCCCGCGTACAGGTACCACGTGGTTGTACCCGTTCCATTCCCCTGGGAGCCGCGCGCGATCGAGAAGTTGCCGCCGGTAACCTGTACATTGCCATGATGGTGCACGATGAATGTCGTCAGGGCGTTACTGGTGCCCTGCACCGAGAATTGCCCGTCCTCGACGATCACATCCCCCATGACCGTGATGACCGAGGTATCCCCAGCTGCAGCGGTGCTCATCTGCCACCGGTAGGAGCCGGTGTTCACCACCCGGATGGTGCCCCCAATGGTGATGTTATCCCAGCCCATGTCCCGGTTGCGGCCCAAGTTGGGCGTATTGAACACCACGTGGTAAAAGTTCTGATTCCGGTTGGCAGGGGCATCCTGCTTGGTCCCCGTCAACAGGAACGTCGAACCTTCACCCCACGTCGCCACCGGAACGCTCCCCCCATCCCGCGCGTGCTCATAGGTGCTCCCGTCGGCAAAGCGCAACGAACCGCTGGTCACCTCCACCACCCCGTTGTCCTGCACCACCAGCAGACCGCGCACCTCCACCGGAACGTCAACCCGCACCGTGTCCACCCCTCTCACGGTGATCTTCTCCCCACCCGTCGGCGCCGTCGGCATGGCCATCCAGCGATCCCCCACTAATCCCTCCCACGTCGATGCCTGGCTCCAGGCACCGCTGGCCACCGACCGATACTCCGTCGCCACAAATGGCACCTTCAAGCTGCCACCCTCATACGACACCCGCGCGCTCGGACCAAGCACAAAGGGAATCGTGTTGTCAAACTCCCCTGCCACCAGCCGCAGCACCCCATTGATGGTCGTCTCCTGCGACAACGTCACCCCCGCAGGGTTGGCAATCAGCAGATTGCCCACCACCGTCGGCATCCGTGTGCTGGTCACCTGCGCCACCGTCCCGGTAAAGCCATAGCTCGAACCCGCCGGCAGGGTCACCGCCCCCGTCACGTTCTGGAAGATCTCCTCCACCCCACCGGCAAGCGCCGTCAGCAACGTCGCCCCCTCGTGTAACACAAAGATGCCAGCGCCCGCCAACCGGCTCTCGCCCATGTCCAACGTCGTGCCGGCGCTCACCTCTATCGGAAGGGCCGTCAGCGTGTTGCCCTCCCCAAGCCGTAAATACTGCGTCCCAGGCTTGGCAAACACAAACTTCGCCCCGCCAGGCGTCTGCGTGGAACTCTGCGTCGTGGCATTGGCCATCGAAAAGTCACCCGCGTACAGGTACCACGTCGTAGTCCCGTTCGGCTGCGAACCCCGGCTGATGGAGAAATTCCCACCCGTCACCTGCACGTTGCCATAATGGTGCACGATGAACGTCGTATTGGCCGTGCTCGTCCCATGCACCGCAAAGGCTCCCCCTTCCACCACCACATCCCCCATCACCGTAATCACCGACGTGTCCCCTGCCGCTGTCGAGCTCATCTGCCACCGGTAGGAGCCGGTGTTCACCACCCGGATGGTGCCCCCAATGGTGATGTTATCCCAGCCCATGTCCCGGTTGCGGCCCAAGTTGGGCGTATTGAACACCACGTGGTAAAAGTTCTGATTCCGGTTGGCAGGGGCATCCTGCTTGGTCCCCGTCAACAGGAACGTTGAACCTTCACCCCACGTCGCCACCGGTACGCTCCCCCCATCCCGCGCGTGCTCGTAGGTTGATCCGGAGGCAAACAACAAGGTATCGGTGGCCGCGAAGGCGCCGCGGTTGACCACCGTCCCTTCCACCACACCCTTAGAGACCGTCAGCGCGCCGAGGGTGTCCACCTTCACCATGGAGCCAGGGGTCACTGCAAAACGTGCGGCATGCAGCGTGTCATTAAATGTCACTCCCTGAGGGTTGGCAATAGTGAGGACAGCCACGGAGTCGGGGAGCCGCAGGCCCGGCACTTGCGCTTCGGTCCCGTTGAAGGTGTAGTTTGCGCCCTTGCTGAGGAGCACCTCACCGACAGTGCCTATAGCCTCGTCAACGCCGCCGGGAAGAGCAGTTTGGATTGTCGCCCCGGGCGAGAGGACGAACTTGCCGTTGCCACCAAGCTTAGAGAGGCCCATGTTCAGGGTCGCACCGCTGTCGACCTGCACTGGGAGTCCCCCGCTGCCATAGGTCACGTTCTCCAAAACAAGGTTCTGCACGCCTCCTGCCTTGGCAAAGATGAACGTCGCACGCCACGGGTTGGAATTCTGAGTGCTTGCGTTCGACATGTGAAAGTCGCCCTGCTCCAGATACCACCTGGTCCAGCCTGTGCCGGTTTGCCCACCCTGTGTACCCCGACTCACTGCAAACGTGCCGCCAGTGACACGAATGTTTCCATAGTGGCGCACCTCAACCTGCGTGGCACTGGAGGTCCCTTGGGTTTCCAATTGTCCGTTCTCGACGATCACGTCCCCCATGATCGTCACGGTACCGGACGTTCCGCCGAGCAGGCGCCAGCGAGCACTTCCCGTGTTGAGAACAGTGATGTTCCCACCAATCGTTTTCCCTGCAAGATTGAGATCAACATTTGACGTGAGCCCAGGGGTGTTGAGGACAATGTGGTGGTAGTCCTGCCCGCGGTTCGCCGGTGCTGAACTGGTGATGCCGGTGAAGAGGGCCGTTGAGCCCTCACCCCAGGTAGCTTGGGGCACGCTGCCGCTATTGCGGGCATGCTCGTAGGTGCCGCCGCTGAGGAACGTTAAGGACCCGGTCGTGATCTCAATCGAACCAGTGTCCTGGACTTTGAGGTAACCTCGTACCTCCACGCCAATGTCAATCCTTACCGTATCCGCACCTTTGACCGTGATAGTTTCGCTACCGCTAGGCGCCATCGTCGCCGCCACCCACTGCGTGCCATCGAATACCTCCCAGGTGGAAGGGTCGCTCCAGTTCCCTGTCGCCACGGAACGGTAGTCTCCTGCCTGTTGGGCAAACACGAACCCAGCAAGAGCCGTCAGCGCAACGGCCACCTGCAACGCTAAGCATTTAGATCTCATAGCGCGCCCTCCTTATGCATAACGTGTGGTACCAATGGTTCTTTGAACACACCTACCCGTTTTGCAAAGCAGACTCTTACCTCAGCAGAACCATGCGCCCCATCCGCGTTGAATAACCAGCATGCACGCGATAGAAATAGACGCCCATCGGTAGGTCCCTGGCCTCAAAGGCCACCTGATGGCTGCCCGCTTCCTTCCAGCCTTCCCATACCCTCGCCACTTCTTGACCCAACGTGTTCACGACCGTGATGCGCACGTGC
>JBBIKH010000112.1:0-11411 GCA_037445575.1 bacterium
CGCTTCAGGCCCGCGGCCCTCCGCCGCGTGGGGACCCTCGGCTCCGCGGACGATGGTGTGCTCCCCCAAGCCAAGTTGCGACTCTCCTCATCCAGGAGTTCTTCAACAGAAACCACGCCTTTTCTGAGAAGCAAGTTCACCACGGTCCGCAAGGAGATGGTGTCGGCCAAGGGGAAATCAATCTCCACCTCTCTATTTGGCGCCTGCCCAGCCCGGTTTGGGAGGTTCTGCTCCTGGCCGTTCTCGCCTGTGCTCACTGCAACGCCCTTACCGCAATAGTTTCGCCAAAATGATACCCAGAATCAGCCATAGGGGAATGCTCACGATGAGGGCCCAGTTCAGACCCCGCAACATGGGGATGGCTTTGAGCTGGCTCTTCCGCTCCAGCCCCCGCTCGATCCTGAGCTTGAGCTCTTCCAAGTTGACGGGCTTGACCAAGTAGTCATAAGCCCCCTCGCGCATGGCGCGGATTGCCGAATCCAACGAGGGATAAGCGGTGAGGAGGATCACCACGGCGTGCCGGTCGAGGCTCATGATCTCCTTTAGCAACTGCAGGCCGTCCATTTCCGGCATCTTCATGTCCGTGACGACCGCGTCGATGGGGTACTCCTGAAACTTCCGCAACCCTTCTTGCCCATCTTTGGCGACTATCGGGTTGTAGCCCCACCGTTTCATGACCTGGGGCAGCACGTCCAAGATGTCCTGTTCGTCGTCAACGATGAGGATATTGCTCATTGCCGTCGCACCTTTCAGCCCACTCCAGTGCCCACAGCTCTCCTGCACAGACGCTCGGCATGCACGGAACCCGTCGCAGGAACCGGCAAGTTCCGGCGGCGAGTTGGAATATAGCCCTTTTTTCCGTCTAATGCAAGCCAAAAAACGGCAACACATGGAACACGGAACAAAGATCCTATCCACCTGCCCCGAGAGCCCTCAGCAGAAGGGAGAGCCGGCCGATGTCGCCGTTGTCCTCCAGTTTCCAGGGAGCAAGGTGCACCCAGCGCTCGAGCAAATGCCCAACCTGACCTGCATGCGCCGAAGTGTGGTCTCGGCCAGCGTCCTGCTCAATTCTCCCTCGAAAGGAAGGCCACTCAGGATTGGAGCGCAATCCGGGCCGCGCAAAGAGGTCGAGAGCACCACTGTCCAGTCCCGCCGGTGCGCCCGGGGTACGCGAGACGTCGGGCCGTCGGGTACCGAAATCTCCACACGATCACCATGCCCATTGCCAAACGGGCACCCATTCGTACGTGGGCCCCGCTTGCCTCGCCTTCTACTCGCATGCAGTACCGCCAGGTGCTCCTGCCCCACGTCTGCACCGCCATCGGCGGCGAGGTCATAGCCACCGAGGTCCCCCGTTTGGCTCTCCCGCAACCAGAGGACAGGCATGGTGGGGTGATTGCCCCCAGCCTGTGGGAGTGGGGGCTTGCATCGCGCAGAAAAGACTTGATTTTCCGCCCAGATTTCATATATTGCAGCCCAAATTACCCGCACACAGGCAGCCAGTGTAGGAGTCCTGGTGACGTACGACGCTGACTATATCGTCATCGGTTCCGGCTTCGGCGGCAGCGTGGCGGCGCTGCGCCTGGCCGAAAAGGGCTATCGCGTCCTGGTTCTGGAGAGCGGTCGCCGGTTTCGCGACCACGACTATGCCTCCACCAATTGGCAGCTCTGGAAATGGCTCTACATGCCTCGTCTGTTCTGCACCGGCATCCAGCGGCTGACCCTGCTGCGCAACGTCCTAGTCCTTAGCGGCGCAGGGGTGGGTGGCGGCAGCCTGGTCTACTGCGCCGTCCTGTTCGAGCCCCCGGACAGCTTTTTCTCCGACCCCCAGTGGGCGGAGCTCGATCCGAATTGGAAAGCAACTTTGGCTCCATTCTACGCCGTGGCAAAGCGGATGTTAGGGGTCACCACCCCGCCCCGTCTGTGGCTGGCTGACCAGCTCCTGCAAGACTATGCCCGCGAGATCGGACGCGAGGAGCACTTTCGCCCCACCCAGGTGGGCATCTTCTTCGGCGAGCCGGGGGTAACCGTGCCCGATCCCTATTTTGGCGGCCTCGGCCCTCCGCGAAGCGGCTGCGACGCCAAAGCCCGCTGCATGGTAGGGTGCAAGGCCGGCGGTAAGAACTCCTTGGACCGGAACTACCTTTTCTTGGCCGAGCGGCTGGGTGCGCGCATTCTTCCTCTCACGACCGCCACCAACATCATGGCCCTTCCGGAAGGAGGCTACGCGGTGGCGACCAGGCCTGCCCGTGCGTGGGTCGGCAAAGGGCGTACCCTCACGGCGCGGGGCGTAGTCGTTGCTGCCGGCGCCCTGGGCACCTTCCGTCTGCTTTGGGCCAGCAAACGCGCCGGTGGTCTACCCAACATCTCCGACCAGCTAGGGCATGGTGCGCGCACCAATAGCGAGGTGATCGTGGACGTCAGCGCCAGGAAGCGCTCTATGCGCCTTTGTGAAGGCGTTGCCATCGGCTCAAGCCTCTTTGTGGACGACACCACCCACATCGAGGCAGTGCGCTACCCGGAGGGCTCCGGCGCCATGTTCTGGCTATCCACCCTGTGCACCGACGGTGGCTCGCGTCTCGGACGGCCCCTCCGCCACCTTCTCAACTGCGTGCGGCACCCCATCGCCTACCTGCGTGTGCATTGGCCATTCGGGTGGGCACGACGCGTGCTGATCCTGTTGGTCATGCAGACCATTGACAATCGCATCCGGTTGCGCATGCGGCGACGCTGGTGGCTGTCTTTCACCTGGAAGCTCACCTCAGAGGCGACCGACCGTCCGGCGCCGACCTACATCCCGGCAGCAAACCAGGCCGCGCGACGCATTGCCCAGCGCATCGGCGGCATTCCAGCCAGCGCAGTCACCGAAGTGATGCTCAATGTACCGCTCTCGGCCCACATCCTCGGTGGCTGCCGCATGGGCAAAGGGCCACACGACGGGGTAGTGGACAAGTACGGCCAGGTGTTCGGCTATGAGCACCTCTACGTCACCGATGGCTCGATTATGCCCGCCAACCTCGGCGTCAACCCCAGCTTGACCATTACTGCGCTTGCGGAGTACATCATGCATCATGTGCCGCCACGCCCGGATACCTGGAACGGAGACTAAGGTGCCACCCATGCAAGGTGTCGTACCATGTTGACCTCCATCAACCCGACAACTGGCGAAGTGCTCGCCCAATTGGCGCCCCTTTCTAAAAAGGAGCTCGAACAGGCCATCGAACAGGTCGCGCAGGGGTCTGCCCGGTGGCGGCAGGTCCCACTCAAGGCCCGGCTTGCCGCCTGTGACAGGCTCATCCGCCTGATTGCCGATGAAAGAGACACTATCGCGCGCATCATTGCCCTGGAGCAGGGCAAGCCCATCTGTGAGGCGCTCATCGCCGAGGTGCTGCCGGTGCTTGCCGCTCTCCGCTATCTGCGGCGTGTGGCACCGCGGCTCCTGCGCCCCAGACGGGCACCCCACCAGTTGCTCCTGCTTGCTCACAAGCAAAGCAGCTACCGCCTGGAGCCCTATGGGCTGGTGGCAGTGATCGCCCCGTGGAACTATCCATTTTCGGTCCCGGTGCCGGAAATCGTCGCTGCCCTTGTGGCCGGTAACGCGGTGGTCTTCAAGCCGGCGCCGAACTCCATCCTCATCGGGCAAAAGATCGATGACCTGCTGCGCCAGGCCGGGTTTCCCGCTGACGCATGTGCCACCACCTTCGTGACCGACCAGGTGGCGCCTGTGCTCACCTCCCACCCCCTTGTGGACAAGATCGTTTTCACCGGCAGCACGCGGGTCGGGAGTGAGGTGATGAAGAGCGCGGCCAGTCAGATCACGCCGGTGGTCCTGGAGCTAGGCGGCAAAGACCCGGCGGTAGTGGCAGCCGACGCCGACGTGCAGCTGGCTGCCGCCGGCGTCGTCTGGGGCGCGATGTTCACCAGCGGCCAGGTCTGTGCCTCCATCGAGCGCGTCTACGTGGAGAGGCCCGTTGCCGAGGAGTTTATTGCTGCCTGTGTGGAAAAGGTGCGCGCGCTACGGGTGGGCGATCCGCTCCTGCCTGAGACGGAAATCGGCCCTTTGACAACCGAGCACCAGCTGCGGACCGTGGCCTCGCACGTAGACGATGCGGTGCGCAAGGGAGCAAAAGTGCTGGTGGGCGGCTCCCGACTGGGCACCAGCGGCCTGTTCTACGCCCCGACCGTGCTCACCAATGTCGACCACTCCATGTTAGTGATGACCGAAGAGACTTTTGGGCCTGTGCTGCCGATCATGGTTGTGGATTCCTTAGACGAGGCCATCCGCCTGGCCAACGACAGCCCCTACGGCCTGTCCGCCTACGGCTGGACGCGCAGCACGCGCACCGCCGAGCGCCTGATGCGGGAGTTGCAAGCGGCCACGGTGATGATCAACGACAGCACCGCCACCTGGGGCGAGCCGAGCGCTCCTTGGGGTGGCTTCAAGATGAGCGGTATCGGGCGCACGCGGGCCCAATGGGGCCTTTTGGAGATGGTCCAGCCCAAGTACACCAGCTACGACGCGGGAAAGAAGGGCAACGCCCCCTGGTGGTTTCCCTACGACGAACAGATGCGCGGCCTGGCAAGGGAGTCGATACCGTTGCTCTTTGCTGCGCGCCCATGGCAGAAGGTCGCGCCCCTGCTGCGCCTGCTGCGCAACCGGCGTTTTGTGCGCGCGGCGCACTGGACCGCCATCGCCCGCAACGTGCACAAGCTCTTCTGAGCGACCATGCCGGCATAGCACAGGATGACCAGCACCCATGGCCCGACCCATCTGGTTTGTGGAACTACTGAAGCGGGGCTTCCGGCACCGGTTCTGGCTGGCAAGGCTGTCGCGGCTGCCTGGAATCGGTTACCTCTTTGACCGCCTCCTGTTCGCTGGCGACGACATCACCTTCCTGCCAAGGCAGAAGGTGGTCACCGTGCACCAGAGTGTGCCGGTGCCGGAGCAGACGGTGTTGCCTGCGCAGGTGCTGCACCACTTTATCGACCGTGCCCAGTACCACTGGGTGATGAACTTTTGCATCTGCCGCTCGGCCAGCCGCTGCAAGGACTACCCCATCGAGTTGGGCTGCCTGTTCATGGGCAAGCCGGTGCTGCAGATCAATCCGCGCCTTGGGAGGCTGGTCAGCGCCGCGGAGGCACACGAGCACATCAGACGCTGCAGCGAAGCGGGGCTGGTGCACCTTATCGGGCGCAACCGCCTGGATGCCCTCTGGCTCGGAGTGCAGCCTGGTGAGGAGCTACTCACCGTGTGCAACTGCTGCCCGTGCTGTTGCTTGTATCGAATGTTGCCTGCTCTGGCCCCGCACATCGCGGCCCGCTTCGCGCGGATACCCGGGGTCAAGGTGGAGGTCACCGAGGACTGCGACGGCTGTAGGCTGTGCGCCAACGGTATCTGTTTCGTGGGAGCGATCAGCATGATCGGAGGTAAAGCCGTGATAAGCGAGGCATGCCGCGGGTGCGGCCGCTGTGCGAACATGTGTCCCACAGGCGCCATCCGCCTCAGCGCTCCATTCGACGCGGTGGATCGCACGATCAACAGAGTGGAGACAGCGGTTCGCCTCATCCCGCGTACTGCAGAACACCAACAGGGTGACTAGCTATGCAGAGACCACTGCGCATCGCCCTGGTGCAACAACACGCTACCGAGGACATTAAGGACAACATACAGCGGGCAGCAGCCGCCTTGGAGCAGGCCGCAAAAGAAGGTGCCCAGCTAGTGGTCTACGCGGAACTGGGATTGACGCTCTTTTACCCCCAGCGCCCGGCGCACAAGGAGCTGCTTGCCCTCGCGGAACCGATTCCAGGACCCACCACGGAGCTTTTCAGCCAGTTGGCGGCCCGCCATCGCGTGGTGGTTGTACTCAATCTTTTCGAGCGCGACGGCGAACGCACCTACGACGCCTCCCCGGTCATTGACGCCGACGGTCATCTATGCGGGGTGACGCGCATGGTGCACATCTATGAAGGGCCCTGCTTCCACGAGAAGGGCTTTTACGCTCCCGGTCCAGCAGTGCCACTGGTGCACCGGACTGCGGTCGGCACCATTGGGGTGGCCATCTGCTATGACCGCCACTTCCCGGAGTACATGCGCCTGCTCCGCCTGCACGGCGCCGAACTGGTCGTGGTTCCACAAGCTGGCGCAGTCGGCGAATGGCCGCCGGGCCTGTTTGAGGCCGAGTTGCAGGTCGCCTCGTTTCAGAACGGCTACTTTGCGGCCCTGTGCAACAGGGTCGGTAAAGAGGAATTCCTGACCTTCGAAGGCAAATCCTTTGTGACCGCCCCGGACGGTAGGATTGTGGCCCAGGCACCCGCCGGAGTCGACCACCTCCTCCTTGTGGACGTCGACCTCGCAGAGGTGACGGCCTGCCATGCGGCACGCCATTTCCTGCCGGACCGACGGCCAGAGACGTACGCCGGATTGTGCCTGTAGCGGGTTTCCTGAGGAGGGCAACACGTCATGAAGCTTGCGATGATACTTGCACTGTGCTTTGCAGGTGCTGTTTTCGCCTGCCACGCGGAGGGATCAAAGATGCAACTCAATCTGATGCCCTGGCCAGCAGAGCTCACGCTCGGCGAGGGAGCGTTTAGGCTGACAAAGGACTTTACCATCGGCATGCAAGGCGGAGGTGGCCTCAGAGCCTACAGCGCAGCCAGCAGAGCCCTGCAGCGCCTGGCAGCGCGCACCGGCCTATTTTTCGCACAGGACGTGCTCACGCCCAAAACCACACCGGCCCAGGGTACGCTGCTCATCGCGTGGAAGCGAGCGGGCGAGCTCCGCCTCGGGGAGGACGAGTCGTACACCCTGCGTGTGACTACCGACGGTTTGCACCTGAGCGCCGACACTGACATCGGCGTGGTGCGCGGGCTCGAAACGTTGCTGCAGCTGTTGGCCGCAGACGAGGAGGGCTACTACTTTCCCGCGGTGGAGATTGTCGATCGGCCGCGCTTCCCCTGGCGGGGGTTGCTGATCGACGCCTGTCGCCACTTTATGCCGGTGGAAGTCATCAAGCGCAACCTCGACGGCATGGCTGCGGTGAAGCTCAACGTCCTGCACTGGCACCTGACTGAGGATCAGGGCTTCCGCGTCGAGTGCCAAACCTTCCCCAAGCTCCACCAACTCGGCTCCGACGGCCTGTACTACACCCAGGCGCAGATCCGTGAGGTCATCGCCTACGCTGCCGAGCGCGGCATCCGCGTGGTGCCGGAGTTTGACATGCCAGGCCACGCCACCAGCTGGTTTGTCGGTTACCCGGAACTGGCCAGCGCACCTGGGCCCTACACCATCGAGCGCACGTGGGGCATCAAAGACCCCACCATGGACCCCACCCGCGAACAGACCTACAAGTTCCTGACAAAGTTTTTCAAGGAAATGTGTGCCCTGTTTCCGGATGAATACGTGCACATCGGCGGGGACGAGAACAACGGCAAACAGTGGGGTGCAAACCCGGCGATTCAGCGATTCATGCGCGCGCACCAGCTTTCCGACCACCAGACCCTCCAGGCCTATTTCAACCGCAGGATCCAGGCCATCCTTTCCCGCTTGGGCAAGAAGATGGTCGGCTGGGACGAGATCCTGCACGCGGAGCTCCCCACCAGCGTCGTGATCCATTCCTGGCGAGGCCGCGAAGCAACGATCAAGTCCGCTCAACAGGGTTACCGCTGCATCGTATCCTACGGCTACTACATCGATCTGCTGCAGACCGCCGAGTACCACTACCGCAACGACCCGGTGCCCGAGGAGGCGCAGCTATCCCCGGCCGAACAGGAGCTGATCCTCGGCGGCGAGGCTACAATGTGGTCCGAATTCGTCACCGCCGAGAACGTGGACTCGCGCATTTGGCCGCGCACTGCCGCGATCGCCGAGCGGCTCTGGTCACGCCGCGAGGTGAACGACGTGGCGGACATGTATCGACGGCTGGAGTACATCTCGATGGCGCTTGAAGAACACGGTCTGACCCACGAGAAGAACTATGACCTGATGCTCCGCCGCCTCACCGGTGGCCAGGAGGTGACCCCCCTGCGCACCCTGGTTGATGTGCTGGAGCCGGTTAAAGGGTACGCCCGCAGCAGACTGGCCACATACACGTCCTATTCGCCACTCACCAGGGTGGTGGACGCGGCCCGGCCCGATGCACCGGTGGCCCGCAAGTTCCGCGAGGCCGTGGACCGCTTTCTCCGCACCCGACTGCCAGAGGATCGCGCTGCTCTCGAGCACCGGCTTCAGCAGTGGGAGGCAAATCACCAACGCCTGCTGCCGATAATCAAGGCTGCACCGATTCTGTGGGAGATTGAGAGCCGCTCCGCCGACTTGAGCCGAGCAGCACAGATCGGGCTGCAGGCATTGAGTTGGCTCGACCGCGGGCCTGCGCCCGGCAAGTGGCAGGAGGACGTTCGCGCTGAGCTTCGGACGTTTCGCGCACCCCGGGCCGAGACGGAGCTGATGATCCTGGAGGCGATTGAGAGGCTGGTGCTCGCCTGCGCAGCACCGTGAGCGTTAGGCGCGCCAGCCCTTGCACTGGGGGAGAGTTCGGCCGTGGAGCACGTGACGGCTGGCTGTGGACACAACGGCGAAAGGCGCCCCTGCCGAGTTTTGGAGGACCAGTTGAAGCCAGCGTCCGTCGGGCATTCTCGCGCGTGTCGCATTATGCAGTCAGAGCAGCACCTAAACTCGCCTTGTGAGGCCGGCGGCCGGTCCCTATCCTGGAGGCACAAGCGGAGGCCATATTGCTTCGAGGGAGCGTAAACGGCCATGCTGGGCCTGAGGAAGGAAAAGCGTGCCGGCGGGGCATAAGGCCATGGGGGATTAAGCCCGCACCAGCTGCTAAGTGGCTCCTGAAATCGGCGAAAATGCTTGGCGTTTCTGCTGACGGATGGAGGAGTCTCGGAAAGGCACAGGGAATAACACTCCGACCCCTTTCGTGTTTGGAAGAAGGGAGTGGGCTATCAACAGACAGGGGATGGAGGAAGGGCAGATTGGGATTGCGGACCGTTCTCTCGGGGAAGGAAAGGCCGAAGGAGTGGTTGATACACTTGGCGCCAAACCGTTCGAGGGCGATGACCTCAGTCTTCTGTTCCAGCGCGATGAAGATTCTGGGATGTTTTGGGGCGCCGGAGGGGTAGGCACACCGTTGCACGGTCGCGCGGTCCGCGCGCTTCAGCCACGTGCGGACGCTGGCTGGGCTGGTCTGCAAGTGTCTGGCCACGGGTTTGACGCCATGTGCTTTGGCGAACGTCACGAGATGGTAGCGGTGCAGACGCGGCTCTTGTATCTGTCGGAGCACCGTGTAGTAGTCCATGCCTGAAGACTCAGGAATGCCGCAAGAACTTCGGGAGGCAGTTTTGGCACAGAGTGGGGTAGCGTTGGTTTTATCTCCCTGAGAGCTTGACGAAGCGACCTTAAGCTCCTATTCTTGTTCCCTGAAGACCCTCAGTCGAGGGAGGAGGATACGATCTTTACGTGTTCCACCCCCCTTGACAACTCAACAGTGCTTGATTTCTAGCGGGGATTTTGCTACAATTGGCCTGAGTAGAAGAGCCCTCTGCAACCGCGGTTGGGCTTGCCTCCTCGAGTCGTGTGTACCTCTCGTTCTCTGCACCTGTTGCCTGTACCGCGTGCTCCGAGAAGGTCGACGAGCTGAGTTCTTGTGTTCGGACTAAACGGAGAATCGCCATGATGTGCTCAAGACACTACCTGCGCGCGTTCTGGATGGCAGTGCTCCTGCTCTCGTTTGTCTCTGGCGCCGCGTCCCAGACACCTCCACCGGTCTACGTGACCCTCTTTACGCACATCGAGGACAATACGCCGGCGGGACAACTCGGCACGGCTGAATGCCGCCAAAGCTATCTTGTGTGGCGTAATCGGTTGATTGGGGTCGCCGATCTGTTTCGAAAACATGAAGTCCGCTGGGTGCTGGAGCCTGATTGGAAATTCCTCCTTGCGGCGCTCATCTATGAGGACTCCACACTCCAGGCCAACACGAACCACAAGAATCTCCTGCGCTATCTCAAAGAAGATCTCAACGTTGCTATCGATCCGCACTCCCATGAAAACGGAGGCTATAACTACACCGATGTGGCCCATTTGCTGGACTCGCTGGGCGTCGGTGGTAGCACGGTCATCGGCGGGCACGTTTGGGCCCCAACACTGCCGCAGTTTGCCGAATGGGATCGCTTCCGGGTCCCGCAACGCGGCGCCAAGTATCCCTGGGCATGGTGGCGTGGGGATATCCTTATGGGCAGTGCCACCCCCAATCATGTCAACGATCCCATTGTCAGCGGGGTCTGGCGGCCCAAGGATCGCTATCCCTTTTTGAAGACGATTCGCTGGGCAATATCGTCTGCGTAGGGCAATACGACAAGAGTGCGAAAGGTTTCTATTTAGGCTACCTGGAAAGTGTGCAGGAATTGATCGACCTCTTTACCAACAATGAGGTCCCGTATGAATTCATGCTGACGAGCTCAAAACATGTGACTCCCGGTGAAATTTTCGCGCCGTCCGGGATGAAGGCTATCGAGGATTCTCTGCTGGTTCCGCTTCGTGATCTTGAGAACGCGGGAAAGGTGAAGCTCAGCGACTTTACCGCGTTGGTCGAGGACTGGAGGACAATCTTCCACGCGCGCCTTTCTCTACATGCCGGGTCAAACGGGTCAGGTCAAGGATGTTCCCGAGTTTCCCCAGGCGATGGAGCTTTATCAGAACTATCCCAATCCGTGCAACGAAAGCAGCGTGATCAGTTATCGGTTGCAGGCTGACAGTCACGTCCACCTGGGGATTTACAACCTGCTGGGACAAAAAGTGGCCACGCTGGTCGCGGAGAGGCAGTCCTCGGGAACCCACCGTGTCAAGTGGAACGCCAAGGGCTTGACGAGTGGAGTGTATCTGTATCGGCTGGAGGCAGGGGACTTGGTGGCAACGAAAAAGCTGATCCTGATGCGTTAGCTGAACCTACGCCCCGGATAGAGGGAAGCTGGACGCCAACTCTCAATCGAGGAATGGCGTCCAGCTTCGCCTTGCTGAATGATTCTGTGCAGTCCCCCGTACACCTCTGGACAAAAGTCCTATTTGTTGAACACGCTATCCCCATCATCTTGGAAAGGAGCATCGATCGGCTTTTCCGCCCACCAGCAGTCGCCAGCCGCTCGTCCACGTTCCATCGCCCCCGTTTTGCCCTGCTGCCCACTGGCGAGCATCTCGCCGCAGTTGTCCCCTGCACCATGCAATGCCAGCTGCCCCAGATGCATCCGGAGCTCAGCAACCGATGCTCGCTCACATTGCATCGAGACTCTGGCGCCACAATGCGAAACAACACAGATGGCTCACACGCCTAACAGCCTACGAACCCATGATACAGCCCCGCGAGCTTCCCACCCATGGCCGAAACTGCGCCGCACTAAACAACTCCTTCGGG
>JBBIKH010000113.1:0-11324 GCA_037445575.1 bacterium
TCAACCCCCTAAATGGTGACTACGGCGTTCTTGACCTGGAGATGGTGGTCCCTGCGCAGCCGGATACGATCCTTGTCCCCAAGTGCGAGAGTGCCAGGGACGTGCGCGATGTGGAGGAAAAGGTCGCCGCCTTGGAGCGCGAACATCGGCTGCGCCATCGCATCTGGTTGATGCCGCTCATCGAGACGGCCAAAGGGGTGCTCAACGCCTACGAGATTGCCGCGAGCAGCGGGCGGGTGGTGGCCCTCTGTTTTGGCGCCGAGGACTTTACTGCGGACATCGGTGCCGAGCGCACGGTGGAGGGGCGCGAGAGTTTTGTGGCGCGCAGCCTGTTGGTGTTGGCCGCCAAGGCCGCGCGCGTGCAGGCCATCGACACGGTCTTCTCCGACGTAACCGACGTGGAGGGCCTAATCAAGAGCACCGAGGAGGCCATCGCACTGGGCTTCGAGGGCAAAGGGGTTATCCACCCGGCGCAGATCGAGCCCATTCACCGCGCCTTCACACCGACCCCGGAGCGCATTGCCCATGCGCAGCAGGTGATCGCCGCCCTGGAGGAGGCGGAGCGACGCGGCTCCGGCGTAGCAAGTCTGGGCACCAAGATGATCGACGCTCCGGTGGTGGCTCGGGCCAGGCGCACCCTTCAGCTGGCCAAAGCCCTGGGATTGATTGAGTGAGCAACGACGAGGTTAGACGATGGAGTTGGTAGAGAACGCTGTGGGGCGAATGGTTCCCACCGAGATTGAGGGGCGCAAGCTCCGACCGTTTCAGGGGGCGCATGCCGACAAAGGAGGCGGGCGCACGGCCGGGGCCCCGATTCGTGCTGCCAGTGATTATCGCAACAAGCTGCTCAAGTCCCTGGACGACGCTATCGACGCCTGCCAGATCAAGGACGGCATGACCGTTTCCTTTCACCATCACCTCCGGGATGGGGACTATGTGGTGAACATAGTGATGGACAAGCTGGCGCGGCGGGGCCTAAAAGACCTGGTGGTGGCGCCCTCGGCGCTCTTTCCCTGCCATGAACCGTTGGTGCGCCACATCGAGCGGGGGGTGGTGCGGCGCGTCGAGGGCTCGATGAATGGGCCGGTGGGGCGGGCCTGCTCTCTGGGCAAGATGAAAAGCGTTTGCGTGCTCCGCTCCCACGGTGGCCGCTACCGGGCCATCCAAGACGGGGACCTCCACATCGACGTTGCCTTCATTGCGGCCCCTGCTGCCGATGCCCATGGCAACGCCAACGGCCTGTATGGCAAGTCCGCCTGTGGACCGCTTGGGTTTGCGCTGGCAGATTCACTCTATGCGGATAAGGTGGTGGTCATCACCGACAACCTCGTTCCCTTCCCCTGCTATCCGTGGAGCATCCAGGGTGGCAACGTCGACTATGTGGTAGAGGTGGATGCAATCGGCGATCCCTCCCGGATCGTCTCGGGCACCACCGTCATCACGCGCAGCCCCACCCGCCTGCTCATCGCCAAGTACGCGGCGCAGTTGGTTGTCGACGCCGGCATCATGCACGAGCCGCACTTTTCTTTCCAGGCAGGTGCCGGGGGCGTATCGCTTGCGTTTGTGCACTATATGGCCGAGCACATGGCCCAGGCCAAGGTCGTTGCCGACTTTGTGCGGGGCGGTTCCACGCAGTACATGGTGGATCTGCTCAACCGGGGGCTCACCCAGTTCATCCTGGACGGACAGAGCTTTGATTTGGCGGGCGTGCAGTCGCTGCGGGACAACCCGCGCCATATCGAAACCAACCCCTTCGTTTCGTACAACTATCACACCAAAGGTTGCTTTGCGCAGATGGTGAAAGTTTCGGTGCTTGGGGCTACGGAAGTGGACCTTGACTTTAACGTGAACGTCAACACGCACTCTGACGGGTGGCTCCTCCATGGCATCGGGGGCTTTACCGATGCGGCGGACGCGGAGGTGACTATCATCACCGCGCCGCTGGTGCGCGGGCGCGTGCCCATCATCGTCGACAAGGTGGTGACGGTAACCGCCCCGGGCGAGATGATCGACGTCGTGGTGACCGAGCGGGGCATCGCTATCAATCCGCGACGCAAGGACCTGATGCAACGCCTCAAGAGGAGTCGGCTGCCGATCGTGCCCATCGACAAGCTGTACCGCATGGCGATTGATATGACCGGACAGCCAGAAAAGCCAACCTTCACCGACCGCATCGTGGCGCTGATCGAGTTCCGCGACGGCACGGTCATCGACGCTGTCAGACAGCTCGTCCCGAAGGTGTGAACAGATGTGGGCCTTTTTTCGTTTGACTTTTACGCGCGAATGGTCTATATTTGGACTTCGCAATGCCGAAAGACGCACAGCATGAGTCGCCTGCGCCAGCGGCGACTGACATTTCCTCGTGGGAGGTAATTTGTCGATGCGTAGAAAGAACCTGTTAAAACTGTTACTTCTTGTCGTCCTCCTGGGGTGGGCGACCTATCAGCTCTACCCTACCTTCCGGGTAGGAAGCCTGCAGAAGAGCCAGACGAAATACTTGGTGCAGCTGAGCCAGCTCACCGGCGTTGATCAACGGCAGCTGTTGAGTGCGCTGACCGTGGGCGAGCTGGAGGCTACGGTCAGTACCTCTACCGCGGCGAGCGCCCCGGAGGTCAGGCAGCAGGCGCGTGAGCTGAGCGACAAGCTCATTACGCTGCGCAGCAAAATCGACAAGCTCGAGCCGAAGGCGTTGCGGCAGGGTCTCGACCTCGTGGGCGGCACCTACCTTGTGTACGAGGCCGATCTGCGGCAGCTGGCGCGCACCTTAGCTCGCGACCGCGATGAACGCTTCACCGAGATTCTGGCGGTGGCAGACAAACGCGCCAGGGCCGAAAACCGCGACTTTTTCGACGTGATGGTGGAAGAGTTCCAGGCTCGCAATATCCCGCTCAACCGCTACTACGGCCGCCGCGGCCAGAGCGACGATGTGATCATCCGCGACCTGCGTGAGGAGGCCAAGGACGGCATTGCTCGCACCTTGGAGGTGCTGCGCAACCGCATTGACCAGTTTGGGGTCTCCGAACCGGTGATCGCCCCGCAGGGCGACAAGCGTATCGTCATCGAACTGGCCGGTGTGCAGGACATTGAGCGTGCCAAGCGGATCATCAATACCACAGCCCTGCTCGAGTTCAAACTGGTGCGGGAGCCTGACATCACCCTGTCCGTGCTGCAAGATATTGACAAGACGGTAAAGCGCCTGCGCAGCAAGGGAGGAGTGGAAGAACTGGCTGCCGCCACGCAGAAGGACACCAGCAAGGCGCTTCCGGAAGGGAAGAAGGCCCAGGAGCAGGAGATCGACCTCAGCCAGCTGTTCGGGAAGGCGGAGAAGGTGGATACCGCCAAGGCGGAGGCGCCAGCGGAAAGCACCGTGGTAGTCGACCAGCAGACGTTTGAGGAGTACCCGTTCTTCTCCCTGCTGCGCTATGTGGAGGGCACTGACCAGATCAGCGTTCCCGAACAGAATGTGGCTGCCATCAAGCGGATCCTGCAGATGCCTGAGGTGGAGAAGGTCATCCCCAAAGATGGCGAGTTCCTGTGGGGTGCGCAGCCGTATGTGTCGCGAGGGCAACGCTACCACCAGCTCTACTTCGTCAAGAAGGAGCCGGAGCTGGTTGGCGCCTATCTGAAGACGGCAGATGTGGCTTTTGGCGGCGGGGAAAGCTCCGTGCGCGCTGGCCAGGCAGAGGTGCACTTTGAACTGAACAGCGAGGGGGCAAAGATCTTTCGCCGGGTGACGGGCGCCAACGTCGGCAGGTTCTTGGCCATTGTCTTGGACGGCAAGGTCTACTCGGCGCCGCGCATCAAGGAACGCATCCCCGGCGGCAGTGGGCGCATCGAGGGCAGCTTTACCAGAGAAGAGGCGCGGGACTTGGCAGTGGTGCTCCGCGCTGGCGCGCTGCCGGCGCCGGTGGAGGTCATCGAGGAGCGGACGGTCGGCCCCTCCTTGGGCCAGGATTCCATTGACAAAGGGAAGATGTCGGCCATCATCGGCGCAGCTCTGGTGGTGGTGTTCATGATCGTGTACTATCGCATGTCAGGCGTCATCGCCAACGTGGCACTGGCGCTGAACATCTTCTTCCTGGTGGCGGCCCTGGCGGGACTGCGGGCGACGCTGACGCTGCCGGGGGTGGCGGGGATCGTGCTCACGGTAGGAATGGCCGTGGACGCCAATGTGCTGATTTTCGAGCGCATTCGCGAGGAGCTGCGCACCGGCAAGACCATTAGGGCGGCCATCGATGCCGGCTACGCCCGCGCCTTCCGGACGATTTTGGACTCTAACGTTACCACACTCATCACGGCCGTGGTGCTCTACCAGTTTGGTAGCGGGCCGGTGCGCGGGTTTGCGACTACGCTCTCCATCGGGCTCATCATCAACATGTACACCGCTATCGTCGTCACCCGCATGATCTTCGACTATATCACGGAACGCTATGCGCTGACGAAGCTCAGCATCTGAGGATCAGCGGAGGCTTCGCAAGGGAAGGAGATAAACGCGATGCGACTTCTTGGGCAGACAAGCATTGACTTTCTGCGACTGCGCAAAGCAGCCTATACTTTTTCGGGAGTGCTCATCTTAGCCGGTCTCATTTCGCTGGTGGCGCACGGAGGGCCGCGGTACGGGATCGATTTCCGCGGCGGAACCTCAATAGTGCTTGAGTTCAAAGAGCAGGTGAGTGTCGGGCAAGTGCGCTCGTCCCTGGCCAAAATCGGCTTTGGCACCGCAGAAATCAAGGCCTCAAGCTCACTGCGCGGCGCAGGAACTGGCACCGATATCCTTATTCGTGTGGAACAGGGAGAACTGAGCGGCGAGCAGGTGGCCGAAAGGATACAAGAGCAGCTGGGCAAGGATCTGCCGGACAAGAGCTATGAGGTGCTGAGCATTGAGTCAGTGGGCCCGAAGATCGGCGCAGAATTGCGCCGCGCCGCCATACTGGCCATATTTATCTCCCTCTTGCTCATCCTCGTCTACATTAGCTGGCGGTTCGAGTTCCGTTTCGCGGTCGGTGCAGTGGTCGCGTTGTTCCATGACGTGCTCATCACCTTGGGCATTTTCTCCCTGCTCAACATGGAAATCTCCTTGGTGGTGGTCGCTGCCTTTTTGACCCTGGTGGGGTATTCGCTGAACGACACCATCGTGGTCTTTGACCGCATCCGCGAGAACCTGAAGCTCATGCGGCGCGAAAATATCAGAACCATCGTCAACACCAGCATCAACCAGTCTTTGAGCCGTACGGTGATCACCGCCTTAACCACGCTCATGGTCTTGGCAGTGCTCTTTTTTATGGGCGGCAGAGTTATCCATGGGTTCGCCTTTGCGCTTCTGGTCGGCGTCACCATCGGCACCTACTCGTCTATTTTCGTCGCCAGCCCCATCGTGGTCACCTGGCAGAGCTGGCTTGAGCGCAGGAAGTTGCACCGCGAAGTTGCCCGGGCTTAGGGCCCGTTGGTGCAGAAGGAGCGGACAATGACGGTCACCGAGAGCCACTTTGGACCTGTGACGGTTCTCTCCTTGGCGGGCAAGATCATGGGGGGGCCGGACGCAGGGCGCCTCAATGAGAAGATCCACGAACTGATCGAGGCAGGAGTCAAGAAGGTCGTGGTGGACCTGGCGCAGGTGGCGCTGATGAACAGCTCTGGGCTGGGCCTGCTGATTAGCGCCCTGAGTACGGTGCGCCACAACGGCGGCGAGCTCAAACTGGCATGCATTGCGCCGCGCGTCCGTAGCCTGATGACCATCACCAAGCTGATCCACGTGTTCGAAACGTACGATTCCGTAGAAGGAGCGGTGGCCAGCTTCTCGTAGCGGCCGGGTACAGCGCAGCAGGGGTGGGAGGGACTCCGAGTCGGCAATGAGCCGATTCGGAGTTTCGTTTCGCATGGGACCCCGCGGCGCCGGGGTCCACAACCTGTCGGACATCCCATGAGCATGAAGGTCATTGTCGGCACGCAGTGGGGCGACGAAGGCAAGGGCAAGATCGTCGACCTCCTCGCGGCAGACGCCGATGTCGTTGCCCGTTACAACGGTGGGCCCAACGCTGGACACACGGTCGTCATTGACGGCCAGGAGTTGGTGCTCCACCTCATTCCGTGCGGCATTCTCCGGGAGCAGGTGACGTGCGTCATTGGCAACGGTGTGGTGGTCGACCCCATCGCCCTTCAGGGGGAAGTTGTCTCCCTCAAGCAGCGGGGGGTGAAGGTTGAGGGGAGGCTGTGGGTCAGCGATCGCGCCCACCTTATTTTGCCGCACCACTTGCGCTATGAAGAGGCTAAGGAGCAGGGCGCAGGCGACAGTGCCATTGGCACTACCCGGCGAGGAATCGGGCCTGCCTATGCCGACAAGATGGAGCGGATCGGACTGCGCGCCGGAGAAGTGTGCCACCCGGAGTTGGTGCGCGCCAAACTGCAGCAGTTGACCGCGCAAAAGAATCGACTGTTGCGGGCGGTGCTGGCGGCGCCGGAGGTCCCGCAGGGCGCTCTGGAGGACTACCTTGGTGCGCTGCAAGCCATGGCGCCTAAGGTGGCCGATACCACCTCGCTCTTGCACGAGGCCCTTGCTCAGGGCAAAAGGATTGTTGCGGAAGGCGCACAGGGGACCCTTCTGGACATCGACCATGGCACCTACCCGTTTGTCACCTCTTCCAGCTGCGTCAGTGGGGGGGCGAGTACCGGCCTGGGCCTGCCGCCGCAAGCAATCACTAGCGTGGTCGGAGTGATGAAGGCCTATACGACCCGCGTCGGCAACGGTCCGTTGCCCACCGAGTTTGCCGGCCCCCAGGGCCAGGTGCTGCGCGACATCGGCAGGGAGTACGGCGCCACTACCGGTCGTCCACGGCGCTGTGGATGGTTGGACCTGGTGGTGGTCGGCTACGCGGTGCGCGTGAATGGCATTTCCGAGCTGGCAATTACCAAGCTGGATGTGCTGGACGGGTTGGAAAGCATCGCTATCTGCACCGCGTACGAGATCGACGGCGAGCGCACCTCGCATTTCCCCGCAGACATCGTCCGCCTTGGCAGGGCAAAGCCGGTCTATACCACCCTCCCCGGCTGGCGACGGCCCATAAGCGGGACAAAGCAGTACCGTGACTTGCCAGCCGAGGCACAGCGCTACGTGGAGTTCATCGAGAGCCACGTGGGGGCAGAGGTGCGCATCGTGTCGGTGGGCCCAGGACGAGACCAGACCATTTTCCGCTAGTCACCGGCGAAGTTACTGATCAGCTGCCGTTCACGACATTAGGGGAGAAGAACAGTGGCTGAGTCCCATCGTTCGCGGCAACACTACCTCCGTGCGGTGGCGCTGATGCTGATCGCCTCCGTGGGTACCGTCTGGGGACAGGTAACCCTTTGCGAGGTGATGTTCGACCCCGCCACCAGCGAAGCCCATGACGAGTTCGTGGAGATCTTTAACCTCAGCAGGACCGACTCAGTGGACCTCACCGGTTGGGCCATTGGTGACAGCCTGGAACTGGACCGAATTGTCGACGCCGGATGGGGGCTCATCCTTGGCCCGCGGCAGTATGCGGTTATCCTCGACGGCAGCTACTTTGGCAACTCCACCACTTACGATGCCGTTATCCCTCGCGAGGCACTCATTGTCAAGATTGACGACAGTGCCTTCGGTAATGGCGGGTGGTCCAATTCCTCATCCGAGCCGGTAATTCTCACCAACGCCGCCGGCGACACAGTGAGCCGCTATCGTTATACGCGCGACAACAAGGAAGGTTATTCCGACGAGAAAATCGACCTGGAGGCGGGTAACTCCCCGGAATGCTGGGCAAATAGCCGTGTGTTGGGCGGCACACCCGGGGCGCCCAATAGCGTCAGCATCGGCGCCGTCGACATGGTGTTGAAACGGCTCACGTGGTCGCCGCTGCGGGTCCGGCGCGGACAAAGTGTAGCATTCACCGTCGTGGCAGTGAACAATGGCAGCACGGAAGTGACCAACTGCGCGCTTGCCCTCTACTGGGATCGTGACGAAGATAGCCTTGGCAGCGAGCAGGAATTGCTGGGGGCGCCCCTTCTGGTCACCGCTCCATTGCCCCCGGGCGATAGCGTGGTTGCATCCTACGCATGGCAGGACGTGCCGGCAGGGGTGCATCAGCTGCTGGCGCGGGTGGAGGGCGAAGGAGACACCGCACCGGACAACAACCAGCAGCTGGAGACCCTGAAAGTGGGAGTCTGGCCTGGGGAGGTCATTGTCAATGAGGTCATGTACCGACCGAGCGCCGGGGAGCCGGAGTGGGTGGAGCTCTTTAACCGCAGCGATCAGGTCATCGATCTGCGGCTCTGGTCGCTCAGCGACTCGCGTGTCACGTCCCGTGCCACGTTCTGTGAAGCTACGACGCTTCTTGCGCCCGGGAGCTATGCCCTGGTGGCGGAAGACTCTTTGGTCTTGACCCTTTTCCCGTCGCTGGCTGAGCCGCTGCTTGTGCCGAAACACGGCTGGCCCGCACTCAACAACACCAGCGACGCGGTGGTCATCTGGGATGCGGGCGGCTTCGCTGTGGACAGCCTGTACTATTCGTCTTCCTGGGGTGGAGAAACCGGGTTGTCGCTGGAGCGGGTGAGGCCAGACTGGCCCACGAACAGCCGCAAGAACTGGGGTTCCTGCAAAGCACGTCTGGGAGGCACACCCAACGCCCCGAACAGCCTGCGGCCGCGCGACAGGCATATTGGCTTGGGCTCTGCGGGGATCCAGTTCAGTCCGCCCCAGCCCCGTGCCGGCCAGCCTTTGCATGCGTCAGTATGGGTGTACAACTACGGCATGATGGCGGCCGAAGGGGGAATGGTCGCCTTCTATCAAGACAAGGACTTTGATGGCAAACCTGGGACGGGCGAGCTTATCGGCCTGTCCTGTTCGCTGGCAGGGCTCGCCGGTGGGGACTCGCTCCTGTGCACCTTCGAGCTCGGTCCTGTCACCTCTGGGCTCACTCGCATCATCGCCCACCTTTTGGAAGTAGCAGACCCCGACACTTCTGACGACATCGCGCAAGGTGAGGTTCGCGTCCCTTTTCGTCCTGGCCAGCTTATCATCAATGAAATCATGTTCCAGCCGCGGGCGAGCGCCTGCGAGTGGGTTGAGCTCTTCAATCCGGGAAGCGACCCGATCGACGTGTTCGAGTGGACGATGAGCGATGAGAACACCGCGGTGCGCGTGCGCCTCACCGATCGTCACCTGGAAGTTGCACCAGGTGGGTACGTGGTGGTGGCAAAGGACACCTCGTTGAAAAGAGATTTCCCAGAGTTTTCTGGCCCCTTGGTGACCATCGGCAGCAGGTGGCCGACGCTCAACAATGATGCAGATCAGGTGGTGCTGCGGGACCTGACCGGGGCGATGATCGACAGCGTGACCTACGTGGCCTCCTGGGGACCGATAAGCACAGGGGTGTCGTTGGAACGGGTGCGTGCCGAGGAGCCTTCGAACTTGCCTGCCAATTGGGCAGGCTCTGTGCACACGCGCGGTGGGACACCAGGTGGGGAGAACAGCGTGAGCCCGGCCGCCATCGACGTAGAAGTGGCGGCAGGATCGGTGCAATGGCAGCCGCGTCGGCCGCGCGCGCAGGACTTGTTGGTCATCTCCGCCGAGGTGCGCAATGCGGGGCGCCAGCCTGTGCGGAGCGTGGAAGTGAGCTCCTACTGGGACGCCGATGGCGACTCTGTGCTGGCGATGGGCGAGCGACTTGGAGCGCCGCAGGTGATCGAGGAGCTCGGCAGCGGGGCCAGCGCCACGGTGGCGTTCCAATGGCAGGGCGTACCCGGAGGGGTCCACGACATTGCGGTGGAGGCGAGGTGTGCAGGGGACGCCCGTCCAGGTAACAACCGGCGTTTTGCCACGGTGACAGCGTCATTCCCTGTTGGGCAGCTGCTCGTCAATGAGATCATGTATGCGCCATTCTCAGGGCAGCCGGAGTGGGTGGAACTCTACAATGCGGGCCCAGGTGAGGTAGACCTTTACCAATGGGCGCTGGGAGATGCCTCTTCCGGGCCGAGGCTTTTTGGGGTCCACCGACTCCTGGTGCCTGAGGGAGGTTTCGTGCTGGTGGCCGCCGATTCCTCACTGCTTTTCCAGTACGGGGCCTTGCCTGCTCCCCTCCTCACGGTGACAGGGTGGGCGACATTGAACAATGACCATGACGTGGTGCGGGTGTACGATCCCACGGGGGCGGTTATAGACAGCGTGCACTACTACGCCCGGTGGGGGATGCGCACCGGGGTGTCGTTGGAGCGGGTACGCTACGAATGGGGGTCGCAGGACAGTAGCAACTGGCGCCTGAGCACAGCACCTGAAGGCGCAACACCGGGCAGGGAAAACAGCGTTAGCCCGCTGCAGGTGGACGTCGCCGTGGCTGCCGCAGCCCTCTCCTTCTCACCCGAGCGACCTCGGGTAGGGGAGACTGTGCGCATCGAGGCGAAGGTGTGCAATGTGGGGCGCCAGGCAGGCGACCAGGTACGCGTAGAGTTCTTCTGGGACGCCGACAGAGATACGATCCTGGACCCGGGTGAGCGACTCGGCGAACCGGTGGCGATGGGCCGACTGGAGCCGGAGGCATGCCGATCCGCGGTAATGGAGTGGCAGGATCTGCCCTCTGGCGTCCTCCGCATCGGCGTCTTGGTGACGTGTGCCGGTGACCTGAATGCTGCCAATAATAGCGCTGTTGCCGAGTTAGTGGTAGGCTTCCCCAGAGGGGTGCTGGTGATAAACGAGATCATGTATTCGCCGCTCAGCGGCAGCAGTGAATGGGTGGAGCTGTACAATCGCGGCGACGCAGAGGTGAGCCTTGAGCGCTGGTGGTTTTCCGACGGCGACGTGGCCAAGCGTCGACTCATGGCCAACGTGCCGTTGATCGTGCCTCCGCGGGGCTTTGCCCTTGTGAGCGGAGACTCTTCGCTGCTGTGGAGCGAACAAGTCCCACCCACCTGTCGCTTGGTGGTGATACCCGCATGGCCGGCGCTGTCGGCCACAGAAGACGCGGTGGTCGTCTACGACCCGCAGGGGGCAGTAATGGACAGCGTCGCCTATGACCAGAGCTGGGGTGGGGGCGCTGGCGTCTCCTTAGAAAGGATCAATCCGGATCTTCCTTCGCATCTCAAGTCCAACTGGAGTTCTTGCGTTGAAAGCAGTGGGGCCAGTCCTGGCCGGCCCAATAGTATTTTCACCAGAGTGGTACCGGCGCGCACCACCTTGAACGTCTCTCCATCCCCTTTCTCCCCGGATGGGGACGGACGTGATGACTTTGCAGTCATTTCTTTCGCGCTCCCCATGACTACCGCGGCGGTGAACATCAAGATCTACGACGTCACGGGCAGGCTGATCCGCTTTCTGGCGA
>JBBIKH010000114.1:0-11246 GCA_037445575.1 bacterium
CCACCATGGATGAATTCTGGTTCAGCGGATAGCGATCCGGATTTTCACTTTTCATGAGAACCATGTTCGCGAGCACCGGAAATCCACCGGGCCAACTGTATTCTTCAAGTTGATGTATGAGAACCGCAATAAAGTTGAGAAGCAACAGTTTTTGTAAAAAGGCAAGATCATTCCACGATAACGCTAAATAAACTCCTGCGATTATTGCTGGGAAAAGACCAATGGTGCTCCAACTTCGCCTTAGAAATTTCATAGGCGTCCTCCTTGTTGTTGATATGCTTTTTTCCATTTGGCGTCACCCGGCGTGCCGGCTCCCTCTTGTGCCGCCCACGGGAGGCCAGCTCTGTCCGGTTCTCCTCAGGGCGATCTGGCGTTTTCTGGGCCCAATCTAGGAATTACCCCTGTAATTGTCAAGACTTTTTTTCATCCTACCCGCTCGACCGGCGGCGCTGCTCGGTAGGCCCAACTACCGCACCAGCACGCACTTCGTACGGGCATACCAGGCGCCATGGCGCAGCTGGAGGAAATAGACGCCGCTCGCAAGTCCGTCGGCGTCGAAGACGAGTGAACCCTGCCCTGCTGGCTGAGCGCCCTGCACCAGGCGCCGCACCTCACGGCCACGCACATCGAATACCCCAAGCACCACCTCGCCGGGCTCCGGCACGCTGTACCACACCCGCATGCTCCGATTGAAAGGATTGGGAAATACCCCAAGGAGCCGCAGGGTCGGTCGATCGCTGCCGTTGCCCTCCTGAACCGCCAGGGGCGCGTTGCGGACTCTGATGTCCATGCTGTCGCGAGTTGCATTGCCTGCTATGTCTCTGGCCATAACGTGAATCCGGTACATGCCGTCCGGCACAGAGGTGGAGACAAAGGACAGTTGGTGTTCGGCAAGGTCCAGCTGCTCGTCGCCGTCGCTATTGGTCAATACATGGAAGAAGGCGCGTGTGTTAGGCATCCAATCGGGCGGCGGCAGTAACGTGTCTCGCTTGTAGATGAGCGTGGCATAGTCTTGATAGTGGGTGGCCGCATAGAATGGATAAGCGTGGTTCAGCCGTTGGGCAAGCCTCCTACGCACTGCCAATTCCGCTCTCTCCAAGTTAATGATCCAGTAGAGGAGCTCGTAGGGTGGCAGTTCGTACAAACTGTCGCCAATCCAGTCCACAGCCCGCACCACCAGGTCCACCTCACCGAAGACGCTGTCGGGGCGGAGATACTCGTTGCTCTCGTTGCGACAGATGGCAAACTTGCTCTCCGGGAACACGGGAAGGATGCGCGGCCGGATGACGTCCGTATTGGGCCGAAGCAACAGGAGCGGATTGCCGGCGATGCCCCACTCCCCGTCGTCGTAACGCCAGACAAGTCCCGTATCCTGGATCTGCACAAAGTGGATGTGCCCCCAGTTTGCTGTCCACCTGATGATCTGCCCCAGATAGTCGTGGAGCTGCACCGTATCACCAACTGCACACGCAATCGATTCCTTGACAAGATGGGCGTACAGCCAGCCCACCGCGCTTTCTGCCCCTGCGGTAGGGGCGATCGCCAGCCGCCAGTAAGAGTTGCCGCCTAAAGTCAGCACACACTTGACGATGCCAGGCTCCACCGCATACACCGGCTCACCAATGGGGGTAATCAGGTCAAGGCCCTGGTGCAGGTACGAGCTGGTGTCGTAGGCCATGTGCTGCTCGTAGTAGTTCCACACGGTGCGCATACTGTCGAAAGGGGCAAATGGCCACGGCACCCCATTGTCGCTTTGCTTGCGCATCCCCTGGGCTTGTCCCCGTGGAGGCGGCGGGAGCAGGCGCTCGCCCAGCTCCTGGGCAAGAAGGCGTCCTGACCTGTCCAAGACCCGTAGCATCCCCTGCATGTACCCCTCGCTGCGCACCTGCACGCCCGCTACGATCTTCCCCTCCACCAGGCGGAGGTCCCGATAGGTTGCTGTGCCGCGCAGTGTGTCGGCTACCAGCCGTCGGCCGTCGGCCCAAGAAAAGGCAAGCAGCACCTGTCGGTCGGCCACCGCCACCAGGGAATCGCCGACAGAAACGCGCACCACCCGCGGCGCAAGGAGTCCGGTAGCCACCTCGAACAAGGTCGATGCACCCCTTGTGACGAGCACCCGCGCGGGGAGGGCTAATGCCACCACGCTCTCGTCTTCGGAAAAGTCAAACTGCAGCGCCGACTCCAGCGCGGTCACCTGGCCGGAGGCTGGGTCCACAACCTGCAGACCACGGGCGGAGCCGACCCCGAACAGGTTTCCCCGAGGAGAGAAACCAAAGAGGCACGCGTCCTGGCACGGCAGGGACATGAGGTGGCGGCCCTCTCGGGAATAGAAGTGGATGGTTACCTCGCCGGCCCAGTGGCGCGTAGGGGCCACAAAGGCCACAAGCCCTGCATTGGAGATGTAGAGGTCAGAACCAGGCGCCTTGGCCATCCTCCAGAGCAGACGCTCATCCTCCCACAAGGCAAAATCCACCAGATCGCGCACCTCATCGCCTGCAGCGGCGACGCGGAAGCTTGCCCAGAAGCGGCCGTCCTCGCTCTGCACGTCGCCGCGCAACGGCACTGACCGCGAGACCAGCAAGCCGTTGGGGCGCACGGTCAGGGAGGCCGGTACCTCTGCGCTCAAGGCAACATCACTGAAGCACACCAGAAGAGACAGGAACAATAGCAGGCACCGCGACGACACTGCGGTCGCCGCCACACGGCCGGATGTACAAGGCATCAGGCCTCCCTGCGGGGGTCATGAGAAGCGTCTGGCCAGCCAGCTCATCTCTTGCTCAATGGCATGGTGCGGGCAGCTCTCGTCGCAACACATGCATTTGATGCAGCGCTCGTAATCCATCACCGGAAAACCATCCGCATCGGTGCTGATAGCGCCAACCGGGCAATTGGTTTGGCAAACGCCGCATTGCTGGCAGAGGTCTCTGATCGCCCGGGGGCGCACCCAGATGAGGCGGGCCGCCAGCACCATGAGCCACCTGGGCAGCAGTTTGATGAGCCGATTAGACGGCAGGATAAAATCCGGGAGGCGCAGACCCTCCAACTCAGCCCCAATGAGCTGGACATGCTCCAGAGAGCCTTGCCCCAGGCCGCGCTGCGCCGCGATACGCGTGGTGTCGATCTCGTTTTCGGCAAACCCCATAATTGCCGCACCCACGGCATCGAGGGCGACACCATCACTGCTGGCCAGCAACAGGCCCATGGGGCGCACCTTGCCCGAGGAGGGGCCATTCCCCTCCTGGCCGATGATGGCATCGGCGATGTGCAAGTGCGGGCGCACCGCAGAGTAGATGTCCACCAGCACCTCGGCAAAATCCTCCGGATGGGGCGCCTGCTTGTGATATTCGCTCTTGCGCAGGCCGGGGATTGCCCCAAAGAGGTTCTTGACGGCACCGGTGTAGAGCGTCAGATTGTGGGTCTTGAGCTTGGGGAGATTGATGACCACATCGGCTTCTACCAGGTAGCGCGAGACAAAGTAGCTGAGCCCTCGCACCTTGCGCTCGACAACCCCGCCGGTCTCAAAGCTCACCAGCCGCGCGCCGGTGCGCCGAGCCACCTCCATCAAACCGGTATTCTGCCAATAGCGCTGGACCCCTGTCACTGCCCCACCAGGGCTGTCGCCGACGGTGACGTGCCCGCCCAAGTCCTGCACCATCCGCACCACCGCCTCCACCACCGCCGGATGAGTGGTGATGGCGCGCGCCGGCTCCTTGGCCGCGAGGAGGTTAGGTTTGAGGTGCACCCATTGGCCGCGCTGCACAAAGCGCTCCATGCCGCCCAACGGCGCCAGCAGCCGCTCGACCGCATCCGTCACCGCTGCAAGGTCGTAGGTGGGGCAGCGGACGACGCTCACCACGCTCGTCGCCTTTTGTTGCAGCGCCGGCTCTGCCTGGGCAAGTCCCTTCTGCGCCTCCGGAGGCCTGCTCATACAGCTCCCATCATGTCCTGACGAACATTTTGCCCGCCAACTGCCGGACAAGGTCCTTGAGCTCTAGGGAAAGGAGTATCGTCAATGTCTGCGCAGGGGACAGCCCATTGTTCGTGGAGATGACGTCAATGTGCTGCGGCTCATGGGAGAGGGATTCCAGGATCTTTTTCTCCAACTCCGTGAGCGGAACACTGGGCGCGGGGCGTTTGGCTTCGCGGAGCAGCGAGGGGATCTGCGGCCGCAGCTCGACCAGCACATCCTCGGCACATGAAACCAGCTTTGCCCCTTCCTGAATCAGCCGGTTTGTGCCCCTGCTCTTGGGGTTAAAGATGCTCCCGGGCACCGCAAACACCTCGCGGTTCTGTTCCAAGGCCACATTGGCGGTAATGAGGGCGCCGCTGCTGTCCCCTGCCTCCACTACCAGTGTGCCCAATGACATACCGGAGATAAGCCGATTGCGCCGGGGAAAGTTGGGCGCATCTGGCCCCGCTCCCATGGGCAGTTCCGACACCAACGCCCCATGCTCTATGATCTTCCTGGCCAAAGAGCGGTTCTCGGCCGGATAGATCACATCCACTCCCGAGCCGAGCACGGCAATGGTCCTGCCTCCCGCCTGCAAGGCAGCCTTGTGGGCCTCCGTGTCGATACCCCGCGCCAGCCCACTGACGATCGTCACCCCCTGGGCGGCCAACTCGGCACAGAGGCGAGCCGCTACCACCTTCCCATAGTCGCTTGGTGAACGCGTGCCTACCACGGCCACGGCTTCGCTGTCCTCGGCCCGCAAGACACCGCGCACAAAGAGGAAGGCCGGGGGATCGCTGATCGCCTTGAGCAAACGCGGGTACTGGGGGTCCCAGAAGGTGATGATCTGCGCCGAGTGCCGGTTGAGGCGCGACAACTGCTCGCGGGCAAAGCCGTCGTCGCGGTAGGTGCGAATGTTACGCGCGATGGTCTTGTCAATGCCCTCGACCGAGACCAGGTCGGCCATGGAGGCGCGGAACACCGCCTCCGGCGACTGAAACCTGCCCACCAAGGCGCGCAGTCTATTGGGTCCGACGCCGGGAACCGCCGACAGCATCAGCAGCGCTTCGACGTCAATCTTCACCTTTACCCTCTTCCTGAGGCCGGGGCTCAGCCGCTCGCCGTAACCAGGCTTCTATCAGATAGACCAACTGTCCCAAGCCCTCGCCGGTGAGGGCCGAGATGGTACACACGGGCACGCCGGGGTCAAAGGGGCCACGGTGCGCATCTCCAGCCGGCAGCAGGTCGATCTTGTTCAAAGCCACCAGCCGCGGCTTGTCCAGCAACGCAGGGCTGTAAGCGCCCAATTCGCGACAAAGGACGTCGTACGCCTCAGCGGGCGCACCGGCCGCCACGTCAATCACAAACACCAGGAGGCGGGTGCGCTCGATATGGCGCAAGAACTGAATGCCAAGGCCCTTGCCGGTGTGCGCCCCTTCGATCAGGCCAGGGATGTCGGCCATGACAAAGGTGAGGTCACTGCCCCGCACAATGCCAAGATGAGGCGAGAGCGTGGTGAACGGATAGTCTGCCACCTTGGGGCGAGCTGCTGACAGGCGCGACAGCAAAGTGGACTTGCCCGCGTTGGGCAACCCTACCAAGCCGACATCGGCGAGCACCTTGAGCTCTAGCTCCAGGGTGCGCTCTTCCCCTGCCTGACCGGGTTCGCACTCCCGTGGCGCGCGATGGGTGGGTGTTGCAAAGCGGGCATTGCCTCTGCCGCCCTTGCCCCCGCGCGCCACCACCACGCGCTGCCCGTGGGCTACCAGGTCAGCAACGATCTGCCCGCTCTCTACATCGCGGACGATGGTGCCCACCGGCACGCGAATGACGGTGTCCTCGCCCCGCTTGCCTGCGCGGTTCGCCCCCTGGCCATGTTCACCCCGTTTGGCGGCAAAGCGATGGCGGTAGCGAAAATCCAACAGGGTAGCAAGGTGCTCGTCGGCTTCCACGATTACGTCGCCGCCGTCGCCGCCGTCCCCACCGTCAGGCCCACCTTTCGGCACGTACTTCTCGCGCCGGAAACTGACGCATCCGTTGCCGCCATCCCCCCCCTTGACCGATATCCTGGCAAAATCGACAAACACGCGCACCTCGCCGTAGACTGTGCGAATAATACAACAAAAATGTCTCATATTCAAGGGAAATGCTCGCACCGGTTGCTGGCAAGCGCGCCCTGGCCCGCCGACAAGCTTTCCAGCTTGACAATCCGGCCCCAATTTGCTACATTTAGCGGGGAAAACTGCGGTAGCGCCCACCCTCTTCTGGACGTCGACTTGGATTCGTGAGAAGGATGAACCTCATGGCAGCGTCTGAACGGGATCAAGAAAAGGACAAGACCACGGTGGAAGAGCCCGCACGCGCCCCGAACTTTATCCGGGCCATCATTGCAGAGGACCTCAAGAGCGGTCGGTTCGGCGGCCGGGTGCACACCCGCTTTCCGCCTGAACCCAACGGCTACCTCCACATCGGTCACGCAAAATCCATCTGCCTCAACTTTGGCCTGGCCGAGGAGTTCGGGGGCAAGTGCAACCTGCGCTTTGACGACACCAACCCCAGCAAGGAGGAAGAGGAGTACGTCCAAGCGATCATCGAGGACGTCCGCTGGCTGGGATTTGACTGGGAGGATCGTCTGTACTTTGCCTCCGACTACTTTGAGCAGATGTACCAGTGGGCGGAGCAGCTCATCAAGGCGGGCAAGGCCTATGTGTGCGACTTGAGCCCGGACGAGATCCGAGAGTACAGGGGCACGCTCACCGAGCCCGGCAGGAATAGCCCGTATCGCGACCGTTCGGTGGAGGAAAACCTCGACCTGTTCCGCCGGATGCGCGCCGGAGAGTTCCCGGACGGTGCGCGGGTGCTGCGCGCCAAGATCGACATGGCCTCGCCAAACCTGAACATGCGCGATCCGGTCATGTATCGCATCTTGCACGCGCGTCACCACCGCACCGGCGACAAGTGGTGCATCTACCCCACGTACGACTGGGCGCATGGGCTGGAGGACTCGATCGAAGGGATCACGCACTCCATCTGCACCTTGGAATTCGAGGACCATCGCCCCCTGTACGACTGGTTCCTCGACCAGCTGGGCATCTATCACCCCCAGCAGATCGAGTTTGCCCGTCTCAACCTCACCTACACGGTGATGAGCAAGCGCAAGCTCTTGGAACTCGTGCAGGGTGGCTACGTGCGCGGCTGGGATGACCCCCGCATGCCCACCATCTCCGGTTTGCGCCGGCGGGGCTATACCCCGGAAGCCATCAGGAGCTTCGCCGAACGGATTGGGGTCGCCAAGCGCGAGAGCACGGTGGACATCGCCCTGCTGGAGCACTGCCTGCGCGAAGACCTCAACCGCCGCGCCCCGCGCGTCATGGGGGTGCTTCGTCCGCTGAAACTGGTCATCCTCAATTATCCAGAGGGGCAGGTGGAGGAGCTCGACGCGGTGAACAACCCCGAGGACCCCAGCATGGGCACGCGCAAGGTGCCGTTCTCCAGGGTGTTGTACATCGAGCAGGATGACTTTCGCGAGGTGCCGCCGCCAAAGTACTACCGCCTCGCCCCTGGCCGGGAAGTGCGTTTGCGCTATGCCTATTTCGTCAAGTGCGTGGATGTGGTCAAGGACGAGCGCGGCCAGGTGGTGGAAGTGCATTGCACTTACGACCCCGCTACCAGAGGGGGCGACTCGCCGGATGGGCGCAAAGTGAAGGCCACCATCCATTGGGTCTCCGCAGCCCATGCTCTTCCGGCTGAGGTACGGCTCTACGAACACCTGTTCACCGTGCCGGATCCCAGTGACGCCCCGGAGGGCACGGACTGGAAGAGCTTCATCAATCCCAACTCCTTGGAGGTGCTCACTGCCTGTCGGGTAGAACCCAGTTTGGCCGGTGCACAGCCTGGCTTCCGCTGCCAGTTCGAGCGTCTGGGCTACTTCTGCGTCGATCCGGACACCACCCCGGACAGGCTGGTGTTCAACCGCACCGTCACCTTGCGCGACACCTGGGCCAAGATCGAGAAGAGCCTCAAGTCCGGCACGGAGCACGAATGATGCGCCAGCTGGGGGAGCGATTCAGGGGCCGAGTGGGCCGCCTGCGCGCCCTCTGGCTATTACTGGTTACCTGCTGCCTGACCGGGCAATTCCCTCTGCCGTGGCCTGCCGCCTCTGCGCACGCAGCCACGCGCGTTTCCCTCAAGTTCAGAGAGACCGTCCACCCGCCGTCTTCTTTTGTCACCTATCGCAGGATCGAACGTCCGGTGGTGGCGCTGGCCCTCAGCGGCGGCGGCCTGCGTGGGCTGGCGCAGGTGGGCGTCTTGGAAGTGCTTGAGGAGCAAGGGATCCCGATCGATCTGGTGGTGGGAAGCAGCATCGGCAGCGTCATTGGCGGCCTGTACGCCGCAGGCTACTCCCCCGCGGAGCTTTGGGAGAGCGTCTCTTCCATCGACTGGCGCACCATCCTGGTGGACACGCCACCTCGTAGTGCCCTCTTTGTTGGACAGAAGGAGGAGCGGGCCCGGCACCTGATCGAGGTCCGGCTCAAAGGCCTCAAGCCCTACCTGCCACAGGCGATCACCCGTGGCCAGCAATTGACCGGCATCTTGTCCGACCTGTGTATGGCCGCCCCGTGGGGGAATGTGAGCAATTTCGACTCCCTGGCTGCACGCCTGCGCATCGTCACCACCGATCTCATCACCGGCCGGAAGGTAGTGCTGCGCAGCGGCACTTTGGTTGAGGCAATGCGCGCCTCAATCGCCGTGCCCCTCCTCTTCACCCCAGTGGAGCATGGCGACTCGCTGCTTGCCGACGGCGGGCTGGTGGAGAACATCCCTGTCGGCGAAGCGCGGGCCGCTGGCGCCGACCTGGTCATCGCAGTGGACACCACCTCGCCCCTGCGCCGGGCGGACGAGATGAAGATGCCCTGGGAAGTGGCTGACCAGGTCACCAGCATCATGCAGGTGGAACACAACCGGCAGATGCTGGCCGAGGCGGACGTGGTCATCTCCTTCGCGGATGTGGTCCGCACCTCCACCGACTTTACCAATCTGGAGGAACTGCGCCAGATCGGCCGTGCCCGGGCAGAGGAACAGATCGGCTTGATTCAGCGCCGCATAGCGGAACTGACACAGGCGGTCGAGGCTACTTCCACCCCCGTCTGGGTCGATAGTCTCGCCCTACTCGGCCTTCCCATCGGCCAGCCACAGCTGATACCGACGCTCCCCGTGGTTCCTGCGCCCTTGGATCTTGCATTCTGCCTGCGCAACATCTACGAAACCGGCTACTTCGCCGATGCCTGGGCGGAGGTAGACACACTCGAGGGGCGTACGATAGCGTCCGTTCACGTCGTGCCGCACCCCACGCTGCGCCGGCTCGCATTTCGCGGCAACACCGTTCTATCCGACTCTCTGCTCCTGCGTGAAGTGGAATCGCGGGTAGGACTGCCGATCAACCACTACCGAGCCGGCAGAGACTTGCGGCGCGTCCTAGCCGCGTACAGGCGACGCGGCTACTCCTTGGCCCGCATCACGGGCGTCTCCTGCGACTCAGCCACAGGCACGGTCACGGTGAGCATCGACGAGGGACGGATCGAAAGGATCGTCACACAGGGCAACATGCGTACGAAAGACCACGTCATCCGTCGCGAAGTGGGCATCTCACCCGGGCAGCCCTTCAACGTACAAATCGCAAGGCGCGGCATGGCCAACATCTACGCCACCGGCTTTTTCGAAACAGTGTCGTTCGCGACCGAGCGCATCGGGCCAGGGGCGTACACCATGATCGTCAAAGTCAAGGAACGCCCTTTCCGGTTGGTGAGAATGACGGCCCACTACGACATGGACCGGAGGTGGAGGGCCGGCATGGAGGTTGCCGAACAGAACGTGCTGGGCATCGGGGCAACTGCTTCCTGCCTTCTTGTCGCAGGAGAGCGCGACCAGGGGGCGAAGCTCTCCGGTCGCCTGGACCGCCTGGGCTCCAGCTATGCCACCCTCGCCCTTGACCTGGGCTACGCCGAGAAGGAGCGTTTCACCTATGCGGGGCATCATCAAGTCGGAAGCTACCGTCAACGCACCTTTTACAGCTTGCTTAGCATCGGACAACAGCTGGAACGGCTGGGCACCCTTTCCATAGAGGCGAGGGCTGAGCAGACCATCATGAGAGCGCTGGGCGGGCGCCTGTACCAGACCGGCACCCTCAGTTTCCGCGGGGTTGCCCTGCGGAGTGTGGTGGATACCCGCGATCAGTTACCGTTTCCGACTGCCGGTAAACAGCAGATCTTCTCCTACGAGTACGCGGCTGGGCGGCTCTCCGGCAACGCCATCTCTTTTTCGCGCGTCTACTCCTCCTTGGACAGCTGGTACAGCTTCCTGCCGGGCCACACCCTCCACCCATGCGTCCAGTGGGGGAGCAGCGACAATAGCACCCCCTTTTCCGAGCAGTTTCGCCTGGGGGGCGAAGAGTCGTTTCCGGGTCTGCACCGTGAAGAGTTGGTCGGTCGCCACATGATCGTGGCCGGGATAGAATACAGAGTGGCACTCCCCTGGCGCCGACCGTTCCCCTGGTACGCCTCGGCCGCCTACCGAGTCGGTGCGGTCTGGCGCCTGACCTTGGACGTAAAGCTCACCGATTTTATTCACTCCTTTGGCGTCAGCGCCAAGGCACGTACCCCGCTGGGCCCCATCTCCGTCGGCTACGGCCGCACCAGCGACGGCCGAAGCTGCTACTACCTCTCCGCAGGGTTGGATTTTTGAGGGAAGCTTCCGGAGAAGCCAATTGCCCCCTGGCTCATCGGTCCCCTAACGGATACGTACTTCAACGCCCATCTGCCGGAATGTCTCTTTGACCCTTTCCTCCATCTCCTGCTCGGTGAGCGAACCGTTCTGGAGACGCAGCGACATCTCCATCTGTTGATACTTCGTTTGCAGGTAGTTCAGCAACCCCATTAGGCTCGACACCTTGCCTTTCGGTAGCTGGAAATCCAAGCTCAGTTGTTCGTGCCTCGCAGGAGCAGCCTGGACTGTTCCCTTTCCTGGTTCCCGAACCGTGGCGACAGGTGGTGCCTGCGGAGCGGCAAAAGAAGGCGCAGCGGTCTCCGGGGGGCGTTGCGCTTCGCATTTCTCCGCGCGGATGAGCACTTCGCCGTCGGCGAAGCTAAGAGATGGTTCCTCCTTGAAGTACGTGCACACCGGCCGATCCTCTTGCAACTCCCCGAGGCCAAACAAACCCTTGCGCACCCCCTCAGCGATACCCTGCTCCCAGACCCATTGGGACACGGCCCGCACTTCTCCAGGCGCAGTGAGGCTTGCC
>JBBIKH010000115.1:0-11212 GCA_037445575.1 bacterium
CAAAGTCTTCTGTCTCGCGGTCGATGGTGAGCAACCGTTACTGCGCACCAACGAGCGCCATGCTCTCATCGAATACACTCACCAAGTGCGGAATTATGGCCCTGGCAAGCTCAAGAGGGCAGATGTCTATATTGCCCTGCCTCATGATCGTGACACTCAGCAGATCGAAGGGCAGCCGGAGTTTGTGCCCCTACCCAATGAGTTCGATCACGATCGCTGGGGACAGAAGGTGGCCCACTTCTCCTATGAGAACATCCCGCCGGCGCGCACTGGGACGGTGACCATGACGGCCAAGGCGCGCATCTGGGAGGTGTTTTACTACATCCGCCCGGAGAAGGTGGGCTCTCTCGAGGAGATTCCGCGCGATATCCGCGAGCGCTACTTGGCGGACGGGAGCAAGTACTGCCTCAGCGATCCCCTCATCCAGCAGTCCGCGCGAGAGGCCGTGGGGGACGAAAAGAACCCCTATTGGATAGCGCGAAAGATCTATCATTGGCTGATGGGGAAGCTGTACTACGAGTTGGCTGGCGGGTGGAACGTTGCTCCGGAAGTGCTGCGGCGCGGCAACGGCTCGTGTTCGGAGTATAGTTTTGTCTACATCGCATTGTGTCGGGCTGCAGGACTACCCGCACGCTACGTCGGTTCAGTGGTGGTGCGCGGTGACGATGCCAGCATGGACGACGTGTTCCACCGCTGGGTGGAAGTGTACCTGCCAGGCTACGGGTGGATACCCGTTGACCCCAGTGGTGGCGACCAGGAGTCGCCGCGTGCCCAGGCGCTTTACTTTGGCCATCTGGCGAACCGCTTTCTCATCACCACCGAGGGAGGCGGCGACTCGGAGTTCTTAGGCTGGACCTACAATTCCGCGGAAACCTGGAGCTCGGAGCCGAAGTGTAAGGTGCTAGTGGAAAACTTTGCAGATTGGAGCCCAGCACCGTAGTGGAGATTGGTTGCAGGCTTCTTGAAATGAGGTACCAAACAGATGAACCAAATCCTTGAGGCGCGCAAGGGCAACATTACGCCCGAGATGCGCGCCGTGGCTGCTCAAGAACACGTCGATGTAGAAGTGCTGGCGACCCGCATCGCTGCCGGCGAGGTGGTGCTGCTCAAGAATACCAAGCATGCCATCGACAAGATCTGTGGCGTAGGCAAGGGGTTGCGCACCAAGGTGAATGCCAACCTCGGCACTTCCTCGGATGTGCTCGATGTGGACCTGGAGGTGGAAAAGGCCAAGGTAGCAGTCGCTGCCGGGGCCGATACCGTCATGGACCTCAGCAGCGGCGGGCAGCTGGATGAGATCCGCCGCGCCATCATGGCCGCGGCTCCTGTGCCCATTGGCACAGTGCCCATCTACCAGGCAGCGATTGAGTGCGCCGCACGCAGAGGGGGCATTGTGCACATGACGGTGGACGACCTCTTTGGCGTCCTGGAGCGACAGGCCGAGCAAGGGGTCGATTTCTTCACCGTGCACTGCGGGGTTACGCTCAGTGCCCTGGAGCGCCTGCGCAGTGAGGGTCGGGTTACCGATATCGTGAGCCGTGGGGGGAGCTTCCACGTTACGTGGATGGTGGCCAACGAACGCGAAAACCCGCTGTATGAGCATTTCGATCGGTTGCTGGAGCTGGCCAAGCGCTACGACATCACACTGAGCCTGGGGGATGGGTTTAGACCGGGGTCATTGGCAGACGCCACAGATCGGGCACAGGTGCAGGAGCTGATCACCTTGGGCGAGCTGGCCAAGGCCGCCTGGGAGGAGGGGGTGCAAGTGATGATCGAGGGGCCCGGGCACCTGCCGCTCACCGAGGTGGAGGCCAACGTTCTGTTGGAAAAGAAGCTTTGCCACGGGGCGCCTTTCTACGTGCTCGGTCCGTTGGTCACCGACGTAGCCCCAGGCTACGATCACATCGTCTCGGCCATTGGCGGGGCCATCGCCGGTGCGGCGGGCGCCGACTTTCTCTGCTATGTGACCGCCGGCGAGCACCTTTGTTTGCCAAGCGTGGAGGACGTGCGAACCGGGGTGATCGTTGCCCGCATCGCTGCCCATGTTGCTGACATCGCCAAAGGAGTGCCCGGGGCAGCGGAGTGGGATAAGGCCATGGCCCGTGCGCGCAAGGCGCTGGATTGGGAGCGGCAAATGGCGCTGGCTATCGATCCCGAAATGGTTCGCCGTGCTCGCCTGCAGAGCCCACCCCAGGAGAGCGATGTCTGCACCATGTGCGGTGAGTATTGTGCGCTCAAACTGGTCACCGAGACGCTGGGCCACAAGGACTGACCGGCAATGCCAGCGTGGGCCCTCCGGCTTGACGTAGCCCTGTTCTACCTGCTGAACGTGAGACTCGCCAACCCGCAGTTCGACATCATCATGCCCTTTCTCACGGATCTCGACAACTGGCGGGTGGTGATTGCGCTGGGGCTGGTCGCACTCCTGGTCCTTGGAGGCAAAAAGGGGAGGGTGGCTGTCCTCCTGCTCATCATCACCGTCGCGGTGACTGACCAGACGAGCAGCCACCTCATCAAACCCCTTGTGGAGCGCATGCGCCCCTGCAACGCCCTGCCGGACGTCCGCCTGTTGGTGGGGTGCAGCGGGGCGTTTTCGTTCCCTTCCTCCCATGCGTGCAATCTTTTCGGCGCAGCGGTCATATTCTGGCGTTTGTACCCCGCAGTCTCGCCGCTTTTCTTCCTCATTGCCGGGATGGGGGCCTATTCCCGCGTCTACGTCGGTGTCCACTACCCTTCGGACGTGCTCGCCGGTGCCGTGCTGGGCGTCGGGTGTGCGTGGCTGGTGGTGGTGCTGACCAAGCCTCTGCTGTCCCGGCTGCTCAGGGCCAAGTAGCCCACGCCTGCTTCCTCCTGCGCATGTTTTGCCCCTAGTGAATGTACCCGAGTGAGTCTGCGCCTCTCCAGGGTCAGTTTGGGCATGTCCACGTCCGGGCCAGGAGGACCCAACATATCGTGAACGTGGGCATCAGTCCATTCAATATGTTGATATTTTACTTGACAATCTCCAAGAAATTCGCTATATTTCGGCCAAACGGTGGGGAAGCCAGCGGGGCCTGCAAAGCAGACTGGACAGGGAGGTGGTGAGCGAAAGGCTCCCGGCGAGGTCATGGGGGATGGCCAGGGAAGTGGGAGCACGGTGACGCCCGCGGGGGCCTGCTGGCCCTGAGCCAGCAGGGAACAAAGCGAACGGGGATCGACTGGTGGTGGTGGAGAGGACGTTGGTCCTCGCAGGGAAACGGGAGGGGTAGATCCCGTCATGAAAACGCGAGAGAGGGTGCACAAAGCCGCACGTGGCCTCATCGTGGGGCTCGGGTGTGTGCTGACCGTGTGCATGTGGTCGTGCACGCCCGCTCCAAGAGTATCCAGGTCTTCGGTGGGGGATGGAGACCGCCCCTACCGGGGTAGCCTTTTCGGCCCAGGTCCGAGCAGGGCAACTGTCCAGCAGGGCTACTGTTCGTACATGGAGAGAGAGCTCGAGGGCCGGCGTATGGCCAGCGGAGAGCCCTACGATCCACTGGACATGACTGCGGCGCACCGCCGTCTGCGTTTCGGCACGGTGGTGAAGGTCACCAACCTCAACAACGGCCGGAGCGTGCGTGTGGTCATCACGGACCGTGGCCCTTTCAGGGCACCTGAAAGGATCATCGACGTGTCCTATGGGGCTGCAGTGCGTCTAGGCATGGTCACCGAGGGCGTTGTGCCGGCCACCGTGGAGGTGATCGGCGACATACGCGATCCGGACGTGGTTCCGGACGACCGTTTGGTGGAGGCGCCACAAAGGCAGTCCGAACTGCTCAGCAGAGCTGCCAGGGGGTTCGAACGACTCGTGGAGTGGGTGCTGAACAAGAACTGACCGCCCTTGGCCCATGCGATGGCAGATGAGCGAGGGGCCGGCCTGAACAGAAGTAACCTCAATAGGAGACGACGCTTTTGCTCTTCAAGAACTTGCTGAGGCGTACATTCCACAGGAGTGAACACCGTATGGAAAAGGGCAAGGTGAAGTGGTTTAGCAAGACCAAAGGCTACGGCTTCATCACCCGCGAGGGGGGAGGCGACGTCTTTGTGCACTACAAGGCGATTGTGGGCGAGGGGTTCAGGGCGCTCGAGAAGGACCAGGAGGTGACGTTCGAGATCGAGGAGGGGCCCAAAGGACCACAGGCCGCCAACGTGCGAGTCGTATAGCCGGCCCTGCTCTCCACAGACGGCCTCAGCCCTCCTGAGGCCGTCTGTCGTTCAGGGCGCCTTGGGCAGTTGGACCTTCGTTTCTGCAACTGGGCAGAGGCCACCACGGTCTCACCTTCTCCGCGCGCAGCGCCTGTTCCGCCTCCCCCAACGATTCCTTCCTCCCGATGTCCCACCACGGCGTATCCGCAATGTCATATGCGACAATTGGGTGAGACGCGCAGAGCCTGACTTCTGCATCGATAAGTGAAAAGGGGGGATGCTCGGCAAGAAGCGGCAGCAGCTGGGGTGAGACCACCTGCACGCCGTTGTAGCCGAGCAGTCTCACTGCGCCGCTGGGCTCTCTTGCCAAGGACTGACCCCCTCTGCCGCATAGCGCGCCCTGTTCGTCAAAGGCCAGGGGGCGGGAAGTGCGACGATCCTGCACCGCCAGGGTGGCAAGGGCTCCCCTCCTGCAGTGGAATGAGACCATCGCCTCCAGGTCTTCCCAGGAGAGAATGTCGACATTGTGCACGATGAACGGCTCATCGCCCGCAAAGAACCAGGAGGCTTTCTGCAGACCCCCGCCTGTACCGAGAATGGCCGGCTCCGGAGAAAACTCGATGTGGATGCCAAAGCTGTTCTGCGCCCGCACATAGTCCACTATCATGTCTGCCAAATGGTGAACGTTGATAATGATTTGATCGACGCCGGCTTGCATGAGTTTTCGAATAACGATTTCCAGCAGAGGAGTGCCGCAGAGAGGGACCAGCGCTTTCGGGAGGCGCTCCGTGAGAGGTCGCAGGCGAGTACCGAGCCCTGCCGCCAGGATCATCGCCTTCATCGCCCTGCTCGCTCGAGACTGAGGTGCCTGGTGACGACGCCGACCCCTGCCTGGCGCAGATGCGCCGCGAGCGCCTCCGCACAAAAGACTGAGCGATGCTGTCCGCCAGTGCAGCCGAAGGCCACCATGAGATGCGCAAAGTGCCGGGCAGTGTAGTTGGCCACCGCCATGTCGACGATGGCAAAGACATGCGCAAGGAATTGCTGGACCTCTGGGCGGCTTTCAAGATAGGCACGCACAGGCTGGCTTAAGCCGTCCAGATCGGCAAAAGCCGGGTCGCGGCCTGGGTTCGGCAGGAGGCGGCAGTCAAACACGAACCCGCCGCCGTGCCCATGCTGATCCGAAGGAATGCCGTCGCCGAAGTAGCTGAAGCTGACGATGGACACCGTCAGCTGGCTCGGCGTCTCATGTGCCTCGCAGTTCTGGGTCGCTGACGAGCCCTTCATACACCGTTCGCAAAGTAGGAAGTTGCCGGAGGAGAGGAAGGTCCTTTTCCAGGAGCAGTTCCAAGTTCCGTATCGCATAGGGGACGCTCCGGAAAAAGTGCTTCTTCCCCTTGACCACGCTTAAATAGCCGTAGGCGCCGAACGCTTGCATCATCCTGATCAGGACAAAGCCGTAGAAGTAGTGCATGAAGCGCTCCCGATCCACCTGGGCAAATTGTTGCACCCAATCGAGGTAATGCGCCAGTAGCTCTTGGCGAATTGGTTCGGGAATGTTGGCCTTCGCGTCGTACAGCAGCGAGGCCACATCGTACTGCAGCGCCCCGCGTCTACCTGATTGGTAGTCGATGTAATAGGGCACACCCTCCACAATCATGACATTGCGCGATTGAAAGTCCCGGTACATAAAGTACTGGCGCGGTTCTTCCAGAAGAAAAGCCCGCAGTTTCCGAAAGTCGCCTTCCAACGCTGACCAGCTAAGTTTGCCCTTGTAGAACACTTCCAAGAATCGATGGCGGAAGTAGTGAAGATCCCAGGCCATGGAGTCTTCGCCGAACTCGCGGTGCTGGTGGCAGAGGTCATAGTCAATGCTCTTGCCCGCCACGATCTGAAATAGGGGGAGGTCCTCCAATACTTTGCGATACATGGCGGTGATGCGCTCTGAGAAACCCTCTTTCTCGCGGACAGCGACCATCCAGTCGAACAACGTCCAGTCGCCTAGATCCTGCTCCAGATACACGCCGTGGGCAAGATCCTGGGCGTAGATAGTGGGCACACGGAGGTGGTGGTGGGCGAAGTGGCGGCTGAATTCCAGGAACGCCTCGTTGAGCGCGTGATCTTCGCTCCAGATGCCGATGACCGATCGCCCCTGGTCGGCGAGGCGAAAGATGAGGCGGTCGGACCCGTCGCCCTTTAGCTGTACGATGGTGGCTGGAGGTTGACCGTAGGTTTTCTCGTAAAGTTGGGCCAGTGAGTCCATGGGTTCTGTGGGCTTTCTCCGTCAAACTTGATGCAAAATGTATGCATTTCTTGGCAAGAATCAAAGAGCTTTTTCCTCGTCCCATGAGGTGCCACGCACCATGGCCAGACCACAGGCAGAAAGAGAGCCGCGTTCGCCGGGCATGGACGAATGCGGCTGCTGATTGGGCAGACGGTCGGGCCGGGAACCACCACGCAGAGTGAACGAGGCATGCATTTGGACTCGCAAGCTTTGGGAAGACCAGGGACTGTGTCCTTGTTGTGTACAGTGTGCTTGCACCGGCGCACGTGGCGATGTTCGCTCGCGCCCTCTCGTGAGAGGGTCACAGTAGGCCATTGGAGATTGGCGGACACTTGGGGACAGCAAGCGAGAGGCGCACCGAGCGGGCCGTGTCTGCGCTGCTTGGACCCTCGGATTTACCTGGGACAATCCGCTTGACAATGAGGGGAGATATCAGTATATTTTCGGTGCGCACACGGGCAGCTCGGCCCGTTTCGGACTTAACCTCTGAGGATGTAGATGCTGGGTGGTATGGAACCTCCTGTTGCGAGGGACGTCCCCACTTACGCAGCTGCCGCGCCTTCTCCGGACAGTGGCTCACCTCGTCTATTAGCGGGTTTGTGCCGTCGCCGTGCCGAGTGGCAAGGCCCTGTTCCTTTCCCACGCCCTGCGCGGATTCCATCTGGTGGAGCCATGGTGGGGCAGCGGCTTTTCTTCCCTGTTCTGTTTGTGGGTAAGGCGACGGGTTCCTCTCCCCGCCTTTCCTTAAGGAGTGTGGGCCAATCGCAACCGGACGCCACCGTGCGGGGCGAACGTTGAGACTGAGCATTTAGCAAGCCGGGGAGTGGGAAACGCAGGAGGGCACGATGCAACGGGCACGAAGGGAGAGGTGGTGGCTGTGGTGGGTGCTGCTCGCGGTCCAGGCAGGGGCACTGTCAGCGCAGGTTGTGCCTATTATCGAACTGCACCGCAACGACGCGAATGGCATGCCAAAGGCCCCTTACGCCGAAGGGACGCAGGTGACGGTTACAGGTATTGCCACCGTTGGCACCGGTACCTACGGCAGCAACCTGGAAATTTACCTGCAGGACGGCACAGCAGGCATCTGCGTATTTGGACTCAGCGACCGCACGGAGGTGAGACTCGGCGACAGCCTCACCGTGACCGGTGTGATCAAGTCGTACTACGGATTGACAGAAGTCTACGGCTTCCCCACCCAGCCGCTGCAGATCATCATTCACGGCTCTGGCTTCAAAGTGCCAGAGCCTTTGCTTTTGACCTGCTGGGATGTGGCCAACTCCTTCTTCGCCGACGGCAGCGAACCCCACGAGGGGAGGCTGGTACGAGTCAACCAAGTCACCTACACTCAGACTGGACAGTATGGCGGCCCGATCTTGGACGGCACCGGTTCGTGCGATCTGTTCATTGACCGAGACACAGGTATAGCCCACCCGAGCGGCGTTTTCGATGTGATTGGAATTCTAAAACAATACGACCAAACCTCGCCTTTCACCTTCGGCTATGAAATTTCGCCCCGCTACGGCAGCGACATCATCATGAGGAGCGGGCCGCGCATGGTGCGGGATGCGCTCGAGACGGATATCGAACCGTATGCGGTGACCATCACATGGGAGACCGACACCCCCGCCTCAAGCGTTGTGGAATACGGGAATACCAACGAATACGAGCTGGGAAGGGTGGGCGATAGCACCTGGGTGACGTCCCATGCGCTCCGCATCACCGGCTTGGAGCCCGCGACTTTCTATCACTGCCGGGTCGTTTCCACGAATGCACTGGGAACCACTGCCGGCAGAGACTTGCTCTTCTGTACCGCGTCGCCTCCGGAGTGCACCGGACAGATGGTGGTGTACTTTTCCAAGAGCATCAATCCCGCCTATGCGACGACCACCGTTGCCCATGGCAATGAGGAGTTGGCCCAGCGCTTGGCCGAACGCATCCAGGCCGCGCAGTACAGCATCGATTTTTGTTTCTACAACCTTACGCATGCTCTGGTCTCTCAGGCGCTAATCGCGGCCAAGAGCCGAGGCGTGAGGGTGCGGGTGATCACGGAGCGGGACAATAGAGGAGCTCAGATTGCCGATCTCGTAGCGGCCGGTATTCCCGTGATCGACGACACGTACGGCGGGGGCGATGGTGCCGGCTATATGCACAACAAGTTTGCGGTATTCGACTACTGGGACAAGAGCAGTGCCGCCGACGATTGGGTGTGGACCGGCTCCTACAACGCCAGCTACGCCGGGGCCACCGACAACGCCGAAAACGTGGTCGCTATTCAGGACCAAGCCCTGGCAGCCTGCTACACGGCTGAATTCAATGAAATGTGGGGAGGTGAGAGGAGTTCCCCTAATGCCACCACCGCCCGCTTTGGTTCGCGCAAGAAGGAGAACACCCCACACCGCTTTTTCATTGGCGGGCGGCTTGTGGAGCAGTACATGAGCCCTTCGGACCGGACATCTAGCAAGATCATTGCGGCGCTCAACAGCGCCGAGGCTTCCATCTATTTCTGCATCTATTCTTTCACCCGCTCGGATGTGGCCGGGGCAATGAGGGACAAGTGGTATTCGGTTCCGGGCTTCAAGCTCAAGGGCGTTTTCGACAGCGGCGAGGCGCGGGAAGCCTCTTCCCAATACGGGAACATGGCCGGGGCGGGCTCTTCACCCTGGGCGCCTAAAGCCGACGTCTGGATCGATTTGGAAGGCGGACTCTTGCACCACAAGTATGCGATCGTAGACGTATACGCCACCGCCAGCGACCCGTTGGTCATCACCGGGTCGCACAACTGGACGAGTAGCGCAGAGAGTATCAATGATGAGAACACCCTCATCATCCACTGCCCGGACATCGCCAACCAGTTCCTGCAGGAGTTTGCGCAGCGCTATCGCGCGGCTGGTGGTCGCGAGGACCTCCAAACTGCCGTAGAGCCTGCAATCGCCGGGGAAGCGTCGGCGTTACCCGAGGAACTGTCTCTCACGTTGTTCCACCCCAATCCTTTCAACGAAGGCACGCGCGTGGAGGTGAGGGTCCCAGCCTCAGGCGACTGGGCAGCAGAAAGAGCAGATATAGTTGTAGCGCTCTACGACGTGCGGGGTAAGCGCGTGGCGACCCTCCACAATGGGCCGCTGGCCCCAGGGGAGCATGCGTTTGCTTGGACCGGCACTGATGACCAAGGGCGGGCTGTTGCATCCGGCATTTACTTCTGTGTGGCCGAGGCAGGGGCAAGCCGCTTTGTGCGCAAGGTGAGCCTGGTGAAGTAGGTGGCCTGTTTCGTTTCGAGGAGCGTATGCGGATGAAAGCAAGACTCCGAGCAGCACTGGCGATGCTCATGATTCTGGCCGCTGGCACGGGACGTGCGGGGGAGTTGCGCCACACCGTGACGTTTTCCTCTGTGCAGCTGCAACTGGAACCAGTCCAGGGTCTTGTGCGCGTGACGATGGAGGGGTGCGAGCTGACCGAGGCGGTGGGCGAACCGCAGCTGCCGACACGCCTCCTCCGTCTCGCCTTGCCCCCGGGAGCCCGCGCGACGGGCGTGGAAGCCAAGGTAGGAGGATGGCAGGTTCTGGCGTCTGAGGTGACGGTTTTCCCTGCCCAACCTCCCTATCCGTATTCGCTCAAGCAGGCAATACAATTTGTCCCACCCAAGGCTGAGACCTACGCGCGGTTGCAGCCGTACCCCGCAGACGTTGTGCAAATGTTGGGGCAGGGGCAAATGGGCGGCGTGCCCATCGTCGAGATTGCCGTCTACCCTGTTGCCTACATCCCCGCGCAGCATCAGCTGGTGCTCAGGGAGCGGGTTGAGCTCTCCGTCCGCTATGAGGAGGGGCTCTCTTTTGAACCGGTGGACGGCGCACAAGTGCCGCTTCTTGTGAGCCTTGTGGAAAACAAGGAGGACGTGCAAGCACTTGCGGTTCGTGGCCTCGCCAAATTGGGGGGGAGTCCGGAGGAGGAGCACCAGTACATTATCATTACGCCCCCCGCCTTCAAGCAGGCATTTCAGCCCCTGGCCGATTGGAAACGCCAGAAAGGTCTGGGGGCCAAGATAGTCACGACCGAGGAGATCTATGCCACCTATGTGGCCAAAGACAACGCCGTGCGAATCAGAGAGTTTCTGAAGGCCATGCGCCCGGCGTGGAACATTCGCTGGGTGTTGCTTGGCGGAGACGTGGACTATGTTCCCTACCGCACCGCATATGCGATGGATTGCCTGCAGGGCGCGAAGGCCAACGCCATTCCCTGCGATCTGTATTTCTCGGATTTGGATCGAACGTGGGACGAAAACAGGTCTTTGGTCTACGGCGAAGTGGCCGATAGCGTGGACCTTTACCCCGACGTGTTCGTGGGGCGGGCGCCGGTCAATAACGTTGCCCAGGTAACAAAGTTTGTGAGCAAGGTCCTCACCTATGAGCAAAACCCGCCACGGGATTATCAAACCAAGGCCCTCTTCGCAGCCGACGTTCTGTGGGATAACCCCTACACTGATTCTGGTGAGGGCAAAGACCTGATTGACGAGCTCTATGTACCCGCGCGTTTTGAGATCACCAAGCTCTACCATTCCCGAGGTAACGAGAGCGTACAGTCGGTGGTGAGCGCCCTAAATCGCGGCATGAACCTGGTCAATCATGATGGTCACGCCTTCACTACGGTAATGGGCGTAGGCACCGGCTACCTCCAGTTGGCAGACATGGACCGGCTCTCCAACGAACCTCGCTACTCGGTGCTGTATTCCATCGGTTGTTACCCGGCGAATTTTGAGGAGGACTGCATCGC
>JBBIKH010000116.1:0-10846 GCA_037445575.1 bacterium
GCTTCAGGGCAAGGTTCAGGTGCCGGACTTGCGCTTCACCAAGATGACCTCCGTCCCGTGGGGCGAGAAACAAAACTGCACATCGTCCATTAGCGCCCGGAGTATGAAAATCCCTCGACCGCTGTCTTTTAGCACGTTCTCCGGCCGCAAGGGGTCTGCCAACATTCTTGGATCAAAACCCTCGCCTTCGTCACTCACGTGCACCTTGGCCATCCCTTTGAAGAGCTCGAACCGCACGCGCACCTTCTTGCGCTTGTCCAACCTGTTACCGTGGTGGATGGCGTTGTTGACGGCCTCGGTAACGGCAATGGAGAGGCTGTCGGCATCATTTTCACCAAAGCCAACTTCCCGTGCCACCCGCCCTGCAAGGCGTTCCACGTCGGCGATGCGACTCGGGTCGCTGGGCACGGCGATGTCATAGGTCTTGAGAGGACGTTCAGCCACAGCTCTCTTCCCTGGCCGATCAGAACAGCCACGTTAGGGCCAAGTCGACGCTGTTCAGCGTGTGGGGCGCTTGCCCCGTAGCGTCGACCCTTCGCCTGTTCACCCGCACCTGGAACCGCAGCCCGGAAGGTCCGGTGTACTCCACGGCAAGCACCGGACCGCGACTTAGATGCCGTTCGAACTCCTCTTGGCGCCAAATGTCTTGACTGCTCACGGAGTGCCGCCATCCTTGCCGACGATAGAACAGGAAACCCGGCGCCACCTCTGTGCTGCCCCAAACTCGGTACTTCCACGCCGCGATACCAAAGGTCTTTCCTGCCATCTCTCCCAGAAAAGGCGCCCGTTCTCCTCCACTTGGAATCGAGATTCTGCATAGAGTTGGGAACGGTCTGTCACTTGCCAGCTTAAGGAATCGTCCGCGACGAACTTGCGGAACACAAAGCTGCGCGTCTCTTCGAACACTTGCTCATAGTCATAGTCCACATAGTTGGCAAGCACTTCGAACGACTGGTAGAGAGACAATTGCGAGGTGGGCGCGTAGAAACCGCGCGCGGTAAGACGGAAGACCCGGTTCCAGTTGTTGTCGGCGCTGCGTTCGGCAAAGAGGTAGACCATGTGGTAGAGGTTTACGCCGAGCATCACCTGCAGTTTCAGCCCGGAGGAAAACGCGTGCTCCATCAGAAGGAACCCGGTGACGCGCAACTCGTCACGGTCGTCAAAGTTGTTGGTGTCCGGCGTGTCGTAGCGCAGTAGGCTGACGGAAAAGCGGCTGGAGAGGGAGTCAGCAATGCTCATGCGCAGGCCGGTCTCGTTGACCAGCGTCAAGCGGGATGAGCGATTTGCAGGCGTCACAAAGGCAGCGCGGGGAGAGAACGGCGACGGCGTCTGCGTTGACGGCATGTGGTAGCGCTGGTCTTGTGCCCAATAGCCCAGGTGGGTGCGCCAGGACACGTTGCCCTGTGTAAACTCCAATCCCGCCCAGTGTTCAAACTCCTGATCTTGGCGTCGGCGCCGATCGCGCAGCTTCTTGTCATCGTAGAGGGACACTTGCACACGGCGGTAGTGGGCCGCATTGCTCAGGCGTACATGGAGACTGGGCAGGAGTCGGTAGCGGAGCCGATGGGAAATGCCAGCAGGCTGCTCCTCGTAACTTTCCACGTCTCCAGCAGAAGAAAAGTAGTTGTCGCGTCGCCGGCTGGCCACCTGTATGCGCAGAGAATCACTGGTTCCTGGGGCAAACTCCCTAGAGACCGCATACCCCAATCCGGCCTCGCGATTGGTGCGCACCGGGAACCAGTCGGATCCAAGCTCCAGTTGCAAACTGTTCACGTACCCACCCAGGACCGCACGGTCGACCGCCGCTTTGCTGCCGCAGCTGAGGCCCCAGTCGGCCCGGTCGAAACGCTGGTCCCACTTGCTTCCCAGCGAAGCCTCCGCCCACATCCGAGGCGCAATGGCAACACGAACCTGGCCGCCCATATAGTCAGTCCGTACGTCGTTGCGCAATCCGGACTGCTTGTCAACAAGAGATGAGAAGCTGGCCTGCACACCAACCGCCACCCGCGGAGAGAGTTCGTACGCAGCAAGAGCCTGGAGGTTGTGGTCGTCCCGCCATTTGTCACCAGCGGCACCTACCCGGAGCATGGATGCCTGGAACCGGTCGCGTACGTCTAGGCGCAAACGCCTGCGCGTCAGCTGGTGGCCGAGGTCGTACAGCCATCCGTACGCATTCAGGTCCTGGCGGAAGGAGATCGTGCTGGGACTTCCCCCCGAGCGCAGCCCGTAGTGTTCCGCTTGCGCCCAGGCACAAAGCACAGGCGACAAGACACCCACTGCGCAGGCCACCGCGATGTGTAACCCGGCGCGCATCAAGAGGCGAGCTTGCTGTCACGTCCTTGCCGAGAACGACGACTCTTGGAAGCGGTCAACGTGGAAAGTTGCGGATTACTGACTCGCACGGCTGCCAGCCGTGCTGTCTTGCCGCCTCCAATTCCCTCCGACGGCGAGATGGTGCCGCCCGAGATCACCAACTTGAGCGCCTCCTCCACGGACAGCTGAACCTGTATCGTCTCTTCCTTGGGCACGAAAAGCAGAAAGCCCGAGGTGGGGTTTGGCGTCGTCGGCAGGAACACGCTGTAGACGTCCGGCTCCAGGGCATCTTGTACCGGGCCCCTCGTGTCCTGTGTCACAAAGCCCAAGGAATACAACCCCTTGCGGGGGTACTCAATGAGGACGACCTTGCTAAAGACCTCCCTCTTGTCGGACACAAACGCCTGCACGATTTGCTGAAAGGTCTTGTACACCCTATTCAGCAATGGCACGCGCGCGACAAAATCCTCGCCGGCCGTGATGAGTTTCCTGCCCAGGATATTCCGTGCAACCATGCCGGTGAGGAGAATGAGAAGCACCAAGGCGACAAAACCGAGCCCCGGGATCGGTCGCCCGGCAATGGTGAGCCCCAGCTTCTGCGCCAGGAAGGCCCCAACTACGCCCTTGAACAGGCCGTCAATGGCCAGGAAGAGCTTATAGAGCACAAACACGCTGAGCACCAACGGCACGATCACCACGAGGCCGGTCAAGAAATAGGCGCGGAGCCCCTTGCGCCATGGGGGTCGTGCTGCCAAAGCTCTTCTCAGTCCTGTTGCCGACTCCTCACCGGGCACGGCTTCACTACCTCAAAAGCCTTCGTCCTGCACCTTCATCATAAAGACCACTTCGTCCGGGCGACTGAGGCCATAGACCTCGCGCGCCACCTTCTCCAGGTAAGCGCGATCATGGCGAAGTCGGTCGATCTCTGCCTGCAGTTGGACCTTCCTGGCTTCCAGCTCCCGCTCCTTCTGCTCCAACTGCCGTTTCTTCTGCGCCAGCCGGTACTGATTGACAAAACCGGCGCTGCCGCTCAGATAAACAACGGCCAGCAAGATGGGAATGAGCGGATAGAGCACGCGGCGCCATCTCACGCGACGTCGGCGTCTCAGATCGCGTCGTGCCCTGTTCACTGCCAGCATCCTCCCAGCCATCGACCAGGCAGGAAGAGCCTCCTACTTCCGCCTCTGCACCACGCTCAGGCCAGCAAATTGCGCTGCTTCACCGAGGCTTTCCTCAACGCGCAGGAGCTGATTGTACTTGCACACTCGGTCCGTGCGGCACGGGCTCCCCGTCTTGATCTGCCCAAGGTTGGTGGCAACCACCACGTCGGCGATGGTAGTATCCTCAGTTTCGCCTGAACGATGCGACACAACGGCCGTATAGCCCACCCGCTTGGCCAACTCCACCGTCTCCAGCGTCTCCGTCAGCGTGCCGATCTGGTTGAGTTTGATGAGAATGGAGTTGCAGACCCCGCGCTCAATACCCATGCGGAAGCGCTCAATGTTGGTGACGAAGAGGTCATCCCCCACCAACTGGATCTTGTCGCCCAGGCGGTCGGTCATCAACTTCCAGCCGTCCCAGTCGTTCTCTGCCATCCCGTCCTCGATGGAGTAGATGGGGTACTTTTTCACCAAGTCTTCATAGTAGGCAACCATCTCCTCGGCGCTGAGGCTTCGCTTCTCCGAGGCGAGCACGTACACCTTCTTTTCGCCGTCGTAGAAGGTACTCGCCGCCGGATCCAAGGCGATGAACACCTGCTCACCAGCCTTGTACCCTGCTTTGGCGATAGCTTCCATAATCACCTGCAGGGCCTCCTCGTTGGAGTTGAGGTTAGGGGCAAATCCACCTTCATCCCCGACGCCGGTGCTAAGCCCTTCGCCTTTGAGTACTGACTTTAGCGTGTGGTAGATTTCCGCCCCCATGCGATAGGCCTCGGCAAAGCTTGGGGCGCCAGCAGGCACGATCATGAATTCCTGCAAATCCACGTTGTTGTCCGCGTGCGACCCCCCGTTGATCACGTTCATCATGGGAACCGGCAGGGTGCGGGCATTGACGCCGCCGATGTACTGGTACAAGGGCAGCTCATAAGCAGCAGCCGCTGCTTTGCACACCGCCAACGACACGCCGAGAATGGCATTTGCTCCCAACCTGGACTTGTTCTTGGTGCCGTCCAAATCGATGAGCATGCGGTCGATGATCGCCTGCTGCGTGGCATCCTCACCTATGATATGCTCGGCAATGACATCGTTCACATTAGCCACCGCTTTGCTGACCCCCTTGCCCTTGAAACGGGCTTGATCGCCATCGCGCAGCTCCACCGCCTCATGTTCTCCCGTGGAAGCACCGGAAGGGACAGCGGCACGACCCACCGCACCGCACTCAAGGGTCACGTCTACTTCCACCGTGGGATTGCCTCGAGAGTCCAATATCTCCCGTGCGAACACGTCAACAATCGTGGTCATTCCATCCTCCATTGTACAATACCTCCGTCTCTACGAGAACCTCTCACCAGAACAAAGAGCGGCTCACCCACGCCAAGAGCACGCCGCTTACAGCGCACGCCACGTTCACCACATCGTTGTCCACCCAGCGCAAACCACGTTGGAATTCCGTCGCCTCCCCGCAGTGCACCTTCTTCTCGGTGATCTTGCCGCAGGTCCGACACCGGTACTGCGCCTGCACTGTCGCCCCGAGAAAGCTGTCAACCAGACTGGAGCACACGCCAATGAGCGCCATGACACCCAAGGCCCTGGCCGTCCATAGCATGGTGTGCTGGGGAGCGCCGATAAGCTTGGCAGAAAGGGCTACCGTTGCCGCGCCCAAAGCACCGCCGAGCGTACCCAGCACGGTAATGCCACCCGAGCTGCCAATGGGCAGGCGCCGCCATGAGACAACTGAGCGGGGCACCTGCTTGCCGAGCACTCCAAGCTCAGTGCCCCAAGTATCGGCTGTGACCGCCACCAGCGAAGCCACATACAGCACGTACCACACCGGTTGAGGGAAATAGTTCCAGACCAAGAGCAGGATGCCGGCTACCCCGCCGTTGGCAAACACCTGGCCAAAATCCCGCGGTCCCACCTTGGCAAAGGCGTTGGCGACCATCACGCGCTTGCGGTGCTCCCCCAGTCGCGACAAGAGGCTGGAGAGCACAAAAAAGGTCAAGATAGGGACGGCGAACGGCCACCTGCCCACTCCGAACACCAGGGTGGCCAAGACGAAGGTGAGGGCGGCACCGCTCGCGTTGAGAAAGCGCGCTCGCACCGAGAGCAACGCGACCACCAACGCCAATAGGATGCCGATGCTGAAGGCGATGCGGTCGTCTGCACTGCGCGTGAGCATGTAGTGCATAACGAACGCTGACCCCAGAGGCACGCTCAAATTGTCCGACCCCATGGCGGAGACCGCCTCACACATGGTCGCCACGACGGCCACCACCGCCCCTACCCACACTGCCAGGGGCAGCGCCAGCGCAAAACCCTCCCCTTTTCCCAGCCAGAGCAATACGCCCACCACCACGGCCATAGTCACCACAAACATCGTCGCTGAACCCTCCAGCGACTTTTTCTCCTCGCCAAGACGGTATTCGTGGGGGCGCCGCAGGTTCTCACCCACGATCGCCGCAGCAGCATCCGCAATGGCCATGATGAGCATCGCGGCGACAAACACGGTCTTGTGGCTCCGCCAAAGCAAGAGCAGTAAGATCAAGAACGCCAGGGGATAGAATACCGTGCCGTAGGTCCTGCGCTCCGTCCCGTGCATCCCTTTGAGAAGCCCCTTGCGCACCGCAACGAGATTGATCACCACAAAGAGGCCACCGAGCACGGCCATGGGGACCATGCTCTGGAAGATGAACGGTGTCCCAGCAACCAGCACACCGGTCAGCACGTGCACCGCCTTGCGCGTGATCTCTGCCGAGCCGCGCAACAGGCGGCGCAGCACCTCAGCCAGGCCGATGAGCGCCACCAGAGCAAAGAAGAAAACGGGCAGAAGGGTCCAATCCGACAAGGCATCTCCACCATTGCTGACATTGCCTGCGCGTTTCAATTCTACTGAAATATTTTCTGAAAATCAACCTCTATTTCCGGCTCTCGGCCGCACCCTGGGCAGGAAAAAAACGCCTGATCTCGGGGCACGGAAGGTGGCTCTCGCAGGCCTGGCCCGAGAAACACCAAACGACGTGCGCAGAGCTGTCTTCGGCTACCATCCTGCGGCCGGCCAAGGCTAGGGGGACAAGCAGGCGGGCTTGTGCCGACCACCTGCCGCCCTGCACTACGCACCCACCGGCAGCATTTGCCCAAAACACATCTGGGCAGGTGCCGTGACGCACAAGTTATCCACATCTGCCAACACCAAGGAAAACAAACGCCCGGCGGCAGACGGCCATCTCTTGCACAGCGCGATCGTTCTACGGCGTTGGGTCCCGTCTTCGGGAACGGTGGTAGGCCTCCGCTTCTGAGGTTAACCTATGAACAATCAATAAACAAGAAAAGGCTACCTCGAATACCCCTGTTCAAGTTTTGGGCACGAGGCATTTCGGCAAGGGACAGCGATGGGCAAATGGGCTGGCACGATGACCGCCTTCTCGGGTCGGCTACTTTTGCACAACTTATCCACATTTGCCCCGCACGCGCCGTGTCCACCTATAGAAGCACGGCGCTATTCGGAGCGCACCAATTGATAGTCGCCAGTCCCTGTACGATCGGCGAACACGAATCGCCGATTCAAATGGCGGTAGTACCAGATCTCATAGGCGGGGTTGTCCAACTGGGTCGGTTCGCGTTCCACCTCAGTAGGCGGACCATAGATGATGTAGATGCGGCCGCGATCGGTCTGCCAGCCGTCGCGTTCACTCAGCAGCACGGTGAAATGGCGGTTGGCAAAGTCCACGCGACGGAAAAATTCCTCCCTCAGCTCATTTCGTTCCGTTCCCGGCGTGGGGTCGCGGCGCCGCCAATAGTCCTCAAATAGCATCTCGCGCTCACTCGGGGTCGCAGCCAGCATGGCGTCGATGTCTTTCTTCCGCGCCACGTAGCGGAGCTGCTCGATGGCAAGGTCAATGTTTGCCTCCCGCAAACTGAGCGTCCCCCACTGCACTGCAAAGCGCGACTTGACGGTGGCGCGCCCCCCTTTGCCCCGAGCTTGCACCACCAGCTCGTACCTTCCTGGGTGCAGCACCATGCGGCGCAGATCGACCACCAAGGGAACCTTTCCTGCCGAAGCAGCGAAGACCCTGCTCTCTTGGCCGACCCTTTGCTGTCTGCTGTCAAACACTTCGTAGCTCACCGCCACAGAGTCGGGGCCCAAGGGGGGATAGATTTCGCAGTAAGCTTTGAACTGGGACTTGGGCGAGCCGAAGGTGCGCAGCAGGTTTGGCACCAGGTTCGTGAGCCAGCCGTTGGTTAGCGCCAGGGTATCCGCGAATACGATATCACTGAGGTGCACTCTCGTGCGTGGGAACTCCCGCAGTTCAATATCACGCTTCCGCTCCAAAGACTTGCGCGTGTCCAGGTCGGTGAGATTGAGCGTGACCTGGTACCGCTGCGGCTCCAAGTCAAACTGCAAGCACTCGGTGGTGATGGCCGTCCAGGAATTGGTCTCTGCGAAGGAGCGCGCCACCAATCTACCCGAGCGGGAGCGGGAGGCCACCAGGTTCTTCTTGCGATCGTAGACGAGCGCATGCACCTCGTAGGAGGCCAGAAAAGAGTCCGGAGCCAGCTTCACAAACTGAAGCACATCATTGGCGAAAGAGACGTAGACATCCAGCCTACTCTTGGTTGAGTCGCTGGAAGCAAAATTAAATAGGTCATGGGCAAAGAGTGCTCCGCCGAAAAGGGGCTCGCCTCCCGGTCGAAATTGCTCTGGAGGAGTTATGTCCATCTGGCCCTGCGTCGACGGCGGACAGAGGGTCGCACCGGCGACACTCACGGCAAGAATAGCAATCCACGACGATAGTGGCGCGCTCATCCTCTCCTCTCCTGGTTGTACCCGGTCAAGAGCTTGGCCCGAGCAGTAGGGCACTATGCGGAAAGGCCGGCCAGCACCTCCGCAGCAACCGAAATCCTCTCCTTTCCGAAGGGAGGCATCAGGTAGATGCCCTGCACTCGGTCTCGGAACCGTCGCACCGTCTCCTGGGCAGCGGCAATCCCCACCTGCCGTGCCTCTTGCTGGGTCTTGGCCTGCTTCATTCGCCCGGCGAGCTCGTCGCCCACGTGCACGCCAGGGACCTCATTGTTGAGGAACTCCACCATGCGGTAGCTCATGAGGGGCATGAGGCCGAGCAGAATAGGGATGCCGCAGTCGCTCACGCGATCCAAGAATTGAGCAAAAAGCTCGTCATCAAAGACCGGCTGCGTCAAGGCAAATTCTGCCCCCGCTTCTATCTTTTCGGCAAAGCGGGAGAGTTCCCGCTCAAGGTCGGGTGCGGAGGGGTTGACCCCCACACCTATGAGAAACGACGTGGGCGGGCCGATTGCGTTCCCCGCGATGTCTATCCCCTGGTTGAGCCCCGAGATGATGCGGGTCAGGCCGATGGAGTCGACGTCGAACACTGCTGTCGCACTGGGGTAGTCGCCCAGCTTGGGCGGGTCGCCCGTGATGGCCAGAATGTTGCGGATCCCCAGCGCATGCGCACCCAGCAGGTCAGACTGGATGCCTAGCAGGTTCCGGTCGCGGCAGGTGTAGTGCAACAGCGGTTCCACGCCCAACCGTTCGTGAATGATCTTGGCCAGCGCCATGGGGCACATGCGTGCCGAGGCACGAGGCCCATCGGGAATGTTCACCGCATCGATGCCCAATGGTTGCAGGCGCGCAACCCCCGCCAGCACTTCTGCTGGGTCACACCCCCGCGGCGCTAGGACCTCCACGGAAATTACAAACTGGTTGCCTAGCTTTCGGCCTAGCGCCGACTTGTCTTCGCGCCTCTTGGCCTCGGCTTTGGGCACTGCCTCCGCACGGGGGGCAACGGAGATCGCGACATGACGGGGGGCAGTGGCGCGCACCGCGTTGACCACCGCCCTGATGTGCGCAGGTGTAGTGCCACAGCAGCCCCCTACAATGCACGCGCCAGCGGCAATGAAGCGCCGTGCGAACTCGGCATGATACTCCGGCGACGAGAGGTAAATGTAGCGCCCTTCCACCAAACGCGGCACGCCAGCATTGGGTTGCGCAGAGATTCGTGCCGCTCCGGCGGCGTGCATGCGCTGCACCACCTCCAGCATCGGCTGTGGCCCCACCGAACAGTTTGCTCCCACCACATCGGCCCCCTCCTCCAGCAGGCGCGTGGCAACCTTCTCCGGGATGGCCCCCAACAGGGTGCGGCCGTCATCGCCAAACGTCATCTGCGCCACCAGGGGCTTGTCGCTCAGCGAGCGCACTGCCCGCACGGCCACAACGATCTCGTTGAGGTCAGCAAAGGTCTCCAGCAAGAAGATGTCCACGCCGCCGGCAAGCAGACCTTCCGCCTGCTCTCGGAAGGCCTCCCCCGCCTCCGCAGGCGTCACCGTGCCGTAAGGCTCAAGCTTCACGCCGAGAGGGCCGATGGCGCCGGCGACAAAGATCTCGTCGCCAGCACACTGGCGCGCCAGCTCGGCACCCGCGCGGTTGATCTCCCTCACCAAATGGTCATGACCGTGCGGCGCTAACTTGAAACGGTTGGCACCAAAGGTGTTGGTCTCAAGGATCTCCGCCCCGGCCGCTACGTACTCGCGATGAATTCCCGCCACCAGCTCCGGTTGGCTCAGGTTCAGCTCGTCAAAGCAGCGGTTCAAGTAGATGCCACGGGCATAGAGCATGGTGCCCATGGCCCCATCGCAAACGAGCACCCCCTGCGCCAGCCGCTGCAAAAAGTTGGGCCTCACGTTCTCTCCATGAGATCTGTCAGCAACGCAGCTCAGAATTCAGCCCCCAGCGACCAATAGTAGCGCGGGGAGTGGGCAGTGGCATACAGGTCGCTTGGCCAGCCCATGTCGAATTGGAGCACCAGGAAGCCGATGTTGGCCCGCATGCCAAAACCAAATGCCATGCGCAGGTCTTCCAGCTTGTAGAAGCCGTTAGGGGCGCGCACAAAGGCCTGGAAGGGTTCGCCCCGGTACTGCGCCCCGGCCAGGTCAACAAACAGCGCACCGCGAATATCCTCAAAACCAATGGGCAGAGGCCACCCCATGAGGAAATAGCGGATCAGGGGGAAACGGAACTCGATGTTGGTCAACAAGAACCGGTTGCCGGCAAGCTCATAGTAGCTCCCACCCCGGAACGGCATTTCGAAGGAGGCAAAGTAGATGTCCTCAATGTTATTAACGCGCACATGGCCGCCGGAGAACTCACGATTGATCCAGTTCTCGACGCCGCCGACAAAGAACTGCTGTGGCTGTTTGCCGAAACTGGCGCCGCCCGCCACGCGCACGACAAAATTGTACTCCTTGCCCACCTTGTAGTAACGCCGCCAATCGAGCCGCGCCGTCAGGAACTCCGCCCCATGCGCGCCAAAGAGCCCCGGGCTCCCCATCAGGCCCACGGCGCCCCGCCGCCCGTTGAC
>JBBIKH010000117.1:0-10783 GCA_037445575.1 bacterium
CCGACATCGGCGGCCGATCGCCGTGGTCGTCGCTCGGCGAGCTGGACCGCGCCGTCCTTGCCCTTGAGCACCGCCAGCACCGGTCCAAAGATCTCCTCCTGGTCCAGCCGCGCCCCCGGAGCGATGTCCTTGAAGATGGTCGGCCTGATGAAATAGCCGTTGCCAGGCGCCTTTTCACCGCCGGTCACCAACTTCCCTTCCTTCTTGCCGACGGCGATGTATTCCAAAATCTTTTCCTCGGATGCCCTATTGATGACCGGGCCGAGGTAATTGGCCGGGTCCTTCGTTGGGCCGATGGTAAGCTTTTCCGCACGTTCTTTGAGCAGCTCCACGAACCTCTCATAGATCTCGCCGACGACCACGCAACGGGAGCAGGCAGAACACTTTTGCCCCTGATAGCCAAAAGCTGACACGGTGACCGCGTCGGCGGCCGCCTCCAGGTCAGTGTCGGTGTCGACGATGATGGTGTCCTTGCCTCCCATTTCCGCCACGACGCGCTTGATCCAAATCTGCCCGGGACTGGGAGTGGCTGCCAGCTGGTTGATGCGCAGCCCCACCTCCATCGACCCGGTGAAGGAGATAAAGCGCGTCTTGGGGTGTTGGACCAGGTAATCGCCTATCTCGGCACCGCTGCCGGGAATGAAGTTCAGAACACCTGGGGGGAGTCCCGCCTGCCGGAAAATGTCCACCACCTGGTAGGCGATGCCAGGCGTATCGCTGGCCGGCTTGAGCAGGACCGTGTTGCCGGTGACGATGGCGGCGGCGGTCATGCCAGTGAGGATGGCGTTGGGGAAATTCCACGGCGGGATAACCACGCCCACGCCCAGGGGGATGTAGACCAGCTGCGGGAATTCGCCCTTGACCGGGGTGACCGGTTGGGGTGCCCCGTAGCGGAGCATCTCCCGCGCGTAGAACTCCAAAAAGTCGATGGCTTCAGCGGTATCCGCATCTGCTTCTACCCAGTTCTTGCCGGCCTCTAAGATCATCCAGGCGTTGAGCAAGAAACGACGACGCTTCATCAGTTCGGCCGCTTTGAGGAGCACGATGGCCCGCTCCTGGGGCGCTACCCAGCGCCATGACTCGAAGGCGCGTAGGGCCGCCTCCATGGCCAGGTCCACCTCCTTGCGCCCCGCCTGGTGAAAGACCCCAACTTGCTGGTCCTTGTCCGAGGGGTTAAACGATGGCTTGACCTTGCCTGTAGTCACCTCCTTCCCGTCGATGAACAGCGGGTACTGCTGGTCGGCCGTTCGCTCCACTGCCGCAATTGCCTCCTCCTGTGCCTTGCGATTTTCAGGCAGCGAGAAATCGGTGTACGGCTGGTTGCGGAACTCCTCTACCATAAATTCCTCCTCGCTTAGATGAGCTGCATCTGCCGCAGGATGGCGCGAGTGATCTCTGCAATCCCCCGCGCAGCGCGCTGGTGGTCGGCAATGCCCTTGCTCAGGACCACCAACACACAGCTGCGGCCGCTGGGAAAGTAAAGAATCCCGGCGTCGTGGTCAATGCCCGAAATGGAGCCTGTCTTGTGGGCTACCCGAATGGAATCGGGCAAAAGCGCGGGTATCTTGGTGTTGAGCTTCTGCTGGCACATGATCTCGACCATATGCGCGCACGCCGCAGGGCTCGCCGCCTTTCCCTTGGCGATGGCCTCGAGGATCAGCAGCATGTCGTAGGCATCCGTTTCGTTGTCTAGTCCTCGAGCGAATGCCTTCTGATCCTCCAGGCCGCGCCGCACCTGGACGTGGCCGGCCCCCAAAGCGCGCATCCTGGCAGTGACACGATCCGGCCCCACAAGTTCAAGGAGCAGATTGGTTGCCAAGTTGGAGCTCACGGTGATCATGTGGTGCACGAGATCGAGAATGGCCATCTTGCGGCCGATCTGCGTGTAGACAAAATCGTCGCTGTCGTCTGCCACGCGCAAGGTGTACGGGCTCCCGTCCACAATGCTGTGGAAGCGGTTGCGCACGAGCAAAGAGTCCTGCAGACGAAACCGGCCCTCCTCGGCTTGCCGGAAGACCTCGATCATGACCGGGACCTTCATCAAGCTCGCCGCGTGCATCATCTCGTGTGCCTTGTAGAAGAAAGTCTGGCCATTATCCAGGTCCTTGAAGGCGACCGCGAAGGTCCCGCGCAAGGCCCGCTCCTTGGCGGAAAGCATTTGGTTGAGACGTTGTGCCGTCGCCGAGTCCACAGCGCGGTGCTCGGAAAAAGCTCCTAATAGCAGGATGGCGATGCCGGTGAAAAGGACTTTGACACGAGAATTGCCGCTACGTCTTGCCCGTCTTGTTGCTCTCCTCATTGCCTACTCGTCTATGGTGCCTTCACCGGCTCAGCAATGGAGAGTTTAGTGGCAGGAGATCCTCCGGCACGAAGAGGCCATCCTTGCGGATGAGCGTGCCATCGAAGTAGACCTCGCCACCCCCGTACTCCGGGGTCTGGATCATGACCATGTCCCAATGGATCTGGGAGCGATTCCCATTGTCGGCCTCTTCGTAGGCAGAGCCCGGGGTCAGATGAAGAGAGCCGGCGATTTTCTCGTCAAACAAGGTATCCATCATCGGCCGGGTGATGTGGGGATTCAATCCGAAGGAAAATTCCCCCACGTAGCGCGCCCCTGCGTCGCTGTCCAGAATTTGGTTGAGGCGTTCCGCCTTGTCGGCGCTCGCCTGCACGATCTTCCCCTTGCGAAAGCGCAGGGTAATATGTTCAAAGCGGGTGCCCTGGAAGATGCACGGAGTGGTGAAGCGAATCGTACCCTCAACCGAGTCCTTTATCGGTGCAGTGAAGAGCTCACCGTCGGGGAGGTTGCGCTTTCCGTCACACTTGATTACGGGCATACGCTTGATGGAGAAGCGAAGTGCTGTGCCGGGGCCCTTGATCTCCACCACATCGGTCTTGAGCATACGCTCCCGTAGCGGTTCCATGGCGCGGGACAGCCGGCGATAATCCAGGGTGCAGACGTCAAAGAAAAACGCCTCGAACGCCTCGGTGGACAGGTTTGCCAGTTGCGCCATGGAGGGGTGTGGCCAGCGCAGGACCACCCACCTGGTCTTGGGCACGCGAATCTCCTGATGCACGGGGCGCCACCAGTGAGCCTGGTACAGCTTCATCTTCTCAACCGGGACGTCCGATAGCTCGGACACGTTGTAGCTCCCACGGAGAGTGATATAGGCCTGCATCTCCCGCATCAGCATTGCCTCGACCTGTCCCATGAGGCGCATGCTCTCCTCGGTGGCCGTGGCGAACAACTCGCGGAGAATGGCGTTTTGTTTGGTGATGACAAAGGGTTGGCCCCCAGCCTTGGTAACCTGGCGGGCAATGGCGATCACCGCCTGGGGAGGCACGTCCACGGCCTCGATAAGAACGTTGTCCCCCCGGCGCACAGAGGTTGAATAGGTGACGACAATCCGGGCAAGCTTTTCCAGGCGCGGGTCAGTCATGCACGCTCCAATGGGTTGCCTGCTTTTGGCAGCCAAAATATAGGAAGAAAAAGGCGCATTGTCAACCCCAAAGCGAGTTTCCCGTTGCGATTTGCCTGCCTCTTGCCTATATTGTCGGGGTGAATAAAAAAGTCGGCCTCAGGGTATAGTTGGTGGGCAATGGAACCAGCACTGGACATGGATGCAGCTGGAGCGCGGGCGCAGGAGCGCGACGCCATCCTGCGCTGCCAGCGCGGCGAGGCAGAGGCATTCAAGCTGTTGGTGGAGCGCTACCAGCGCCTGGCCTATTTCGTTGCCTTGGGGCTGGTCGGCTGCCATGACGATGCCGTCGATGTCTCGCAGGAGGCCTTCATCAGAGCCTTCCGGCATATTCGACGGTTCGACGCAGGGCGCCAGTTTCTGCCCTGGTTCTACCGGCTGCTGCGCAACCTCTGCTTCAATCACCTGCGGGCGCGACGGGCGCAGCGGCTGTTTGCCCTCGAGGAAACAGATCCCGAAGAGGTGGAGGACTCGGCGCCCGACTTTGACCCGGAAGTGCTAGTTGAACGCGACGAGCGCGCCACAGCCGTGTGGCAGGCTATCGGCCGGCTTCCCGAGAGGTACCGCGAGATCATCGTGCTGCGCCACTTCCAGCAGCTCAGCTATGCGCAGATGGCGGAGCTCCTGTCAGTGCCGATGGGCACGGTGATGTCCCGGCTCTATCACGCCCGGCGCGCGCTCAAAAGATTGCTGGAACAGGACCAAGGAGGTGACCTCAATGAAGTGTGAGGAGGCCGAGCCCCTGATGATGGCCCTCCTGGATGGGGAGATCGAGGAGGCGCAGAGGAGACTCCTTGAGCGCCACCTCCAGAGCTGCTACGCCTGCGCCAAGGAGCTGGAGGAGTTTAGGCAACTGAAGGAGCTTACCGAAGGAGTGACACTCATGGAACCCGAAGCTAGATTGTGGCAGGAGTACTGGTCGCGCGTGTACAACCGCATCGAGCGGGCACTGGGAGCCGTGCTGCTGGCGGTGAGTGCGTCGGCCTTGCTCATCTTCGCGGGCTTCAAAGCGGTGGAGGGCCTGATCAAGGACCCCTCGCTGGCCCTTTCGCTAAAAGTGGCAATTCTGGCTGCCATCGCCGGGTTCGTCTTGCTGCTGGTCTCGGTGGTGCGCGAACGATGGTATTTCTGGAGACGGGACCGCTATCGCTTTGTCCGCTAGACTTTGCAGGAGGAAACATGTACCTGGCCACAACAGAGACAATCCCTGGCAAGAAGGTGGTGCGCCACCTGGGTCTTGTACGAGGCAACACCATTCGCGCCCGCCACCTCGGGCACGACTTTATGGCGGCGCTGCGCAATATCGTAGGAGGCGAGATTGCGGACTATACGAAAATGCTGTCCGAGTCTCGCGAGCAGGCCTTAGACCGCATGGTGGAACAGGCCAAGGCGTTAGGTGCCAACGCGGTGGTGGGTATACGGTTCACCACTTCCATGGTCATGTCGGCGGCGGCCGAGATCCTTGCCTACGGCACGGCAGTGGTTGTGGAGTGAGCGCCTGCCTGCCCGCCGCCAACTACCAGCGCAGCCAAGGCCACCGGTGGTACCGGTGGCCTTTTGTTGTGCGGCAAAAAGTATTTGACATTGTTCCAGAACTTCCGTACAATACATCGTCCACAGCATGCCACTGGTGTGTATCCAGCGAGGGAGGGTTGCCATGGCAAAACGCTACCGGATGTTGATCGACGGGGAGTGGCGCGGCGGGGAGGCGACCTTCGCAGTGATCAATCCCTTTTCCCGCCAGAGGGTGGCCAGCGTAGCACGCGGCTCGCCGGCCGACCTTGCATCGGCCATAGCAGCAGCCAGGAGGGCCTTCGCCGTCACGTCCCGCATGAAACCTTACGAGCGCGTCTCGCTCCTGCAGGGGATCGCCTCTGGCATGCGCGCGCGGGCAAAGGAGCTTGCGGCGACCATTGTCGCCGAGGCGGGCAAGCCCATCCGCTTCGCCCAAGGGGAGGTGGACCGCGCCATCTACACCTTTACCGTTGCGGCGGAAGAGGCAAAGCGCATCGGCGGCGAAGTGATTCCCCTTGACCTGCTGCCGACGGCAAAAGGGCACTTTGGCTACACCCGCCGCTACCCCATTGGTGTGATCGGTGCCATCTCGCCTTTTAACTTTCCGTTGAATTTGGTGTGCCACAAGCTGGCGCCATGTCTTGCTTCCGGCAACACCATGGTGCTCAAGCCTTCGTCGTTCACGCCCATCACGGCGCTGAAGCTGGCGGAAATCGTCACAGCTGCCGGGGCACCGCCCGGGGCGCTCAACGTGGTGCCATGTCCGGACAGGTCGGGGAGATGCTGGCCACTGACCCCGGGGTGGCCATGATCACTTTTACCGGCAGCGCGGAGGTGGGGTGGCGGCTCAAGAGCCTGGCCGGCAAGAAGAAGGTGACGCTGGAGCTCGGTGGCAACGCCGCTGCCATCGTTCATGAGGACGCCGACCTCGCCTTTGCGGCGACGCGCCTGGCCCTGGGCGGCTTTGCCTACGCCGGGCAGGTCTGCATCGCCGTGCAGCGCATCTTTGTGCACCGGCCGGTCTTTGCGCAGTTCATCGAGCTGCTGCTTGAGGCCACGCGCAAGACCTTGGTGGGGGACCCCGCAGATCCGGACACCGTCTGCGGGCCGATGATCACCGAACAGGCGGCCATCACCGCCCAGCAGTGGGTAGAGGAGGCAGTGGCGGCGGGCGCGCGCCTGTTGGCCGGAGGCGAACGCGACGGTGCCATGCTGGAGCCGACGGTGCTCACCAACACCACGCCCGACATGAAAGTGCGCTGCGAGGAGGTCTTTGCCCCAATCGTCACCGTGGACCCCTACGAGACCTTCTCCGAGGCCATTGCCGCTGTGAATGAATCGCGCTTTGGGCTCCAGGCCGCCGTGTTCACCAATGACATCCGCCTCATCATGCAGGCGCATGACGAGATCGTGGTAGGCGGGCTTGTGGTCAACGACTACCCCACCTTCCGCATCGACCATATGCCCTACGGCGGCGTCAAGGACTCCGGCTTTGGTCGCGAGGGGCTGAAGTACGCCATTGACGAGATGACCGAACCCCGGCTGTTGGTCCTCAATCTGCCAGAAAAAGGCGCGTAGCAAAAAAAGTCCTTGCTATTTACCACTGGGAGTGCTATTTTAACGTGCCGTTTTTCGGGAAAAAAGGGAGCAAGGACATGGGCCAGTTGCCTCAGTTAACGGAAGCGAACTTTAACGAGCAAGTGACCTCCGCACGTGGGGTCGTGGTGGTGGACTTTTCGGCGCAGTGGTGTGGCCCATGCCGCACGGTGGCACAGGTTATCGCCGAAGTGGCCGAGGAGTACAACGGCAAGGTGAAGGTGGGCAACGTAGATGTCAGCAAGGACAGTCGGCTGGCTGCCCGTTTCGGCGTGGCGATGATCCCCACCGTGCTCTTTTTCAAAGACGGCAAGGTTGCCGGCCAACTGGTGGGTACCGTGTCCAAGCAGCGCATCGTGGACAGGATCGAGCAGCTCCTTTCCGCGCAAGGGAGTGGAGGTGGGCATTAATGCTGCAAGGGCCGTTGCCAACCCGCGAGCGGCCGGTTCGGCGATCCGAGGATGGCACCAGCTGTTATTGACTGAGGTATTCTTCGCACATTGATGAGCGCTTTTGTACCCTGACCGATGACCACGGCGGCCCTGGGTAGACACAGGGCACCGCCGTGGTTTTTTTCTTCCTGCCCCTTGTGAGCATCTGAAACGACTCCAGGAGCAATAGCCGCATGTTCGCACTCATCATGGCTGGGGGGGTAGGCACGCGCTTTTGGCCGCGGAGCCGCATGCGCCGCCCAAAGCAAGTCCTCAATATTGTGGGCCAAAGGTCGCTGATCCAGGACACTGTAGCACGACTGAGCGGCCTTGTCCCTTGTGAGCGCACGTTCGTCATCTGCCTGGAGCAGCAGCGGGAGATCATTGCCAACCAGCTGCCCCAGCTGGCACCGGAGCAGATCATCGGCGAACCGCGCGGCAAAGATACCGCGCCGTGCATCGGGCTGGCAGCGCTGTACATGCGCCGCCTGGACCCGGAGGGGGTGATGGTCGCCATGCCTGCCGACCACGTGGTGGCAAGGGAGCGGTCCTTTCGCAAGGTGCTGAAAGCCGCCGAGATCATCGCCAGGACCCGCGACTGCCTGGTCACCATCGGCATCCAGCCCACCTACCCTGCCACCGGCTACGGCTACATTCAGCACGATGCCGAGGAGCTGGACCGCTTGGTTGGGGTGTCGTGCTACCCGGTGCGGACCTTCGCCGAGAAACCCACCCTTGAATACGCCCAAAAGTTTCTCGCCAGCGGCGATTTCTTGTGGAACAGTGGCATTTTCGTCTGGAAGATAAGCCGCATCCTGGCGGAGATCGAGGACAAGCTGCCGGAGCTGTACGAGGGGTTGTGCGAGATCGATCGGCACATCGGCAAGAAGACGGAACGCAAAGTCATCGAACGGGTCTATCGCCAGACGCGCAGCATCTCCATCGACTACGGCGTGATGGAAAAGTCCGACAACATCGTCGTGCTCAAGGGGGACTTTGGCTGGAGCGACGTGGGGAGTTGGGAGGAGGTGTACAAGCTTGGTCGGCGCGACAAGGAGGACAACGTCAGCGAGGGAGCGCTGGCCAGCTATGAGGCGCGTGGCTGCTACGTGTGGGCTCCCAACAAGCTGGTGGCCCTACTGGGGGTCAATGACCTGGTGGTGGTGGACACCGAGGATGCGCTCCTCATCTGCCCGCGCCACCGCTCCCAGGAGGTGAAGCAGTTGGTGGATGCCATGCGCCGTAACCACCTTGAGGCCTATCTCTAGGGTCATGAAGGATCAAGACCTGCTTCGTTCTTTGGAGGAAGTTGTTGCGCAGTTGGGTATCCACCTGCGCTATGAGAAGGGCGACTTTGACGGCGGCCTCTGTCGGGTCGACGATCAGCAGCTGCTTATTGCCAATGCGTCGCTGCCCACGCGCAAGAAGATCCGCCTGATCGCGCGCGAACTGAGCCGCCTGCGCCTTGACGAGGTATTCATAGTGCCGGCGGTGCGGCACGTCATCGAGGCCGAACGCCAGAGCAACGAGCCCTTACAGGAGTTTCCATCTCAGGAGGTATGTGAATGACAAGGGAAGAACTGGCCGGACTCTTCTCTGAGGCGCGCTTTGTGGTCCCCATGCGGGCCCGCACCAAGGAGGAGGTGCTTGAGGAGTTGCTGGACACGTTTGTGCGGGAGGGGTTGATCAGAAATCGGGCGATAGTTTTGGAGATGCTGCACAAGCGAGAGAGCCTGGGCAGCACGGGGATCGGCAAAGGGGTGGCCATTCCCCACGGGCGCTCCACCGCCGTGCCCGATGTCAGCATCGCCTTCGGCCGCAGCGCCCAGCCCATCGATTTCGACGCCATCGACGGCAAGCCCGCGCAGCTGTTCTTCATGGTTCTTGCTCCACCCCAGGAGTTGAACAACCGCTACCTGCCTGCCCTCGGCCGGCTTGTGGAGCTGGTCAACGAGAGCGCCAACCGCAAGAGCCTTCTCGCCGCGCAGAACTATGCCGAGTTTGTGGCCATCATCAAGGGAGATAGCAAATGATCAAGAAGCAGCTGGAGCTCCTGGTCGCCCTGCAAGACCTGGACATAATGATTCGCGAGGTAGAGGACGTCAAGCAGCTGGGCTTCGATACGCCCTCCCTCGACAAGCTGGAGCAGGCGCGCGAGGAGCTGAAAGAGAAAATAGGAAAGCCGCTCTATGCAACCTACGAGCGGCTCAAAGCCCGCTACAAACGGGCCATAGTGCCGGTGAAGGGCGATACCTGTCTTGGGTGCTTCATGCGCCTTCCCACCTCCCTTGCTGCCAAAGGGCGAGAGGACGCTGCCGTCATTACCTGCGAAAACTGCGGGCGCATCCTCTACTGGCTGGAATAGGCCGGCTCCTCACAGCTTGTAGTCGTAGATGCGGTAGGTCTTGTAGATTCTGCCACCCATCATCTCCGCGGTGCGCCGCATCATCGTATTGTTCTCCAAGACCCAGGAGAACTCTCCTCCTTTGTACCCCTTGGCAACTGCGCGCCGGTACGTCTCTAAGTAGAACAGGCTGTCGATGCCCCGCTTTTGGTACTCGCGGATTACCCCCATGGTGATCACACGTGCCTGATCGATTTTGCGGGCATAGTACAACAGCTTGAAAATGCCGAACGGGAGCAGGCGGCCGTTAATCTTGTGCAAAGCCTGGTTAAAGTCCGGCAGCGTCAGGCAAAAACCCACCGGCTGCCCATGCATCTCCGCAATGAATGCCAAGTCCGGATCTACCACCGTCTTCAGGTCTTTGGCCAGATGGTGGAACTCCTCAGTGGTCATGGGTACAAAGCCCCAGTTGTAGCTCCAGGCCTTATTGTAGATCTGATGGATGCGGTCCACCTCTGCCCAGAACTCCTTCATGTTGATGCTGCGGAACGTCAGACCTTCCTTTTTGCGAACCTTCTCGGTGACGCGGATCAGCTTCTCCGGCAGGGGTTGTGTGGCGTCCATCCAGTAGGCGTACACGTCCATGACCTTGGCCATGCCAAAGCGATCCACGAGTTGCACATAGTACGGCGGGTTGTAGGTCATCATGATCAACGGCGGTCGGTCATAGGCGTCGAGCAAAAGGCCAATGGTGTCGTTTGTGCTGGGGTTCATTGGCCCGCGCATGATCTCCATGCCCTTGCTGCGCAGCCATGAGGCAGCGGCCTCGAACAAGGCATCTGCCACCTCCTGGTCGTCCACGCATTCGAAAAACCCAAAGAAGCCGGTCTTCTCATTATGAAATTGGTTGTGGTTGTCGTTGACAATGGCGGCAATCCGTCCTGCTGTGCTTCCGTCGCGCTCGGCCAGAAAGTACTCCGCCTGGGAGTGCAGAAAGAAGGGGTTCTTCTGGCGATCGAGTAGCTTCTTCACGTCGGCGATGAGGGGCGGCACCCAATAGGGATTGCCCCGGTAGATCTGCCACGGGAACTTGACGAAACTGCTTAGATCGCGCCGCGATTGAACCGGTCGCACGACAACTGGCTTGGCAGGCGACATGCGAGGCTTCCTCCTAAATGATTCCTAGGGCCTTGCCGTGCACCTTGAACTTTTCCAGGACGATGTCCAGCTCCTCGTCGGTGTGCGTGGCCATGTAGCTGGTACGCAGCAACGACATGCCTGGGGGCACAGCCGGGCTGACCACCGGATTGGTGAAAACCCCGTCTTCGAACAGCCGTTTCCAGAGCAGGAAGGTCTTCATATCGTCCCCGATAATGATGGGGATGTTCTTGAGCTCGGGGAACGACGCGACGGTCTGA
>JBBIKH010000118.1:0-2045 GCA_037445575.1 bacterium
CGCGTAGCGGCACGCCCCCGGGGGCCGGGGGCGCATCCAAAGGGGTCGGCGGGGGGTGGGGGGGGACCGCGGCCGGGGCCGGGGGGATAGCCTTCTTGAGGCCAAGCTGCACGTGGGTCTGCTGAACGAGTTCTGAGGCGAGCGCACTGATCGCCCCGGGCACAGATCGCTCTACAGAAGGCCTTGTTCCCATGAGCTGGCTCCCACAAGGAGATAGGGACCCATGAAGAAGCTGTTGCAATTGCCTCTCAGATGGGTGCTGGTCCTATTCGTCTGCGCGGACCTCGTGGCTCTCGCGATGGGAATGGGGGTGCCCATCTTTTGCATCCTCATCGGGTTCCCGGTAGGATGCTACATCGGCTTGAGGCTCGCACCGCAGTCGCTCCCTTTGCGGAGCCTACTGGACAGGATGCTCCTCTGGAGTGCAGCGAGCTCAGGGGTGACTTGCGCCTTCACCCTTCTCCTTTGGGGCCCCTTGGTCCTCAGGCTGCGGGCCTCCGACGCTGAGCTGGCCAACTTTGGCATTCCCCTGATCCTTTACCACCCCAGGGCAAGCTTCATCGGCTGGCTTGTCCTAATGATGGCCGTCTCGCCTATACTGCAATTTCTTACCACGCTGTTCGGTGCCCATGTGGGTCTGCGCATGGCGATGCCCCTGGCAAAAGAACAAGGACCTCATTGCTGACGGCCCTGTGCCCCCATAAGCGACGCTGCGGGGAGCCGCAAAGCTCCTGTGCATTCGCGTGGTCAAGCGTTTATGCCACGCCTCCCCCGTCTTTCTCGGCAAGAACCCTCGAATTGATCTCTCGTAACCCCGTCCAGGCGGGGCTACGAGAGATACCTGGTAAGGTTTTGCCTGACCTCTCCAGTGAGGGTACATTTGCCCCTTGATTTTCCTGGACCATATGGTTATATTTTGAACGCGACTGTAGGTTCAGAAGATGAGGCGCTGCCGGTGACGTGGCGCTTGCCCATAGAGACTAACCCCTCAGCTGGCGGAATCTAATCTGTGCCGAGTAGGAGAGAAGCCCCATCGCAGCGCTTGCGCCCGCGAAAAGCGGCACCTGAGGCCATTCCTGCTGTCAACTGCCTTGCGCGAATTTGGTCCCACGTGGTTCTGACTCGACCCTTGAATGTCCTCATCGGCGGGTTGTCGATATTCGTGGGAGCACTGGTGACCGGCACCCTGCATCCGTTGCGGCATGTGCTCGTCGCGTGCCTGTCCGGGAGCCTGGTGGCGGCAGGGGCAAACACCATCAACGACTTTTTCGACGTGGAGATTGACCGGCGGAACAAACCGTACCGGCCGTTGCCCGCCGGGAAGGTCAGCCGCCAAAGTGCCTGGGTACAAGCGATCGTTCTCCTTGCGCTCGGGAGCGTCCTGGGCGCTGCCATCGGCATTCTTCCGTTGGCGGTTGCGACATCGACGGCGGCGCTCCTGTACCTGTACAGCTGGCGTCTGAAACGCACGCCACTGTGGGGCAACCTGGCAGTGAGCCTGGCAACGGCTTTGGCCTTTGTCTACGGCGGACTGGCCGTGGGGCGACCGGGGGCCGCGCTGATCCCGGCCTGCTTTGCATTTCTCTTTCATCTGGGGCGGGAGATCATAAAGGATGTGGAGGACATGGAGGGGGACCGGCTGGAAGGCGCAGTGACGCTGCCGATCCGCTATGGCCCCCGCTCTGCTCTGCGGCTGGCGACGGCTGTGTACGGCCTGGTTATTGCAGCCACCCTATTGCCCTACCTGGCGGGCGTGTACAACAGAGCCTACCTGGTGGTGGTCCTGGTGGGAGTTGACACCGTGGTGGCCTATGTGGTGGTGCAAATGTGGCGACGGCCGGAAAAGCTTGTGCTCCACCGCCTGAGCGAACTGCTCAAGGCGGACATGTTCGTCGGTTTGCTGGCCATTTACCTCGGGCGTTAGGGCAAAGTCGGCGCAAGTAAGAGGTGAACTGGTGCGGGCAGTGTTGCAAAGGGTATCATCGGCTTCAGTGTAGATCTACGTCGACGATATATCTTAAATAAATAAAGGGTTGGTGATATTG
>JBBIKH010000118.1:2055-10729 GCA_037445575.1 bacterium
TCAGTGGAGATCGACGGCGCCGTTAGAGGTGCCATTGGGCCCGGGTTGGTGATATTGGTCGGTGTGCGGAACGGGGACACCGCTGCCGAGGCGGAATTCCTTGCGCAAAAGTGCGTCAACCTGCGTATATTTGCCGACGACCAGGGCAAGTTCAACCTCTCTGCCCTGGATGTGCGTGCGGAACTGCTGGTGGTGTCACAGTTCACCCTGTATGCGGACTGCCGTCGCGGGCGACGGCCAGGATTCACTGATGCGGCGCCGCCAGAAATCTCCAAGCCTCTGTACGAGCACTTTGTCCAGGCCCTTCGCGGTTATGGGCTTACGGTGGCGGAAGGCGTCTTTGGCGCGCATATGGTGGTGCACATCAACAACGATGGGCCGGTGACGGTGATTGTGGAAAGCCCCGGAGGTCAGCAATGAGCGCTGTCGTCGGTGGCATGGCAGGTGGTTTGCCGGCACTGGGTGACAAGCCGCTTATTCTTGCCTCTGCGTCAGCCCGCAGGGTCCAGCTCCTGCGGCTGCTTGGCTTGGAGTTTGAGGTGGTCCCGAGCAACGTGGATGAGGACAACGGTGTGGCCGGAGACCCGGTGGCACATGTGCGCGCACTGGCCCTGGCCAAGGCGCGGGATGTCGCGGCGCGTGTCCAGCGGGGCATAGTAGTGGGGGCCGACACCGTCGTCGTCCTCGGCGGGCGCATCCTCGGCAAACCGACAAATGCCCAGGAAGCACGCGCCATGCTTGCCCTGCTCAGCGGCAAGACGCATGAGGTGTACACCGGCTTTGCGTTGGTGGAAAAGCCCGGTGAACGGATGCGGGTCGAGCACGAACTCACCAAAGTGCACTTTCGCCAGCTGCGCCAAGAAGAGATCGATGCCTATGTGGCGACCGGTAGCCCTTTGGACAAAGCAGGGGCCTATGGCATCCAGGACATGAGCGCAGTCTTTGTGGATCGCATCGAGGGGTGCTTCTACAACGTGGTTGGTCTCCCCTTAGCCAAGTTCTATCAGGTGTGCACTGAATTCTGCCGTACGAAGGAGTAGCTAGTGGCGGTTGACGAGAGCGCCGGCGTCAAAGGGATCTGTCGAGCGATTGGCGACGAGTTGCGCCGGGCAAGAGAACGAAAGAAGGCCTCCCTGGCCGACGTTGCCAAAAGGACCAAGATCAATCCCAAGTACTTGCAGAGCATCGAAGAGGGCGATTTTGCTTTTCTGCCCGAGCCGTATGTGAGAGCCTTCATCCGGGCCTATGCGCAAGAAGTGGGGTTGGAACCCCTGACCATGCTCAAGCCACTTGACCGGGTCCGTGAGCGACTGCAAGAGGCAAAGTTCCTCGCCTCTACCCAACCCTCCCCACGTCGTGTGCGCCTTCTTTCGCTCTGGAGTAGGGTGAAGTCCCTGGTGAGCGGGCGCAAGTCGTCGGCACTGCTCTTTCTGGCTGGCGCGTTGGCGGTGGGGGTGCTGGTCATCGTCTATGCCGCCAACTATGAGAAGTTGTTCGGAGGGAGGAAAACGGAGCCGCCAACACCGGCCAGCAGGACGCAGGAGGCACGACAGGCCCCTAACGGGGACCTGCGGCTGGACCTTGAGGCGATTGGGGATACCTGGGTGCAGGTAGTGGCCGACGATAGTACGGTGAGTGACGCGGTCTATGCGCGTGGAGAGCGCAAAACCGTGCGCGCCAGGCGGTACTTTCGCCTGCGAGTGGAGGACGCGGGCGCGCTCATCGTAACGCTCAACGGCAGGCCATTGCAGCGCTTGGGCGCGGAGAAACAGGAGGTCGTCGCCCGCATTGAACGGGCAGGCATTGTGAGCCTCACCACCCAAGGGTGGCGCACAGAAAACTCCCCTGTGGATGTGGAACAGTACCGCGGCGGCCTGCGCAGGGGGGATCTATGAGGGGTCGCGACCTGCTGCTCATTGCAAGTGCCACGCTGATAGCGACTAGCTGCAGCGAGCGGCACCACAGCCCCAAGATTCTCACCGGTTGGTTGACCCAGGAACAACTCCTTATGGAAATGGACAACTATCGGGCTGATTTCGATAACTACCAGCCCAACGAAGAGGCGGTGGCGGTGCTTCGCGCCTACGCGCACGACGTCGATCTCTTGGTCTTTCTAGGCACCTGGTGCCCGGACTGCGCCCGCGAGGTGCCGCGCTTCCTGAAGAGCATCTACGCTGCCGATAACCCGCACCTGCACGTCAAACTGCTGGCGCTGGACCGCAGCAAACGCGACCCAGGTGGGGTTGCCGAGCGTTTCGGCGTCGATTATGTGCCGACCTTCGTGGTCCTGGTGGACGGACAAGAGGTGGGACGGATAGTCGAGGCCCCCTCGCTGAGCGTGGAGCAAGATATCGCACTGCTCTTGTTAGGAAGGTCTGCACCATGAAACGTATTGACCCCGGTTCGGATGTCTACTTCATCGCCATCTGCGGCACAGCGATGGCGGCGATGGCCGCCATGCTGAAGAGCATGGGTTACCGGGTCCGCGGATCGGACCAGGATGTCTATCCGCCCATGAGCACCTTTTTGGCTTCCCAAGGGATACCGGTCTACGAAGGCTTTGATCCTGCACACCTGGAGCCACCTCCCGACCTGGTGGTCATCGGCAACGCCATGTCGCGGGGCAACCCGGAGGTGGAGGCGGTGCTGGAACGCAAGCTGCACTACACCTCCATGCCCGAGACACTCAAAGAGTTCGTGCTGCGCGATCGCTATTCAATCGTCGTGACCGGCACTCACGGCAAGACGACCACCAGCTCAATGATTGCTTGGGCCCTGGAGTGTGCCGGCCAGGATCCTGGTTTCCTCATTGGCGGCGTCCCGTGCAACTTTCAGCAGGGGTTCAAACGCGGGAGCGGCAGGCACTTTGTCGTGGAAGGGGACGAATACGACACCGCCTTCTTCGACAAAGGGCCCAAGTTCATGCACTATCTGCCTGACCTGGCGGTGATCAACAACATCGAGTTTGATCACGCGGACATCTATGCAGATCTGGAGGCGATCAAGGTGGCGTTCCGCCGGTTCATCAACATTATCCCCCGCAACGGCCTGCTGGTGGCGGGCGCCGATGATCCGGTGGTGATGGAGCTGGCGCCGCGGGCGCTCTGTCCCGTGCACAGCTTCGGCTTAGGGCCCAATGCTACTTGGCGGGCGGTAGAGATACAATTTGCCGCCGATGGCACGCGCTTCGTCGCGCTGTATCAAGGAAAAGAGGTGTGGGCCTTCCGCACCAGGTTGACGGGGTTGCACAATGTCCGCAACGCCTTGGCGGCCATAGCCGCCTGTAGGTTCTTGGGCCTGAGCAACGAGGCTATTGCCGCCGCGCTGGCTTCCTACCAGGGCGTGCGCAAACGGCTGGAACTCCGCGCTGAGGTGAATGGTATCAAAGTCTACGACGACTTTGCGCACCACCCTACGGCTGTCCGCGAGACGCTTAAGGGGCTCCGTGCTTTGCACCCGAGTACGGGCATCTGGGCGCTGTATGAGCCAAGAACAGCCACTGCGCGGCGCAAGGTCTTCCAAAAGGAGTTTGCGGAGAGCTTTGACGCCGCGGACCACGTGGTCGTCGCACCGGTCCATCGCCCGGACAAGGTCCGGCCCGAAGAGCTGTTTTCGGTGCCGCAGCTGGTAGCCGATCTGCAAGCGCGCGGCAAAGATGCCCATCACTTTCCGGACGTTGACGCCATTTACGACTTAGTGGCCGACCAGGTGCTGGCAGTAGACGTGGTGGTAACGCTGAGCAACGGTGACTTTGAGGGTATCCACGACAAGCTGAAAACGGCACTGGAGAGGAAGTACGGCGATGGGGAAAAGTAATGGCGACAAGCAGGCAGAGGGAAAGCCGCGTTCTAGGATGAGCAAAATCGACCGCATCCTTGTGCAAGTACAACGTGACCTCCGCGATTCGTACGTCCCTGCGACACTCAGAGACCTCACCGCGTTTGAGCGGAAGCGCATCCATCGATTCTTCGATGGCAATCCAGACTTTGAGACCAAGACCTATCGCAACGACGGCGACTATGTGCTGAAAGTCTTCCCCGTGGGCAACATCCGGAGACTGGCCGAGCAGAAGGCCGAAGAGGCACGGCAAAGGCAGTGCGTGGTCGCCCTGCCGCCCATGGGGAGCTTTGAGCGCTTTATCGTCCACGATGCCTTGAAGCAGTACACAGACCTGGAGACCACCAGCGTGGGCGAAGGGGACGATCGGCACGTGGAAATCCGCCCGGTGCGGTACGGGCGCGGCCTCAAGAGGATCATCAAAAAGATCAAGCTCCTCTAAGGCGCCTCCTCGCACGGGGAGGGACTCAGCCAGATGGGATTGGTGTAGCATGACCTGCGCCCGCCCGGTCCTGAGCAGTGGAGTTCGCCGCGCAGGTAGAGGTCCCCGGGCCTCACCTGGAGAGTGAATTCTGCCTGGTGGCCGTACGGTGCAGAAAAGCGGTTGTCCTGCCACACCTGCCGTTCTCGGTGCGCCGTTTTGGGACCCACCCAGACAGCGGCCTGGTGCAGCCTGCCGAACTCTGCAGTGGACAGCATCTTCACAAACACCCGCACCTCGGAACCAACGGCTGTGCCGCCAATGCCGACACGTGTGCCTGAGGCTTCCACCCGTAGTTCCATGAAGGGCCCGGTGGTGACCACGCTCCTTCCTTGCCGGAGCGCCGTCTTCAGCGATTCCAGGGTGAGTTGGCCCTCCACCTGTACACCGGTGCGGGCCACGCCGAAAATCTGGGCGCAATGTTCCCGCATGGTCAAAAATGGCAGACCGATCTGGCGGAAACGGGCAAAGTTGCCATGGCCGTCGTTGCCGGCGACAATGGACAGCCGCCTGCCTGCCAGAAGAAGTCCCACCCAGCGGCGAAGTGTCCTGGGGGCGGCACGGTCCGCGTGGCCGTTGAGCAGCTGGATGCCATTGAGCCGCGGATGACCATAGTCGGCCTGTGTCCACCTGCCGCGGCGGATCAAAAGCCACTGCAGGGGCGGCGTGCGGTCTTCAGGATGCGCAGCAAAGGCCAGCGCCTCCGGATGAAGGCGCTCCAACGCCTGGCCGACGGTGAGATCCGGCGCAGTGCGCAACCACCGTTCCGCGCCATCCCCGGCGCCGGGGAGGAAATCCGGATTATCCAACACCAACAGATGGACATTGCGTCGATAGCGATTGCCGCAAGAAAGCTCCTCGCCGGGAATGATCACCACGCCGGTCTGCTGAGCGTTGAGCGCCCGCACCTCGGCGCGCAGCTGGTGCCACTTGGGAAGGGTGTGGTCATTGCGCAAGGGGCTTTCCGGGCTATCGTCAAGGTCATACGAGTGATCGGTGACGGCAAAGAAACGCAGCCCCTGCGCTTTTGCCATCTGCACGGTCGCTGCCAGAGGCGCGCCGAACTCCACCTGATCGCTGGTGTGAGAGCTATGAAAGTGAAGGTCGCCGAAGTACCACCCCTCTGGGGCGGGTAGTGGGTCCTCAGCAAAGTAACACCCCAGAGGCGCGTGGCTGGAGAGGCGGTAGTTGTCGCTCACGTAGGTGCGGCGCTCCCCGTGCACTTCCAGGGAGAGGGCCACCCGCAGCCCGCAGGGGCCCGTGACCCTTGCGGGCCGTGGCACGGAAAGGACGGTGTGCCACCAGGGAAGCTCGACGCGACACGCCTCAAACGCAACCGGCAGAGGCATTACCTCGTGGGCGGGCGTCACCAATTCTACCTCGATGCCCAAGAGCGTAACCGGATGAAGATGGGCGTCTTTCACCAGCACAAGGAGGGGGAGGTCTTCGCCGGGACTCAGGCGGTGCGGCACATCCACCACCACCTCCGGCTCGTCGCGCCGCAGCCGGGAGGGGATAAGTCGAAAGGAAAAGTGCGTCTCCGCGTAGCTGAGCCCGATGGGGCAGATGGCAAAAAGGCGCATCGCTTCAGACTCCCGGTCGTGCCGTGCGTCGTGGGAAGGGTGCCCGAGCGCGCAGGTACTTGTCCACTCCGTAGCGCAGCTTGCTGTACTGACTTTCCACGAAAAAGGCGTCGATACGCCACAAGAAGCTGGGGTCGAAGTAGCAGTTGATGGTGCACCCCTGACAGAAGTCAAATCGCCCCTGCAGGCGCAAGAAGGTCGATCGCGTAGGGGAGGAGAGAGCTGCCTTCAGGTCACCCGCGATGGGCACGCGCGCACGCGCCTGGTGGAAGCAGGGTAAAAGCAGATAGCCGTCCGGCGAAATCACCACGGTTGAGCTGACCGCCCGGCAACGGGGTGCATTGCTGGCATTGCCGCCCTCCCGGCGCAGGCGCTGAAAGGCCCGATTGAGGTAGACGAACGGCGCAGCCCGGAACCGCTCCAGCAGGGCCAGGGCCTCCTGGTCCAGTGCATCCTCCGGGGAGGCGTCAAAGACCTGGTTGACGATGAGCTCACAGCGCAGCTCAGCTGCCAACTTGGCGAGCGAGGGCAATTCCCCGCAAGATTCCCGCGTGGCGGTGAACAGAAGATCCGGCGCCTCCCCCAGGGCCTTAGCAAGGCGTACCGACTCCAGCACGTGTTCCGGGTGCGGCTGCCTGCGCCACTTGCGCTGCTTTTCTGGCTCGAGCGTGTCCAGGGAAAAGTGCAAGAAATCGACCAACCCGCGCAGCTCGCGCGCACGGTCCGGATAGAGCAGGGTGTTAGTGGTCACGGTTGTGTAAAGCCCGCAAGCCTTGGCCTCGCGCAGCACCATCGGCAGCTGGGTATAGAGGAGCGGTTCACCTCCGGTAAAGTCCACAAAGCGAACCCCCGTGCTCCGCAGCTGGCGGAGCGCGTGTATCACCTCGCGGGGATCAGCGTCAGGCACGTGCTGCAGCTCCTTGCGCCGCCAAATGTCGCAATAATGGCACCCGGCATTGCAACGATAGGTGACGTAGTAAGAGCAAAGGAGGGGAGCACGGCGCCAGAAGAGCATAGTCAGTTCCACGGCTCAGGGCTGAGCGCCACCTGGCGGGCAGGAAGCGGCGCCAAACCGGTGTGCAAGGCAGGTGGACGCAGCCGGTAACGGGTTCCTTTCCACTCCAGGGCGCGCATGAACGGCAGCAGCGCCGCCCCGGCGAACACGTAACTGGCAAATAGGGCTTCAAAGCGAAGGAACGCCCTGAGCGCGCCTTGACGGTTGAGGTCCCGGCAGGTTCGCTGCAGCAGCACAAAGTCGGTCAAGAGCACCACCAAGGGCACCAGAGCCGCCAGCGGCTCGCACCAGGCAAGCAGTCCTGCCGGCACGAACAGGAGGCGAACACCACCGCCCAGCGTCAACAACACCTTGCCGAGCGGCGCCACGGATCTACCGCCTATCGCCCACCGCAACCGCTGCGCCAGCACCTGTCGCCAGTGCGGGAGGGCCTGCGTCTGAACGAGCGCCCCTGTGTCCCGCACATAGCGCACCTTCCACAAAGTTGACGTACAAATTGCCTTGAACAGGGCAAAGTCCTCGGTGAGGCTAAAGCCGACGCCCCCGTACCCGCCCACTTGGTCGTACGCAGAGCGCCGAAAAGCGAGGTTATTCCCCACCCACGACAAGGGCTTGCCCATTTGCCCTGCCCCGGCCGCCACTGACAGGAGGAACAGCCAGTCCAATGCCTGCGCCTGGGCAAAGCGACCTGCCGCATGATCCACGGTGGTGAACCCGCACACTACGCCCACGTCGGGGTCGAACTGGCCCACCATGGTGCGCACCCATGTCGGCGGAATGGCGCAGTCCGCGTCGGTCATCAACACAATATCTCCGTGGCTCTGCTCAATGCCGGCTGCTGCGGCCGCAGCCTTGCCACACAGAGCCGAGGACCCGTCGCGCACTCTTACCAGCTGGGCATGGCGGTGCTGCGCGCAAAAGGCAGCAAGAAGGTCGCCGGTGCGGTCCCGGCTTTGGTGATCCACCAGGATGATCTCGAGGCGGTCGCGTGGATAGTCGATCTGGGCCAGGGACTCGAGACAGCGGGGCAGATTTGCCTCCTCGTCGCGGGCGGCCACCACGATGCTCACGCGCGGCAAGTCGTCGCCCCGGTTCTCACAGCGAGGCCTCCCCGCCAAGGTCAACACTATCCCGGCGAGGGCATACGTTGCGGCAACCGCCACCAAGACCGCGACTGCAACCGCTATCATCGCCCGTGGCCCGCCAAAGAGGCACCCTCGCAGCGCGTCAAGGTCATGCGCAGGTCAAATGGGGAAGCAGGAAAGAGCATCTGCATGGGCACCCTGTCCCCTGCTGCGCTGAACCAGATGGTCACGCCTGTGGCTGCACCGGAGAGCCGATTGGTGAGTATGTCCGTCTTCCACGCCCGCCATTTCCCGGAGGAGGAAGGCAGGAACCGGAGTACGACCCTGTCTGCCACCGCTTTGCCCGCCGGTGTGCTCACCTCTTCCCGGCCGAGATTGTCAGCGGTGAGCTCCCAAGTCAGACCCTCGCCGTCCAGCGTGTAGGCCCGGGTTTCAGCCTCAGCCAGGGGAAATCTCCGCAGGTGGTACACCAGCGAAAGGATGTCCCTTGTCCCACGAGGGGCCTGCCACTGGCGCCCATCCACTGTGCGCGCCGTCTCGGTCTCATGGTCATAGGTGATGTCCATGGTGTGCGAGAGATTTTTCTGGCGGATCTCTTTCCGAAGGCGACGAGGGCGCAGTTCGGCGTCGGTGTAGGTCACGTAGGCGTTGTCCACCCAGAAAAACCGGCGGT
>JBBIKH010000119.1:0-10665 GCA_037445575.1 bacterium
ATCGAGGCGGCAGTGGAGGCGATGCGTGCCGGAGCCTACGACTTTGTTACCAAGCCGCTAAAGCGCGCCGAGCTGGTTCAGACCATCCACCGCGCAGCAGAACGGCAGAATCTGGCCATGGAGAACCGTTTCCTGCGCCAGGAGCTGGAGGGACGGCGTCGGTACCAGCTGGTGGTGGGGCGCAGCCAGGCGATGCGGCGGGTGATGGAGTGGGTGGAGAGGCTCAGCCCCATCTCGTCCACGGTGCTCATTACCGGCGAGAGCGGCACCGGCAAGGAGCTGGTGGCGCGGGCCATCCACGCGCGCAGCCCCCGCGCTGACAAGCGTTTTGTGGCCATCAACTGCGGGGCCATCCCGGAGACGCTCATGGAGAGTGAGCTCTTCGGCCATACGCGCGGGGCTTTCACCGGCGCCATTCGCGACAAGGACGGTCTGTTCAAAGTCGCCTCCGGCGGCACCTTGTTCCTCGATGAAATCGGCAGCGTCCCTTTCTCCTTGCAGATCAAACTCCTGCGGGCCATTGAGGAAAAGGAGATCCTGCCGGTGGGGAGCACCACCCCGGTCCCGGTGGATGTGCGCATTATCGCCGCCTCTAACCGCGACTTGGCCAAAGAGGTCGAGAAGGGTACCTTCCGCGAGGACCTCTACTACCGCCTCAACGTGGTGGGGATCGAAATCCCGCCGCTGCGCGAACGCAAGGAGGATATCCCCGATCTGGTGCAGTACTTCATCGCCCTTCATGCGGCGGAGCTGAATTCCAAAGTGGAGGGGATCGACGATGAGGCCATGGCGGCCTTGATGGCCTACGACTGGAAGGGGAATGTGCGGGAGTTGGACAATGTCATTGAACGGGCGATGATTCTGTGCGACCAACGGTTGATAGGCCTTGCCCATTTGCCGGTGAACCTGCAGCCCAGCTACCCTGTGCGGCCGGGGCGCTCCAGACGGCTGAAAGAGGCGGTGAAGGACTTTGAACGGCAGCACATCTTGGCGGTGCTGCAGCATACAGGGCACGACAAGGGCAGGGCCGCGGAGATCCTCGGGCTCAGTCAGTCATCACTCTATCGCAAGCTGGCAGAGCTAGGAATTCCTACCACGCCAGCTCATTCTTAGTTTTGGGAAGGCCCCAAAAGGGCTTTCGCAAGTGCGGGAATAAGGACTTGGCAGCGGGGAAAAGCCGGCGCTGAGGCAACGCTAAGGGCGTGGAGATTGGAGAGCGGAGGTCCCCCGGGCGGGCATCTGCATGGCACAGTTTTTGACAAAACTCTCGGTTGCCGCGGGGTGGCAAAGCCTTTGCGGGTTCATCGCAGGAGTGAGCAGGACACCGAGGACTGTGCCATGGCAGCGCAGGCGCCGCAATATCGCGTCCTCATCGTGGACGACGACCACGAGTTTCGTCTGTCCCTGGGCAAGACGCTTGCCAAGCAAGGCTACGCCGTGGAGACGGCAGCCGATGGTAAGGAGGCTCTGCGGGCGCTCCAGGCCAGCACCTTCGACTTGGTCATCACCGATCATCGGCTTCCGGGCCTGCCAGGGATCGAGCTGCTCGGGGAGATCAGGCGCTGTAGCCCGCGTTCAGCAGTGATCCTGGTCACTGCCTACGGGGACGACGCGATACGCCATCGGGCGCGGGAGGCAGGGGCGTTCGCCTTCCTGGACAAGCCCGTCAAGCGGGAAGAGATCCTGACGCTGGTGGCGCAAGCGCTTCAGCTTCGGGATCGGCCCTCTTGCCGCCACGCCTGAAGGCCGAGTCCGGGAGAAAAGCAGAGAAAGGAGTGTATGAAGAACGAGGAGGTTCTGGAAATCATCGACAAGCACCGGGCTGCAGGTGAAGACGCAATTGCCATCCTCCGTTCCATCCAGAACAAGTACGGCTATATTCCTGAAGAGGCGCTCCGCCTTGTCGCCGCACAGCTCCACCGGCCTCTGGTCGACCTTTATGGGGTTGCCACTTTCTACCGATCGTTTCGCCTCAGACCGCGCGGCAAGCACCTGATTTCCGTCTGCATGGGAACTGCCTGCCACGTGCGTGGCTCGCCCATGGTGGCGCAAGAATTCCAGCACCAGCTGGGGATCGAGGCGGGACGGACCACCTCCGACAACCTTTTTACCTTGGAGACGGTCAACTGTCTTGGGGCCTGTGCCCTGGGTCCGATGGTGGTGGTGGACGGGCACTACTTTCCGCACATGTCCAAGACCAAGGTCCGGCACGTGTTGGACCGGACCCAAGAAGGCCTCGACAAAGTTGACGTTGCCACCGATGAGCGGGTCTTCCCTGTGGAGGTGAATTGTCCGCGCTGCAACCATAGCCTCATGGACCCCGACTATCTGATTGATGGCTACCCTTCCATTCGCTTGACGATCTCCTTCGGCCAGAAGCACGGCTGGGTGCGGTTGTCCTCCCTTTATGGCAGCTACACCATTGCCTCAGAGCATGAGATCCCCATGGACACGATCATCAACAACTTTTGCCCGCACTGTCACGCCGAACTGGTGGGAGCTTCCACCTGCACCGAGTGTGGTGCGCCCATGTTCCCCATGGTGGTGCGCGGCGGCGGCATGGTGCAGATCTGCTCGCGCCGGGGCTGCAAAAACCACATGTTGGACCTTTACGGGGTGAACTTCTGAGGGCTTGCCAATAGTCGGCATGCAAACAGCGAAGCGGAGCTATGAGACGACTAAACTCCATTGACGAGTTCCATCAGCTGCAGCAGATCCTCATCGCTGACCACGACCCCACCATGCCCACCATCGTGATCTCCGCGGGCACCTGTGGCCAGGCCAGTGGCGCCAACGACCTCATCCGTATCGCCAAACGAGAACTACTCAACAAGGGCCTCACCGACAAAATTCGACTGCTCATTACCGGCTGCCATGGTTTCTGCGAAATGGAGCCGTCGGTGTTGGTGGAACCCTGGCGCACCTTCTACCCGAAGGTAACTATTCCGGATATGGTGCGCATTGTCGAGGCGGTGGCCAACGGCCAGGTGATCCAGGAGTTGCTGCCAGTGGATCCGGTGAGTGGGCGGCGCTTCGAGAAACAGGATGAGATGCCCTTCTTCCGCAAACAGGTGCGGACCATCCTCAGCCGCAACGAACGCCTGGACCCGATCCGCATCTACAACTACATCGCGCAAGGCGGGTACAGCTCGCTGGTCAAAGTCCTGACACGTCGGAACCCCAGCTGGGTGATTGAGGAAGTCAAGGCCTCCGGGCTGCGTGGCCGTGGTGGTGCCGGATTCCCCACGGGCAGAAAGTGGGAGCTGCTGGCCACCCAGCCTGATGGCCGGGGCAAGTACTTGGTGTGCAATGCGGACGAGGGCGACCCAGGGGCCTACATGGACCGTAGCGTCCTGGAGGGAAATCCCCACAGCATCATTGAAGGGATGTTGATCGGCGCCTACGGTACGGGTGCCACTGAGGGGATCATCTATGTGCGCGATGAGTACCCGCTTGCCATCAAGCATCTGATCATCGCCTTACGGCAGGCGCGCGAATTGGGGCTGCTGGGGGAGAACATCCTCCGTACCGGCTTCTCTTTCGATATCCGTCTAGTGCGCGGGGCAGGGGCCTTCGTGTGCGGCGAGGAGACAGCCCTCATACACTCCGTGGAAGGGAAGACGGGTGAACCGCGCCAGCGGCCGCCTTTTCCGGTGCAAAAGGGAATCAACGGCAGACCCACCGCAATTAACAACGTTGAGACCTGGGCCAACATCCCGGTGATCTTTGAGATGGGGGCGGAGAACTTTGCCAAGATCGGCACCAAGGGCAACTCCGGCACCAAGATCTTTAGCCTGGTGGGCAAGATCCGCTACACCGGCCTGGTGGAAGTTCCCATGGGGATGACCATAAGGGAAATCGTCTACGACATCGGCGGTGGCCCCGTGGGCAAGGCCAAAATCAAGGCGGTGCAGACTGGAGGGCCTTCCGGTGGGTGCATCCCCGCCAGCCTCTTTGACCTGCCCATCTACTACGACTCCTTGACCTAAGCCGGTTCCATCATGGGCTCTGGCGGCATGATCGTCATGGATGAGGACACCTGCATGGTGGATGTCGCCAAGTACTTCATGAACTTTTTGCGCGACGAGTCCTGCGGCAAGTGTTTCACCTGCCGCAAGGGGACGCAACGCATGTGGGAGATCCTGGACGACGTGTCTCGGGGCAGAGGCAACGGCGAGCAACTGGGGCTCCTCCAAGAGCTGGCCGAGGTGGTTAAGGATACCACCATGTGCGGTCTTGGGCAGACTGCCTCCAATCCGGTCCTGTCGACCCTACGCTACTTCCGCCACGAGTTTGAAGAACATATCCACAAGCGCACGTGCCGCGCTGGGGTGTGCAAGGAGTTGGTGGGAGCCCCCTGCCAGACGGCCTGTCCAGTGGGCACGGAAGCCTGGCGCTACGTGGCGCACATAGCCCGCGGCGAGCTTGAAGAAGCCTACCGCGTTATTCGCGAGGCCAACCCATTCCCCTCGGTGTGCGCTCGCGTCTGCCACCACCCCTGCGAGGAGCGTTGCCGAGCCGGGACGGTGAGCGGCCAGGCGATCGCCATCCGCGCGCTCAAACGCTACGTCACCGACCGCATTGACCCGTTCTCCTACAAACCGGTGCGCATGAGAAAGGTGACCAAGAGCAGCCCGGCAGTGGCCATTGTTGGCGCCGGACCAGCTGGTTTGACCTGTGCCCATTACCTTTCCCTCATGGGCTACCGGGTGACGATCTTTGAAGCCGAGCAGCGCGCCGGCGGCATGATGCTGAGTGCCATCCCCGCCTACCGCTTGCCACGCGAAGTGCTGGAAAAGGAGATCGCCTCGCTGTTGAGCAAGGACATCGCCATCAAGTACGGTGTGGCCCTGGGCCGTGATATCACCATCGACGGCCTCTTCAGGGATGGGTACAAGGCCATTTTCTTAGCGCTTGGCGCGCACAAGAGCCGGCGCTTGGGCGTGGAAGGGGAGGATGCCGAAGGGGTCTTTTCCTCCATTCAGTACCTGCGCTCGTTCAACCTGGAGGAGAAGCAGCAGGCGCGAGGGAGGGTAGGGGTGATTGGCGGCGGTAACTCCGCGGTGGATGCGGCGCGCGTTGCCCTCCGCCAGCGGGACGTGCGCAGCGTCACCATCTTCTACCGTCGCACCCGCGAGGAGATGCCCGCCTTCGCCGAAGAGGTGGATGCTGCCGTGCAGGAGGGAGTACGGCTGGAGACGTTGGTGTCGCCCCTGCAGATCTTGACCAGGAAAGGACGTGTGGCTGGCCTGCGCCTCATTCGCAACGTCTTGGGTGACGTGGACGCAACCGGCAGGCGTCGCCCAGTGCCGGTGCCCGGCTCCGAGTACGACTGTGAACTGGATTCGATCATCGTCGCCATCAGCGAGGGCTCCGATGTGGACTCTGTAGCGGTGGCGAGCGGGCAAAAGATCGAGACCACCCCGCAGGAGACGGTCAAAGTCGATCCCGACACCCTTTGCACGAACGTGCCAGGAGTCTTTGCTGGGGGCGACGTGGCAAGGGGGCCGAACACCGTGGTGGACGCCATTGCCGACGGCAAGCGGGCCGCGACGATGATTGACCGCTATGTGCGGGGCGAGCAATTGCAGCAACCGCCTGAGGTCCGGCTACCGAGGGTGTACGTGCCGCCGGTGCAGGTGAGCGAAGAGATCGCCGCGGCGCGCCGGGTGGAGACCCCTCGCGCCGCCGTGGAGTGGCGCAAACGGGGCTTTGCCGAGGTGGAGATGTCGCTGACGCCGGAAGAGGCCGCCCGCGAGGCGAGCCGATGTCTGCGCTGCGACCTGGAATTTGTGCAGCGACCCGAAGCTCGCGCCTGAAGCCTGAGGAGAACGTCATGGTGAACCTCACCATCAATGGCCTGCCGGTGCAATTCGAAGAAGGCACCACCTTGTTGGAGGCCGCCCGCTTCATGGGATTCCCCATTCCTACCCTTTGCTATCTGGAAGGGTTGTCGCCCTACGGCGCATGCCGGCTGTGCGTAGTGGAGATCGGCGAGGGGCCGCAAGCAAAACTTGTCACCTCCTGCACCTACCCCGTGCAGGAGGGGCTCAAGGTCCGCACCGCTTCCTCCCGCGTGCTGCGCGCCCGCAAGATGGTTATCGAGCTCTTGCTGGCCTCCTGCCCGCAGTCGAAGGTCATCCAAGATCTTGCCTCCAAGTACGAAGTTCGCCAGCAGCGATTCAAACAGGAGTACGAGGACTGCATCCTCTGCGGTTTGTGCGTGCGCATGTGCGCCGAGCAGATGGTGGGCAAGGCCATAGGGTTCCGCGGCCGCGGGGAGCGGCGAAGCATCGGCACCCCGTTCGATATCCGCTCCAAAGAGTGCCGTCTGTGCGGGGGATGCATGTATGTGTGCCCGGCCTGTCAGCTGCGCTGCACCTATACCGAGCCTGAAAAAGCAATCTGCGGGGGGTGTGCCAACCTTAGCCCACCATGTGTTGAGAAAGAACAGTTCGATGACATGATGTGTTACATGGACCCCTGCGTTGCTTGCGAAATCACCAAGTAGCTTGAGGGCCAAGTGGAGGCCAACGACAGTCGCCAAAACGAAGGAGCAGCAGCTATGGCTACCACTCTGTCACGCATAAACTCATCAGCAGCGACACTCACCAAGAATCGCACCGACGATTCCATAACCCCCTCTTCGGGCATGTGCGTCACCTGCGTCGACGGCTGTATCGGCATGTGTGAGATCGGCAAGTCAGCCTATCGCGGGCATGAGGTCATCTATCCGCAGCCGTTCGGGGTCATCACCACGGCAGCGGAAAAGACCTATCCGGTCGACTATGGACACTTCAACATCATGGGCACCGCTGTGGGCGCCCATGGCATCGAAGCTGACAGCGACAAAGCCATCTTCCCCAACGTGAACCTGGAGGTGAGGATAGGACACGACCAGGGGATCAAGTTTCGCTATCCGTGGATCATTCCCGGTATCGGCTCCACCAACGTGGCCAAGAACAATTGGGAAGGGTTGGCAATTGGCTCAGCCCTGGCCGGTACGGGCCTGACCATTGGCGAAAATGTGGTGGGCATGGACATGGAGGCCACCTTCAAAGGCGGGAAGGTGGTGGATACAGTCGACCTCAAGCGGCGCGTGGAGTTGTACAGGGAGTTTCAACGGGACGGCTACGGCGCCATCATCGTGCAGGCGAATGTGGAGGACACGCGCCTGGGCGTGCATGAGTATGCGGTGGAGAAGCTGGGGGTGGAGTGTGTGGAGATGAAATGGGGGCAGGGCGCCAAGGACATCGGCGGCGAGGTTAAGATCCGCGAGCTCAAGAAGGCTCAGGCCTTGCGCGATCGCGGCTACGTGGTGCTGCCCGACCCCCACGATCCCGACGTAATCCGCGCCTTTGAGCGGGGGGCGTTCAAGGAGTTTGAGCGCCATTCTCGGGTAGGCATGGTGGAGGAGGAGGCATTTGCCCAACGCGTTGAGGAACTGCGCAAGGCCGGCGCAAAGTACATTTTCCTGAAGACGGGTGCTTACCGGCCCGCTGACTTGGCTCGGGCTGTGGCATATTCCTCCAAGTACAGAATCGACCTGCTGACCGTGGACGCAGCTGGCGGCGGTACCGGCATGAGCCCCTGGCGGATGATGAACGAGTGGGGGGTGCCGCCGGTAGAGCTGCACTCGCTCCTCTATTTTTATGCCAAGCGGCTCGCTGAGCAAGGGAGGTACGTGCCGGCTCTGGCGGTTGCCGGTGGCTTCACCTTTGAGGATCAGATATTCAAGGCCCTGGCCCTAGGCGCGCCGTATTTCAAATTGGTCGGCATGGCTCGGGCTCCCATTGCCGCTGCCATGGTGGGCAAGACCATCGGCAAGGCCATCGCCGAGGGACAGTTGCCCGTGTACGTGGAGCGTTTTGGCAGTACCGTTGATGAGATTTTTGTGACGGCCAGCGCCCTGCGCAAGGAGCTGGGAAAAGAGACCTTCGAAAAAGTGCCCACCGGCGCTCTGGGCTTGTACACCTACTACGAGCGCCTGGCCCAGGGGCTGCGACAGCTCATGTGCGGCAGCCGCAAGTTCACCTTGGCGCACATCAGCCGCGATGACATTGCCGCGCTCACCCCTGAGGCGGCGCGGATCAGCGGCATCACTTACATCACCGACGTGGACAAAGAGGAAGTCGACAAAATCCTGGCTGAATGACGTCCCCTAATCATCGGTCAGGGAGGGCCAGTGGAGCGAGGCGCGCACTGCTGGCCCTTTTTTTCGCCCCCGATGCGGTAGACGCAGGATGGTGGAGACCATCGCCCGGCCCCGCCGGCGCCGAAGACCCAAGCGAGAGCCAGCGCAAGGGGACATGCGAAAAGGGGAGTGAGCGGAACATTTGCCGGCGGCGGAAAGGTGTTGACTTTTTGCAGCAGGAGAAGTATATTTGCCGCGGCAGTCAACGAAGAAGAGCTGAAATGGTCAAGCGTGGGAGATGACGTATGAAGCCCGAGGAGATGCGCAAGCTGAGCTTTGCAACGCTGTGCGTGCATGGGTCGGGAGGTGTGGATCGGCTGACCGGGGCAGTGTCCATCCCCATCTACCAGAGCTCAACGTTTGCCTTCCCCAGTGCGCGGGCTGGTGCGGAGATCTTTGCCGGGCAACGGGAAGGGTACATCTACACGCGCATCGGCAACCCCACCGTGGACGCCTTCGAGCGGGAGATGGCCTTTTTGGAAGGGGGGGAGGCGGCCTGCGCCACAGCCTCGGGCATGGCAGCCACCACCACGGCGGTTCTCACCGCAGTGCGCACCGGCGAGAATATCGTGGCCTCCGATACGCTCTATGGCGGCACCCATCAGCTCTTCCGCGAAACCATGAAGCGCATGGGCATTGAGGTGCGCGATGTGGAAGCCAGCCACTTGCCCAACATCGAAGCTGCCATGGATGAGAAGACCAGGGTGGTTTTCATCGAGACGCCCTCTAACCCGACCCTGAAACTCATCGACATCGCGGGGGCTGCCAAGATTGCGCATCGCCACGGGGCGCTGCTGATGGTGGACAACACCTTTGCGACCCCCTACTTCCAGCGACCGCTGAGTCTGGGGGCGGATATCGTCATTCACAGCGCCACGAAGTACATCGGTGGCCACGGTGACACCATCGGGGGAGTGATAGTCGGTCCCAAAGACTTTATCAAACGCGCCAAGGGCGAGGTGCTTCGCGACCTGGGCGGTTGTCTCAGCCCGTTCAATGCCTGGCTTTTTGTGCGCGGCCTCAAGACGCTGCCGGTGCGCATGGAGCGGCACCAATTCAACGCTATGCGCATTGCCCAGTACCTGAGCTTTCACCCGAAGGTTGCCAAGGTATGGTATCCCGGGTTGCGCATCCACCCGCAGCATGAACTTGCGCGCAGGCAAATGACCGGATTCGGGGGTATGGTCTCGTTCGAGCTGAAAGGCGGGAGGGCCGCTGGGGAGAAACTCATGGACTCGGTCAAGTTGATGACCCTGGCGGTGAGTTTAGGTGACTGCGACACGCTCATTGAACACCCGGCGAGCATGACCCATTCCACCTACAAAGAGGAAGACCTGCTCGCCTGCGGCATCACTCCTGGTCTGGTGCGCCTGTCGGTGGGCATCGAGGCGGTAGAGGACTTGATCAACGATTTGTCGCAGGCGCTGAAGAAAATAAAGTGAGCAGACGGCGGCCTGCGGCCATTTTTCGATTGACATTTAGGGCAGTTTTTAGTATACTTACCATCGGTTTTGTCAGGCGTTATCGCTGACCAAGGGAGTAACGACTGCTGCCTTTGTGGCAGCAGTTTGCGTGAGGGTACGATGTCGAAGCGCACGGTGTGGCTTGTCGTGGCCGCAGTGGTGGTGCTGGGAGGGCTGGCTCTGGCAATGCTTTCGGTGCTGAGCCTCCGCACCGCTACCGGTGAGGGGGTAGCTTTGCCCTCCTTTGGGTCCAAGGTTGCGGTGGTGGAGTTGACCGGCACCATTGTCGACTCCCGGCCCATTGTCCGCCAGCTAAAGCAGTACCGCCGGGATGGTTCGGTAAGGGCGATCGTGTTGCGCATCGAAAGCCCCGGCGGTGGTGTGGCCGCCTCCCAGGAGATCTATCAGGAAGTCAAAAAGACCAAGGCGTCGGGCAAGGTAATCGTGGCCTCCATGGGGTCGGTGGCGGCCTCGGGGGGTTACTACGTGGCGGTGGGGGCGAACAGGATCATGGCCAACCCGGGCACCACCACGGGGAGCATTGGCGTGGTGGCCGAGATACCCAACATCCGCCGCTTGTTGGACAAGCTCGGCATCGACTTTGCGGTGATCAAGAGCGGCAAGTTCAAAGACACCGGCTCCCCCTATCGTGGCCTCACGGAGGCCGAGCGGGCTTATTTGCAGCAATGGGTGGACGACGCCTTTGCGCAGTTCGTGGACGCGGTGGCCGAAGGGCGCAACATGGAGCGGGCCAAGGTCTTGGAACTGGCCGATGGCCGCGTGTTTACCGGCCTGCAGGCCATGCGCACCGGCCTGGTGGATACCCTCGGCACGTTCGAGGATGCGGTCCGTCTGGCCGCCGACTTGGCCGGCATCAAGGGCGAACCCCGCGTCGTGCGTCAGGAGCGGCGTCGCTTTCGCCTCATCGACCTGCTGTTCCAGGAAATCCGCATGTTGGTGGAGGCATTGGAGCGCTGGCCGCGCTTGAGCTACAAAATGATGTTCTGA
>JBBIKH010000120.1:0-10595 GCA_037445575.1 bacterium
CGTCTTCGATGCGCGGCGCCTCCATGAGATGGCGAATGGACATCCTCTGAGTAGGCTCGGTGGTGAATCGGATCTCCTTAGTGCTCCAGCCAGCCGGCAGTTCCAGGCTGGCCGAAACGCTCCAGGGCTCGGCACACCCCGGGTCTCTGAGCGTCTTGATCAGTAACAGGTGCACCCCAGTCTCAAGGGTGACGCTCTTGGCCTGCCCCAGACTATCAGCCTTTGCGCCGGAATTCTTCTGGGTGAGCACCACCTCAGCATCAAGGTGCACCTGGAACAGGTGGGGGCTATGCACCGAAAGTTTGGCCTCGGTGAAACGAGCGGCGTGGATGAATGTGGCCAGGTAACAGACCTGTGGGCGGGTTCCCGAGAAGGAGATGAGCACACCAGTTGTGTCTTCTTTCACCGCTTGCCAGACCAACCGTGCTCCTTCCTCCCAATCTACGGCCTGCCCTGCACAGGGCCACCAGTCGGCAACCTCCACCTGCTGGAATTCCAGAAGGTCGCCAAGGGAGAACGACTCACCCTTGGGACCTTTGGCCTGGTGATACAAAGGGAGCGGCGTAACCACCGGCCCCAGCTGCAACCATTCCACAGCGCGCGCCTGCATTGGCGCCTCACCGGCCCAAGGGGGGGAAGAAGCAGCTGAGGCAACGAGCACTGCAAGAGCCAGGCGGCTGAAGAGCCGCGCCTGCCAACAGGACATCTTGATCCTCCTCATTCTGGTGGGCACCATCCTCTTCAAAAGGTGGGAACACGGACGAGCGCCAGGCGTAAGGTGTTGGCCTGGCGCTCCTCTCTTTGCTCGCTTCGTGCGCGCTTTACTTCCGTTCGGGCTCGGGTACCTTGACCGGATACGGAGGCGGCGGCGGGATGGTCTTCTCCTCAGTTTCCAGCTGTTTGAGAATGACCTCGATGGCCTTGTTCAATTGCTGATCTACCCCCGCGAACTCCAAGGCGGGGTCGTTGTCGACCACGATATCTGGCTCGACGCCCACGCCTTCGATGATCCACTCCTTGCCCTCGATGTCATAGCGGGAGAATTCCGGCTTGTTTAGGGTACTCCCGTCCAGGAGTGGCAATGAGCCACGGATGCCCACCACACCTCCCCACGTGCGCTTGCCAATAAGGGTGCCCAGTTTGTGCTGTTTGAAGCGGAAGGAAAACAGGTCGCCGTCGGAGGCCGAGAACTCATCGCACAGGCAGACCTTCGGTCCCCAGAGCGTACCGCTTGGGTCCACAGAAGGCGAAGTGTTGCGGGCGATGGTGATCATGGCGACTTCGCGCCGCAGTCGCTCGATGAGCATGGGCGAGACATTGCCTCCGCCATTGCCGCGCACGTCAATGATGAGCGCCTTCTTGCGCAGCTGAGGATAGTAGTACTTCACGAACTCGTTGAGCCCGCGTACTCCCATGTCCGGCACGTGGATGTAGCCCACTTTGCCGCCCGTCGCCTCGCTCACCTTGCGAATGTTGTTCTCCACCCAGTTGAAATAATACAGGTTTGACTCGTCAGCGATGGGAATGACCACCACCTCCCGGGCACCCTTGTCGCTCGGTACGCTGTTCAACTGCAGTTTGACCTGAACCCCCGCCTTGTTGACCAGCGCCTCGTAGATGTTGGTCATCTGCTGAGTGGGCTTGCCGTCCACGGCGATGATGAAATCCCCTTCCTTGGCATTCACCCCGATCTCGGTCAAAGGCGAGCGGAGGGAGCTATCCCAGTTCTGCCCGCGCAGGATTTTTTTGATTTGGAAGTAGCCGGATGGGTGTTTGACCAGCTCCGCCCCTAGCAGGCCGGTCTGAATGCGCTTGGGCCTGGGCATATCGCCACCGGTGATGTATGTGTGACCGCAGCTGAGCTCACCGATCATCTCGCCGACGATGTAAGCAAGGTCGGCGCCGTGATTGACGTGGGCCACCAACGGCCGATATTTGTCGTGTACCGCCTTCCAGTCCACACCGTGCATGTTCGGCACGTAGAAGAATTCCCGCATTTGGCGCCAGCACTCATCGTACACCTGCGCCCACTCCTCCTGGCGATTCAGGCTCACCTGCATGCCGGAGAGGTTCAACTTGTCCTTCACCTCGATCTTCCCCTTGGGGAGATCGATGATAGCATAGGACTGCTGCTGCCTGACCAACATCTTCTTGTGGTCAGCGGAGATCTCATATCCGTCCACCTGACCGAGCTCGGTCTCCTTCTGCTTATCCAGATCGTACAGAAGAAGAAGCGGCTTTTCGTCGCTGCTCCCTTGGCGGATGTAGTACAGCGTGGACCCGACGGAGGTCAGGCTACGGTAACTGGCCGCCTTGATGGGGAAGCCAACGATGCGGTCTTTGAGCCCCTCGACATCAACGCGCACCGTGACCTTCTTTTCCTCCTTGGGCTTCTCTTCTTTGCCCTTCTCCTCCTTGGATTTTCCCTCCTTCTTGGCAGGTTCCTCCTTGCCAGGCTGAGGCTGCTCAGCGGCGACCGTCACCTCGTCGCTCTTGGGCTCGAACGGCGACTTGACGTCTTTGGCCAAGGTCACCAGATAGATACGCGCCATGTCGCGGTAGGCGTGATTCCATTCGGTCTGGCTGTAGATGGGGTTAAAGTCGCGGTCTGAGACGAAGAACAGGTACTTGCCGTCGTCGCTGAATGTCGGTTGGTGGGAGGCATACCAGCCATCGGTCACTTCCACTGTCTGGCCACTTTCCAAGGAATAGAGGTAGATCTTGGTCATGCCCTCTTCCTCTGGCCGCGAGTAGGCGATCCACTTGCTGTCCGGCGACCAGGAGTAGTCTCTAATTTCGAACGCGGTGGCCTGGGCCACATCTCTGATCACCTTGCTGTCGATATCAACATAGCGGAGGCGCTGCAGGCGGTCACCCCACATGATCTTGCGGCTGTCCGGTGACCACACGAGTTCATACTTGTAGGTACCTTCCTGCGTAGTGACCTGCTTGCGGGTGCCGCTCCCATCCTGCGCGATCAGATAGATTTCGTCCTCCCCGCTGGCATCGGAGATGAACGCCACCCACCGTCCGTCTGGGGACCATTTCGCGCTACGGTCGTGCACGCCCGAACTGTTCGTCAAGTTGCGCGTGGGGCCATGCTCGGCAGGCACGGTAAAGATTTCGCCACGGGCCCCGAACAGCGCGCGCTTGCCGTCCGGAGCAATCTCAAAGTTGGTGATGTTCTTGCTCACGTCCACGATCGTGGGCCTGCCCGTAGGTAGATCATCGGCGATGATGATGGGCACCTTCGCCACCTGTTCGGTAGTGAGGTCGAAGCGGTAGATATAGCCGCCCTGTTCGAAGACGATTGCGCCACTCCCGAGCGACGGGAATTTGATGTCAAAGTCGGTGAAAAACGTGAGCTGCCGCGTCTCGCGTGTGCTCAGGTCGTACACGTACAAGTTCATTCGCTCATGGGGATCGCGATCTGAGAGGAAGTAGATCTTGTCCCCGCTCCACATGGGGATGATATCCTGCGCCGGGTGGTTGGTGATGTTTTCGGTGGTCTTGGTAGCAAAGTCGTAGACCCAGATGTCGTCAGCCATACCACCACGATACCGCTTCCAGGTGCGGAACTCGCGGAAGACCCGGTTGTAGGCCAGTTTGCGGTCGTCTGAGGAGAAAGAGCAGAAGCCGCCACGAGGTAGAGGAAGCTGCTCCGGCAGGCCGCCCTCAACGCCCACCAGGAAGAGCCCCCCAATGAAGGAGTTAAATGACTTCATCCGCGAGCGGAAGACGATGTGCTGTCCGTCGTGCTTCCAGCCCATGACGATGTTGTTGGGGCCCATGCGATCGGACACGTCGTCGCGACCAAGGGTGGCGGTGATCGTCAGCCGTTTGGGCACACCCCCTTGGGCGGGCATCAGATAGACTTCGGTATTGCCGTCGTACTGGCCGGTGAACGCCAGCCACTTGCCGTCCGGCGAAAAGCGGGCGAACATCTCATAGCCCTCATGGCTCGTGAGCTTGCGCGCGATTCCACCACCAGCCGAGACGGTGTACAGGTCCCCGGCATACGTGAAGACGATCTGGTCACCATGAATCGCCGGAAAACGGAGTAGCCGCGCCTCCTCCTGGGCGTAAAGACACGACACTGCAGTCACCAACAGAACGATGAGCATTCGTTTCATGGTCTCTCCTCCGAGGTTTGGGAAGAATGTTCCTGGCATTAGCCGGGTCCTCCATCGTCTCATTTGCTCCGTTCTCGCGCAGCGGACCTTCGCAGGGCACGTCAACGACCTTGGCACTCAGGGCGGGAGCGCACGCCCACGTGGAATTAGGCCTTCCTGGCTCAGCGCAAGGAACGCCAGGCTCCCGGCTGCGCTTGGCCCGCCGCGAATCTTTCCCCCGCGAAGTCCGCCGCAACAGCGGAGCGGCAAAGCCGAGGCACAGATCACCAGCGCAGCTGTACGGTCTTTTCGGCCACGCCGCCTTTTTCCGCCACCGCGCGCACTTTCAGGGCGCGGACGGTGTTTGGGATCTTGACCAGCCACGAACCAGTTGCGCGGTCAGGCTCAGTCCCAACCTCCTCACTGGTCTCTTCCTCCTGCTCCGGGCCAGACGGTGGACGGCGCTCGGTTCTTGCTTCTGCCTGGCGTCGTTCCTGCAGAGCGAGCTCCTTGGTGTTGGTGCCCTCCAGGTTGCCCAAACGGAGCACTTTCGGCAGGGAGACGAACTCCAGGGCACCCCCTTGTCCCTCCAGGTAGGCGAGAACGGCCCGCGGCGGCTGTTGGGCGTAGCGGGTTCGCCGCCCCAGTGCGCATCGCGTCCCCACTGGGGCGGTGTTTTGCACCGTGACTTTGACTTGCGCCAGCGTGAGCGCCCCGTCGCCCCCTTTGCCGGCGGTGAGGATAATGGCCCCGTCCCCACCGCGGCTGGCACTTGCCTGACCAGTGTTACCGAGCACCTGCAGCGGCACTACTTCCACACTGGCGATGGTGATGGCAGGGGTAAGCTCCGCCGCCTCCACCACGAAGGCGGCCTGCTGTTGACAGACCTTTTCCAACCATTTGCCCGGCGGTGGGTTCCGCCGGTAAAAGCCCACCCAGCCACCTATCTCGACGTCGCCAAGTGTCGGGTGCCGGTACGGATGCCACGGGATAAAGCCCTTGCCCTGCCACTCATCTTGAAAGAACCCGATCCACCGGGTCTCTTCGGCCTCCTTTCGCACCGTATCGGTCTTCCCATACTCAGCCGGCAGCGTCCAGACGCTGGGGCTCAGCGCGTAGACGTTGTAGTCCTTGTAGGCCCAATCCAAAAGCGTGCCGTACTGAGGTTTCCGTCGCCTTTCGGTTGGCGCCGATGTAGCGCGCCTGCCGCTCTGGCGCAGTTCCTGCAGCCTAATGAGCTTGTCGATGGTGCTTTGCCCGATGCCGTACTGCTGGATGTACGTGCGCGCCTCCGGGGAATTGACCAACTCGCGGATGTTCCCCATGCGCAGGATGTCGTCCACGCTCAGCTCCCCCGGCAGCTCCTCGGCAAGCGCCCGCTTCAGGGCTTCCTCCTCGGCGGCTGTGGTGGTGTCGCGTTTGGTGGCCTCTGGGTACCCATGGGTCAAGCCGTAGCCGGTAATGCGCTCGTAGCGCTTGCCGAACAGCTCATACACCTCCCGGTCAAGGCGCGGGATCTCTTTGTCCTCCATGCTATCGAACGGGCGATAGAGCATGCCGTCGCCGGACTGATAGACGATGAGCAATGCCACATTGGGATGGTTAATGAGGAAGTGCAGCATCGCCTCGGTTTCCGGCTCTGAGCCGGGGTACATGCCGGAGCCTGGCAGCTCAGTGTCCAACTTCCATCCTACTGGAAAGTTGGCATTGAGCAGGACGCCCCCCGGACCATCCTCATTGCAGGCCCCGTCGCCATCAGAGTCGAGTCCTTCCCGATAGAGGCGGTACGCTAGCTCTGCCCGCGTCCGCCGGCTGCGGGGCACCATAACTCGGGGATCATCCCTGCTGGGTACAAAGTCGCCCTTTTCATCTCTTACCCTCATCTGGGCGACGAATCCATCGCCATCCAAGTCCTCTGCCCCGTCTTCATCGAATCGCCCATCGCGATCCTCATCAGTCGGGCGTCGGTTGGCAATTTCCGCCTTACCCGGCTGCTTGACCGTTGCGTCGTGGGCATCCGGATTGGGAAGTGGCCAGATGTAGAAGGTGCGACTGTCCACCAGCTGGCGCACCCGCTGGTCGCTGGCGTAGGTGCTGAGCAGGTGATCGATCACTGCCAACGCAGCCTCTGTGCCCACTGGCTCATCGCCGCGCAAGCTGCCGGCAACGAAAACCGCCGGTTTTTCCTCGGGCACGCCAATTTTCCGGTTGGTTACCTGCACCACCCAGAGCTCTCTCCCTTGGTAGCTCTTCCCGGCCGAAAGCAGAGTGGTCAGGTCCGGATAAGCCGACTGCATGTTCCGCACCAGGGCGACCACCTCTTCGTAGGAGTGGTACTTGTCCAGGCTCACCCTGCCGGCACCGATGGCAGCGAGCGGCAAAAAGATCACCGTCGCGAGCCATAGGGCCACGGTAAATCGAAGTTTCTTGCTCATAGATTCATCCTCCCGCCAATCAACACTGCGCGTTAGCTGGCAAAGCGCACGGGAATGGTCTTTCTCAGGACGCCCCCTCGCTGGCTGTTGTACTCGATGGTGATGGTTCCCGCCTTCCCCTGTAGGACTTTGACCAAGAACCGATAGCCCTTGCTGGAGCGGCCCTCCAGATAGCCGACTTCCACCTCGGCAGGGGATTCCGTGGTGAATCCGCTGAGCCACCCCAAGGCATTCGGAGGATCAGAGCGACCCAGGATCTGGATGCCGCTGCTCGGCACAAGGCGCAGTCGGTCGGGCCGGGTCGCCTTGATCGTGACTGCCTGGGCGGTGGCGGTCGGCACCACGCCCTGGTTGCGTATCTCAACGTCCAGCCAGCCGATGACGCCCTTTTCGGCGCTTGCTTCCTTGAGCTTCAGGTCGACGAGCTCACCGGTCGCGCCCTCGCCGCTCTTTGCCGCGCGGGAGAAGGAACAGATGGGCACAAAGTCGGCCTTGGTGAGCTCAAGCCGCGGCAATTCGCTGGCCACGTAGAGGTGAAAGCGCGTATTGGCAAGGCAGTGCTCTTCCAAGAAACGCGCCGGCGGGGAACGACGAACAAACTTGGCGTAGGTGCCGCCGATCTCGATCTCTCCCAGCTGTGGGTGGGTGAAGGGCTTCCACGGAATCCACCCTTCGCCGTGCAGCTCTTCGTCCACCCAGCGAAGGGCCTCCGTTTCGCTCACATCGCCGTCGCCGTCATAGTCGCCTGGGATGCCCCACAACTCGATGAGGAACGAGGGAGCACCGTACATGGAATACGTCCATGGCGGGAACTGCCCCGCACCGCCGTTCAGCGTGGGACGGTATTTCAAGATCTGCACACCGCGCGCCGCCAGGATCTGGTACATTGTCAGGTCGCGCTGTCGGCTGGGCTCGACAGATACATTCATAAAGCCCTCCATGAGCTTCTTCTCCTCCGGGCTCAAGGGAGGGAGCTCAGGTCCACCCCTGCGTCGCCGTTCCCCCGTGGCCGTGGGTGCGCTCTCCATCCTGGCGTCCTTGCCCAGGGCCATCATGATGAGATTGCCCGAGTTGTGGTAGTGGAAGACACCATTGATGTTGGGGTGGGTTCTGAAGAACTCAATCACACCCTTGGTTTCAGGCTCGGAAATGGGAAATGGCCAGCCGTTCTGCACGCTGTAGTCGTAGGGGAAATTGCGGGCCATGTCCAGACCCCCGGGGATGTCCTCATTGATGCGCCCGTCGCCGTCGTTGTCCATCCCCTCGGTGCCCAGCAGTGTCCACCCTCCCGGCGGCTCACTTGCCTTGCACGGCACCAGCAGGCGCGGGTCATCCGGACTCACCTTCCACCGACCAAGGGGGTCCCGCTTACGCATCAGGGAGATCTCCCCGTCGCCGTTGAGGTCCTCCTCTGGGTCTTCGTCGTAAAGGCCGTCGCCGTCGTTGTCAATGGGGCGGTAGTTCCAGCGCGGGTGGTGCATGGTATTGGGCTCGGTGATGAAGGAATTCATGGCATCCGGGTTCACCGACGGCCGGATGTAGAACACCAGACGATCCACAAGGTCGGTCACAAAATCGTCGTGCCCACACCTGGTGAGCAGGTACCAGCAGCTGTACAACGGCACCATCATGCCGTTGACCTCGTTGCCGTGGATGTTGCCATCGATGTAAAAGCCGGGCTTCTCCAAAGTGTCCCCGCTGGCAAAGTTGGTGATCTCCATCACCCACAGCTCTCGCCCCATCCGGCTCTTGCCGGTGGAATAGAGTTTGGCCAGCTTCGGAAAGCGCGCTGCCAACCCTTTGAGGATCTTGGTCATCCCCTCATAGTCCTGGTAGTTCTTCCAGTTGACTAAGAAGCTCTCCTCCCCATGGCTCTTGCCGGGAGAGCGCACTTGCGCCTCCCCAGTTGGCGCAGCGCCAAGGAGAAGTAGAAACGCAACGAGTACTGCGCATCGTCTCACGGCTGTTTCCTCCTTCTTGGTTCTCGCACCAGCACTGCGGCCCGCTGTGTTTGCCGCCTTCCCCCCACTTCGCCGAGGCGTGTTTCACGGGCCCGAGCAATCGACCGACACATAGTACTCCGCCGCTCTCAGCTCTGCCATCGCCGCAGCCTTCGCGTCGCCCAGCAGGCGCAACAGACGCGCCCGTTGGCGATGACACTCCCCGCCCAGGTACGAATCGGGAAAAGAGCGCGCCGATCTGGTAAACAGTTCGCACGCACGACGCAACGAGTCCGGATCGGTGCTCCGTGCCAAGCGCTGGGCCTCGAAAAAGTCTTGCTGCCACCGTCGCGCCACTTCGCTCATGCGCTCTTGCTCCTCCAGGACGCGAAAGGTGTCCACTTGCACTTGGGAACCCTTCACGGCAATGGGCGGAATCGTCGGCAGGGCAAAGAACCTTTCCAGGGCGCGGAGATAGGCCTTCGCCTCCCGCCGATTGTAGGCAGGTTCCTTGAGACGCTGCTCTTCCTCCGGATTTGTGAAAAAGGAAGCTTCGACGATGACGCCGGGAATGCCGTAGGACTCACGGAGCACTGCCGCTCCCGCGCGCGGGAAGATGGTATGATCAGAGACCAAGCTCGCAGGCTTCTTTCCGCCATGGAGGGCTCGCACCAGCTCACATGCCAACATTCGCCCCAGGAGCACCGAGGCGCGGTTCTCGGTAGCGCTCCCGTGGAAGTAGATCACAGGAAAATTCACCTCCGGGTCAGCGGTGGCGTTGTGGTGGATGGACAGAAAGAGGTCGGCACGTGCCTCAACCGCGAGGCGGGCACGCGCTTGCAGGGGTACGTCCACGTCCTCGGTGCGGGTCATGAGGACCGTAGCACCGCGCTGCCCCAGGAGCTTGCGCAAGGCCAGGGCCACGCGCAGGTCAATCCATTCCTCCCGCTCGCCAGAGGGGCCCACACGGTATGAGTCGGACAGGGCAGTGCCGCCATGGCCTGGGTCAAGGCAAATGACTTTGCCGGCGAGCGCACTCCGTTTGCCGCACCCAGGTACCAACAGAACGAGCAGCAGAGCAATACCCGCCATGTGGCGGAGACGCGCACAATGGCTCCAGCGTGCGCGCTGGCGAGATCCTTGGGGGCTCAGGTGTGTGAAGTGTCCCACTAGGCAGCACTCTGCATATTGTGCACGGCGGAGCGAGCAGCCGCCGGCGCGGGAATCTCGTACTGTCCCGCATCTCGAAGGGAGTGCTCCCTTCGTACGGGGGCGGCCTTTGATGTCGGCAGTATACGAAAGACAAGAAAAAAAGTCAAGAGAATTATCGCGAACGTTGTGGGACCGCCACCAGGACTTCCGCCAGGGCCACCCCAGCCGGTTGGCATGGAGGCAGATGGTTCCCGTCCTCATGCACTCGCCTGCGCGCCGAGGGAAATCGCTTGACAGTACGCGCCTTCTTGCGTACATTAGGGCCAAAGTCAACCGGGACCATTGCGAGGTGGAGATGGAACATCACGCGAACAAAGGAGCAGAGGAACAGCTCAGTCGCCGCTCATTCCTGGGCACCATCGGGGCGGCCGCCGCTGGTCTGCTCCTCTTGCCAGGAATTGATCTCCTCCGTGGAGCGACCAGAGGGGCTGCCCCAGCCAAGGTAGCAGTTACGCAGGCCGACCGCTACGAGCGGGCGCTTATTAGACAGAAGGTACAGCACCTCTTCGAAGTCCTAGGTGGAATAGCCGACGTCGTGAGAGCTGGCGACCGCGTAGCAGTGAAGCTCAATCTCACAGGCGGCTCCGGCTCCGCCTACAGCCCCAAGCTGCAACGCGTGCCCATCACGGAAAGCATGTGGACCCACCCAGAGGTAGTGCGGGCAGTGGGCGAGCTGATCATCGATTGTGGCGTACGCCCAGGCGATCTCTACCTCGTGGAAGCCCTCTGGGACACGGCCTCATTCAACAACTTCGGTTTCCGCGACGTCCAACGTTATCTCGGAGCCGAGATGATTGACCTCAACAGCCCCAATCCTTACTCCGCCTTCGTGGCGCTCCCGGTGGGGGAGCACGCCTTCTTCTACTCCTCCTTCCGGGTCAATCCAGTACTCGCGG
>JBBIKH010000121.1:0-2555 GCA_037445575.1 bacterium
CGCGCCGCGCGTGGACCACATTCTGAACAAGTACGGCAGCGCCAGTTTCCTCGATGACATTGCCGGTCTGGTCGCTCAGAAAGCGCAGGAGCCTAGCCCAGATCCGCAGCTTGGGGGGCTGCTGGGACAGGCTGGCCTGCAGGCCACGCAGGCGATCGCCAGCCGGTTCAAGCTCGACCCACAGGTAGCGGCGCGGTTGATCCCCATGGTGACCCCTTTTGTGCTGGCGGCCCTCTCCCAGAAGCGTGATGCGCAACGTGTGGGTTCCACCGGCCTTACCGCTCTCCTCGACAGGGAGGGCGACGGCAGCATCCTCGATGACGCCGCAGGATTCCTAATGAGGGGGCTCATGGGCAGCTCTGGCGCACAGACGGGCGCCCAGGCGGTGGGCAAACTCCTCTCGGGCCTGTTCGGGAAAAAGAAACCTTAGCCCGGGGACCGACGAACCGTGCCGTGTGCTACTCGAGCAGTGGCATAGTCGGTGCGGGTGTCAGCGGCCACCTCACAGCATTATCTAGGGAGCATCGCCAGGCGGGGACGCGCTCCAGCCTGTCCTGGTGGGGGAGGCGTGCGACCGCCGGTCCGAGGGGCCTCCCATGCTTGGTGGGAAAGATTTTGCCCAGGGCAGCGCAAGGAGCGCACGCCTTCGACCAAGCTCTGGCGCCTTGTGACCGCGGGGAGATCCGCGGCGAAGCCACCGGCTTCTTCTCCTGGTTAGCCAAGGCCACGCTGCGCATTTGCGTGCCGCCCTGACGGTCGTCGGCGCCTCGATCTCTCTTCCCCAAAGGTCTCGACTCCTGAATTGATGCTGCAACCGCGCCGCTCCGTTCTTCAGCGCCTCAGGCCAAGTGTTCAATGGGGCGAAACTTCACGCCCTGGCGGTAGCTTCGGCTGGCGCCGCTTCTGGGCCGCACGCCGCAGGCGTACATCGAGCGGGAAACGTGGACGGACCAGGGAGGAGACCATGTGGCGACTGTTCCTCTTGGGCGCATTGTTTCTGGGGACCGCGGCGAGCATGGGCAGGGGAAGGGGCACCCTCTATCCCCGAAGTGAACTGTACTGCGGGCCGGCCGTACGCACCTTCACCGGTCAGGCGCTAGCGCAGATAGCCTTCCCCTTGGGCGGCATTGGCACAGGCACCGTCTCCTTGGGCAGCCGCGGTGAGTTGCGCGACTGGGAGATCTTTAACCGGCCAGGCAAAGGCTTCGCCCTCCCCTTTACTTTTTTCGCGATCTACGCCAGACAAGGGCAGGCACCGGCGGTGGCGAAGATACTGGAACGCCGCCTGCTCCCTCCGTACACCGGGGCCTTTGGCCTGCCGCAGAATCAGCTGGCAGGGGTGGCGCGCCTGGAGGAGGCGACATTCCGCGGGGAGTACCCTTTTGCGTGGATCGAGTTCAGCGACGCAGAGCTGCCGGTCCTGGTAAGCTTGGAAGCCTGGAACCCGTTTATTCCCCATCAGCCGGAGCAGAGCGGCCTGCCGCTGGCCATGCTCACCTGGAGGGTCACCAATCCGACGCAGGAGCCGGCGCGCGTGGCAGTGGCCGCCAGCCTGTTCAACCCGGTGGGGACTGACGGGCGCGACCTGGGCAGCGCCGTCCTCGGCGGCAACCTCAACGAGTACATGGACAGCGGCACCCTGCGCGGCTTGCTCCTTTCCAAACCCGACCTGCCTGCTGACGACCTGCGCTTTGGCAGCATGGCCCTTGCCACTCCCTGGCCCGATCTGGACGTGCAGACCCACTGGTACCGCGGTGGCTGGTGGGACCAGGCGCACGTCTTCTGGGAGGACTTTGCCGATGATGGCCGCGTGCAGCAGGTCACCGAGCGTGATCCTTCCCCGCCAGGCCGGAGCGACGTGGGTTCGCTTGTCCTTTATGCCGACCTGGCGCCAGGGCAGTCGGTGGCCTTTCCCTTCATCCTCGCCTGGTACTTTCCCAATCGGGAGAACTACTGGAACAGCGAGCCTGCCTTTCGCCACAAGCGGATGCGCAATCACTATGCGCAACGCTTTGCCAACGCCTGGGAAGTTGCCCGCTACGCGCAGGACCATCGGCAGACGTTGGAGGAGCAAACGCGCGCGTTCCACAGTGCCCTTTTTGGCAGCACCCTGCCAGGCTATGTGCTCGATGCGGTGTCCAGCCAGGCCTCCATCATCCGCACCAACACCTGCTTGTGGTTGGAGGACGGCTCCTTCTTTGCCTTTGAGGGGTGCGGCGATACCTCCGGCTGCTGCGCCATGAACTGCACCCACGTCTGGAACTATGAGCAGGCTCTGGCCTTCCTCTTCCCGAGCCTGGAGCGCTCCATGCGCCGCACCGATTTTCTGCACAATATCCTGCCGAACGGTTACATGACCTTCCGCACGCTCATCCCGCTTACGGAGCAGTGGTGGCAGTTCAAGGCCTGCGCCGACGGGCAGATGGGCGCCATCGTCAGGGCCTACCGGGAATGGAAGCTGAGCGGCGACGAGGCCTTCCTGCAGGAGCTTTGGCCCAAGATCAAGGCCGCCTTAGAGTTCGCCTGGAAGGTGTGTGGCTCGCCGCCGCCGCAGG
>JBBIKH010000121.1:2565-10421 GCA_037445575.1 bacterium
CCCCACTAGCCCCCCCATCCATTGACGCCTCAATCGCCGCCGCCGCAGGGCTTTGCATGGACCGCCGAACAGGTGCGCCGGCCTTGGGACGCAGATATGGACGGCGTCATGGAGGGGGAACAGCACAACACCTACGACATCGAGTTCTACGGGCCGAACACCATGACCGGTTCCCTCTACTTGGCCGCGCTCAAGGCGGCCGCCGAGATGGCCGAAGCCATGGGAGAGCGCACCTCGGCGCAGCTCTACCGCCGCCTCTTCGCGCAGGGCCAGGCCGGCTACGATGCGCTGCTTTGGAACGGGCACTATTACCGCCAACAGGTGGTCGTGGCAGAGGGACTTCAGGTACCGGAGGAGCTGCGCATGCCGGCCCGGGAAGGGGAGAGCTCCCAGGCCGAGCCCAAGTATCAATATGGCGAAGGGTGCCTTTCGGATCAGCTGCTCGGCCAATACCTGGCCCACGTGGTAGGCTTGGGTCACGTGCTGCCGCCTGAGCACGTCAAGACCGCCATCAAGTCCGTCTTTGACTACAACTGGCGCCGCCCTTTGGGCGAGTTTTCCAATGTGCAGCGCGTGTATGCCCTGAACGATGAGGCGGGCCTGCTTCTCTGCTCCTGGCCGTTCGGCAATCGGCCGTTGTTGCCCTTTGTCTACAGCGACGAGGTCTGGACCGGGATCGAGTACCAGGTTGCTGCTACGCTCATCTACAACGGCTGGGTCGACGAGGGGCTGGCCATCGTCAAAGGTGCCCGCGACCGCTACGACGGCCTGCGGCGCAACCCGTGGGACGAAATCGAGTGTGGCCACCACTACGCGCGGGCGATGTCCTGCTGGGCGCTGCTGTTGGCCCTGTCGGGGTTCTCGTTCGACGGGGTAGCCGGGCACATGGGCTTTGCTCCTGCGATCAACCGGGAGGACTTTGCTTGCTTCTGGTCCACCGGAACCGCGTGGGGCACCTATTCGCAACGATCGGGGAACGCCAAGCTGCAGGTGCTGCACGGCAGTCTTGAGCTCACCCAGCTCTCCTTAGCGCCGGCAGACCTTTTCGCTGCAAGGCCAACCGCCCGTGTGGAGGGCGCGCTTTTGGCGGCGCGGGCTCAGCGGAAAGACGGCCGCGTGCGCCTGGCATTCCAGCCCATCAGGCTGAGCCAAGGGCAGACGCTGGAGGTCAGGTGAACGCCGCGCGGGAGCCCGTCGCATGCTTCGCACTGGGGCCAGAAGCAAACTGGACGTCCCACGAAGCAAGCGTCCTTGGTCCCGTGCAGTCTTGCTGAGCGAGCCGATGAGCACAAGTCTTTGCATGCGTGGAGGAGGAAGTGAAAAGGGTCCTGGTGCCTATTGCCGATGGCACGGAGGAGTTGGAGGCGATCACGATCATCGACGTGTTGCGGCGCGCCGGAGCGGAGGTCACCGTCGCCGGCGTGGGTGGGCTGCAGATTGTCGCCTCCCGTGGCACCAAATTGCTGGCCGACGTCCCCATCGCAGCCTGCGCTCGAGAGGACTTTGACCTGATCGCGCTACCGGGCGGCATGCCTGGGGCGGAGCATCTGCGCGACTGCATGCCGCTAACCGAGCTGCTGAAGCGGCAGGTGGCCTCCGGGCGGCTGTACGCCGCCATCTGCGCCGCACCGGTGGTGGTGCTCCAGCATCACGGCTTGCTGGCCGGCAGGCGCGCCACGGCTCACCCGTCATTTGCGCAGCGACTGGAGGACCAGTCGGCAGTTGAGGAGCGAGTGGTCGTGGACGGCACCTGTATCACCAGCCGAGGGCCTGGCACGGCGCTGGAGTTTGCCCTCACCCTTGTGGAAATCCTCTTCGGCAAGGAACATGCCCTGCAGGTGGCTAGACCCATGGTGGCATTGTGGCCGAGGCGCCACTGAAGGGCAGGAGGAAGGACCGTGGCGATTGTTTTGGTGCAACATGGCAGGGCCCTTCCGGAGGAAGTTGACCCGCAACGGCACTTGTCCCCTGAAGGTGAAGAGGAGGTGCGGAAGATGGCCGCCTGGGCCGCAGCACGGCAGGTGCCCGTCCAGAGCATCGTACACAGCGGCAAGGAGCGCGCCCGCCAAACAGCCATGCTCTACGCGGCAGCCCTCAACCCTCCTGGCGGCGTGACAGAAAGGACCGGCCTGGCCCCCTTGGACGACCCCCTCCCCGTGGCCATCTGGCTGGAAGAGCATGAAGGAGTGATGATCGTCGGGCACCAGCCGTTCTTGGGACGACTCGCCTCCCTCCTGGTGACCGGGAGTCCGGACCCACCGATCGTGGCCTTTTCCTATGCGGGGATCGTCTGCCTGCAGAGAAGGAAGGAGCACCAGGGGTGGCTCATCGAGTGGGCGGTCACCCCCACTTTGCTCGGCTGAGCCTGAACGGTGCCGCTGCCCGACAAATCAAACGCAGAAAAAGCAAGGGCGGAGAACAAGGCCGAAGACCATATGACAGAACAACTGAGCTCGCAAGGAACGTCGCGCCCCAGTTGGGATGACTATTTCCTGGACATTGCCGCGGTTGTAGCTACCCGCTCATCGTGCCTGCGCAACAAGGTGGGGGCGGTTATTGTGCGGGACCGGGACATTGTGTCCACCGGCTACAATGGCGCGCCCAAATATCAGCCGAACTGCCTGGAGATCGGCTCGTGCTATCGTGATGCGCACCACATCCCTTCGGGCAGCAAGTTGGAGCTCTGCCGGGCAGTCGGCTCTCATGCCGAATCCAACGCCATTGCCTTAGCGGCACGCAACGGCCACCCCACCAGTGGCACTACCATGTTCATCGTCGGCCACCGCCAGATCTGCAACCAATGCAAAGCGCAGATTGCCAATGCGGGCATCATCCGCGTCCTGTTGCGCACGCCTGAGGGGCAGGTGCTGGAGTTCTTCCCCGCACGCGATTGGGCCCGCCACCCCATCGACGAGGCTCCCCAGGCCGGCAATAGCTCCCCGCGATGAGGTGCCCTGCGTAGGCTGGGCGGGCGGTCCCAGAAGCAGCGTCAGCCCTTTCGGCCGGCGCGCAGGCTATTGACCATCATCACCAGGCCAGCAGCGATCAGGAGCAGCGGCCACCATTCCCCCAGGCCGGTGATCTGCCAGGCGCCGATGGCGATCAGCACCAGTGCAGCCACGAGCCGGCCTGAGGATGGCTGTCGATACTGAGGGAGCACGTGGCGGGCGATGACCTCCGCAAGCAGGATCACCCCCAGTCCCAAGAGGAAGTACCACACCCACCCCACGCCCTCTGCCAGCAGTCCCTGTCGGTCCAAAAGAAAAACCACGCCCAGCCAGACGATCATCAACCCGCTGACGATACCGGACAGGGCGCCCCGACGCACATCTTGCTTACCCGCCATGATATCACCTCCAAAGTCAGCATGAGCAACCGGGCGTAGTCCCTATTCTCCCAGTACCTTGATGACCACTCGCTTGCGGCGCTGGCCGTCAAACTCTGCGTAATAGACCTGCTGCCATGGGCCCAGGTCCAGGCGCCCATCGGTCACCGGCAGCACGACCTGGTGGTGCATGAGCAGGCTTTTCAAGTGCGCATCGCCGTTGCGCTCACCCGTGCGGTGGTGATGGTAGTCCGGGCCCTCGGGCGCCAGGCGCTGCAGCCACTCTTCGATGTCCTGGATGAGCCCCGCCTCTGCGTCGTTCACGTACACGGCGGCGGTGATGTGCATGGCCGATACCAGCACCATCCCCTCCTTGATCCCGCTCTGCTGCACCGCCTGCTCCACCTTGTCGGTAATGTTGATGTACTCGCGGTGCTTCTTGGTGTTGAACCACAGGTACTCCGTGTAGTGCTTCATAGCTCCTTTCGCTGGTGATAAGGCCCGGCCTTGGGGTGTAACGAGGGGCCCCACCGTCCACACCTTTGTCCGCCCATTGGGGCCCTACTCGGCGATATCCCCCATCAGCAGCGACTCCCGCTCAAACAGCGCCTGGTTCAAGGCGTCCACCGAATCGGACATGCGCAGGGCGCGCTCTTGCACATCGGTTTCGGTGAGGGTGTCCACGTCCAGGTCGGCAAGCTCCTCGTCCAAGGAGCTCATCTCCACCAGGAGCGTCAGTTCGTGGGCATAGAGCGAGGCCAGCACGTGCGGGGAGAGCGAGGTACTTTCGAAAAAGGCTGATTCCAGATAGACGGGGGCCTGCAGACCTTCGCAAATAGTGACGAGCTTGCGATGCAAGCTGGTGAGCGGCTCCGACAGCTCGGGGGTGCCCCTGCGGGCGGCCAGCTCCGAGGCCCCGTCCAACCGCCTGGCCAGGCCTTCCAGCCGAGAAATGAGGTGGGCGCGGAGGAGCTCGTCCGAACGGCGACGCTCGTCCCTGTGGGCGTAGCCCGCGTACCCTTTGACCTGAGTCTGAATCTGCTTGGGGGCCGACTCCGCGGCCGCTCCCGTGCCTACCATCGCTGCGCTCCCGGGCTCCAATGAGCCAGAACAAAAGGCCGTCGTGTCCTCTGCCGAACACGACGGCCAACCCGCTTCCTGCTCACGGCGAACAGGGCAGCTTGCTTTCTGGGACAGCACTGCTGCCGGCTCGGAGGACATCTCTTCCACCGTCGGGTGGAACTCTATATGAAAACGGGCGCACCCGGTGGGTACGCCAGCAAAGCAGGCAATAGCCAGCAGCACCACTGGTCATCAAAGACAGCTGCCAATATAAAACAATTTTGCAAAAAGTCAAGATGTTTTTGCGCCTTCTATGGGCCAGAACCCGCGGTAGGCGCCATAAAGCCACAGGCTCCCGTAAGCAGACGGCGTCAGCGCAGTTCGGTGGGTCTTGAGAAAAGCCCCCAGAGCGGCATGTTGGTCGCTAACCTGCAGCAAGTCGACGAATTCGCCTGCACCCGGGGCCCGCAGGGCCCGGTCAATCAAGGAGCGAAACTCGAACGACACCTGGCAGGCGAAGATGAGCTCCGGCTTTTGGTTGCAGCGGCTCTTGATGAGGCCGATGCAATGAAGGGAAGTCACTTCCTCAGGGCGGAGGTCCAACTCTTCGGCAAGTTCATGGCGGATGGCGGTACACGGGTCTGGGACGCCATCGCGCAGATCCGCCTCCGGGTCGATGTGCCCACCAAAGACGTCCACCATCCCGGGAAATTCGCCCACCCGGTCACTGCGTCGCCCCAGCGGCAGAGTCCCGTCCGAGGTGGCCACAACCGCGCTCACCCCGAGCACCGTGGGCAAGTGGGCACTGCCCCAGCGACGAATTATCTCCTGGCAATGGTCGTTGGCGAAGAGCGCGTAGCGGTAGCTGGTTCTGGCAAGGGAGAGGACGAGATGGCCACCCTGGCAATGGAAGTCGCGCAACGCGCACAGTGGCCCATCAAAGAGCTGCGCGGTTGGCCTCACTTCCGTACGCAGCCGCTGCCAGTAATCGGCAACGGCGCCTTCCATCTCCGGCGGATAGGAGAGCAACTGGTCTTGCCATGTGACGCTCACATGCGCTTCGTCCACGCAGCAGGAGGCGAGCACCTCGGCAGGTTCGTTGCCCGGGGCCTGGTGGGTGACGCTAGCGGAAGCCATGGTGGGCACCATCGCGAATAGGTCCCTGCGCAGCCATGTCAGGCGCGCCCCAGCTCACACAAAGACGCCATGCTGCTTTCCCAGATCCCGCGCCGCAGGCGTGACGATCACGCCGGGCTCGAGCCTGATCTTTTGCCCGCGCAGAATCGCCTGGCGCACGTCGTTTTCGGTGATGACCCTGCGGCCGTTCAGGTGAAAGTTGTACCGCAAGCTACTCTGGACGATGTAGACCATATCGCCGGTCTTGAGTCCCGCGGCATTCGCCTCATCGAGGTCGATGTGCATTTGCAGGCGAAAGCTCTCGTCCACGCGGATCAGCACATTGCCAAAGATGACCGTGCGCAGCTGCGCAGGGTCCACCCCCTTCTGTTCCACTGGTGCGACGAATACGGTGTCGCCATGGCGCACACCCAGGGTGACGGCAATTTTCGGATTGATGTGGATGTGACGGCGCGCCACCACCACATCCTGGTGGAGCGTGACTGAACCTTGCGGCCCGATGAGCACTGCCGCCTGTCCGGGCGGCAACGGCCCAGAGTCCCCCACCGGGCAGTCAAGACCCAGGCGGTAGGCATCGGTGCGGGAGACTTCTACCTGCGTGCGACTGCGCAGCGGCCCGAGGATGCGCACGCCCTCAATGGCGCCCTTGGGGCCGCTGATGGTCACCGTCTGCTCTGCGGCAAACTGGCCGCACTGGTATAGCTCTCGCTCCCTGGTCAGCTCAAAGCCCTTGCCGAACAGCGCGTCAAGATGCTCGCGGCAAAGATGGACGTGACGATTGGAAACACCTACCGGGATCAGCACTCGCTCCACACCCACCTCCGTGCGCCGCACCCAGATGGCCAATGCCCGATACTCATGCCGGCTTTGAGCTGGACGCCCATGTCATCTCCCCCGCAAGAACTCGGCGACAATCCGTTCCACTTCATCTTCGGTCATCCCACTGCTGCCGTAGCGCCCTCCGGGAACAGCTGTTGGCGCCGGGCGAGGAGCCTCCGCTGCAGGCGCTTGCGTGCGGGAGATCCCCGCCGCAGGGGTCAGCGCCGCCTGGTAGGGGGCAGTGGTGCTCACCCTGCCGCGCGTCAAAGTCTCAGGCCGCCAATCGGTGCTGCGTTCGGAGCGGCGCAACGGTTTGGTCTCGTAGGCCACACGCTTGATGTTCAGCAGATGCATCGGCGTCACATTGTCAGTGGTGATATTGCCGCCGTAGGTGCCGCAGCCCAGCATCATGGAGGGGTCAAGATTGGTGGTGATCCCCACCGCCCCGTGTGTGCCGGGGGTGTTCACCAAGATCCGAAACGCCGGCTTTTTGAGGGCAAACTGCTTGATCACCTCTTCGTCCCGGGAGTGGATCACTAAAGTGTGGCCCAGGCCACCGAAGTTGAGGATTTCGATGCACCGTTCACAACCGGCCTCCCACCCATCTGCGACGTAAAAGGCGATGACCGGCGACAACTTCTCAATGGACAGGGGGTAGTCGCGCCCCACCCCTTCAAGAGGCGCTACGAGCATGCTCGTATCGACCGGTACGGCGAGGCCCGCCTTCCGGGCGATGACATGTGCCGGCTGCCCCACGCAGTCCGGGCTGACGGTCAGCTCGCGGGTAACCAAAGTGGCCGCCACCCTCTGGCACTCGTCAGGGTTGAGGAAGTACGCCTTGTGCGCCAAGAGCTCGGCCACGACCTGGTCTTTGATCGGCAGGTCGACGATGATGGCCTGCTCAGAGGCGCAGACCGTGCCGTTGTCAAAGGTCTTGGAGGCGACGATGTCGGCCACCGCCTTGCGCACATCGGCGGTGCGCTCGATAAAGGCCGGCACGTTGCCGGGCCCGACGCCGTACGCAGGCTTGCCGGCGCTGTAGGCGGCCTTCACCAGGCCGGCGCCCCCGGTGGCCAGGATGATGGCCACATCGCGGTGGTGCATGAGCTCATTGGTCCCCTGGAGCGTGGAAATAGTCATGCAACTGATCAAGCCGGGAGGGGCACCTGCGGCCTCTGCTGCCTCGCTCATCACCGTGGTCGCAGCACTGGCGCAGCGGACCGCATTGGGATGGGGCGAAAAGACAATGGCATTGCGCGCCTTGACGGCAATAAGCGACTTGAAGAGCACCGTTGAGGTAGGGTTAGTCACCGGGACGACGCCGGCTATGACGCCCATCGGCTCCGCGATCTCTATGATGCGCTTGCCAGGGAGCTCGTTGATCACCCCCACGGTCTTCATCGTCTTGATGAGATTGTAGACGTCCCTGGTGGCGAGTTGGTTCTTGGCCACCTTGTCGGCGACCACGCCGAATCCGGTCTCCTCCACCGCCAGCTGGGCCAGCCTTTCCGCT
>JBBIKH010000122.1:0-10412 GCA_037445575.1 bacterium
GTGCGCCCCGGCCTGAGCGTCAAATTCGGCGGCCTATACAGCCACGACGCCCACGCAACCAACGGCGAGGAGAGCTTTCCCTACTTTGCCAAGTACTACCGCGGCTACGGGACGCTTCTCGACAACTATGTCAGCCAATTGCGGTTGGGCGTGGTACATGTGCTGAGCCCCCGCTTGTTCTACGAGCTGAAGCTGAGCTCCTACACGCTCAAGCAGAACGAAACACCCAGCCCCTACCGCGTGTTGGGCGTGTCCAAGAATCCGGATATCTGGGGCTGGCACCGCTATGACGGCTTCGAGGATGAGCCTTTCTTGGCGCACCACTATACTTCGTTGTCCCACAATGTCAAGTGCGACCTTGCAGCTGTCGGGCACCTGAGCTGGCAGTTCAATGAAAGCAATCTCCTCAAGACCGGGTTCGAGTTCCACTACAACACGTACAAGGAAGATAGCTGGGTCCTGGCGGAGTGGAGCTCGGACCTTAGCGACTGGCGGTGCCGCGGTCTGAACGAGACCTATCATCCGCTGCAGCTGGCGCTCTACGTGCAGGATAAGATGGAATTTGAAAGCATGATCCTGAACGTGGGCGTCCGCTATGACCTGTATGATGGCAATCGCGAGTGGTTCACCAAGGACTCGTTCGTCCTCAACCCGTCTCTTGACCCGGAGTACAATCCGGCCGCTGATCCTGACAAAGATGGCGTTGACTCGCTTGGCCACAAGAAATGGGACTTTGCCAATGTCCTGGCCAAACCGCGCTTCCGAGTACCGGCGTTTCACTCTGTGAACCCGCGTCTGGGCATCTCCTTCCCGATCACCGACAGAAGCGTGTTTCACTTTAGCTACGGGCACTTTTACCAGATGCCGGCCATAAATGCGCAATATGAGTTCCTCTATTTCCGGCCGGTCTATGTGATCCAGGGACAGCCTTCGGTGGATACTGATCCGGAGCGGGTCATCAACCTCACGCTCCAGCCTCTGAAGCCGGAGAAGACTATTCAGTTCGAGCTCGGATTCAAGCACCACTTTGAGAAGGTGGCCGTGCTTAACGTGACAGGCTTTTACAAAGATGTGTTTGACCAGGTGGAGCGGGCGAGGTTTCTGGACAAACGCATCTATGGCGTTGACCCCTACACCGGCACTGAATCGCGCGTCTTCTACAGCAGTCGCTACAGCGGTGACTATGGCGACGCCCGGGGGCTCGAGCTGAGCCTCCGCACGCTGTTCAGTGACCATTTGGTTCTGGACATGAACTATAGCTTCTCCAAAAGCACTCACGGGACGGCGACTCCCTGGCAAATCCACATCGACAAAGACGGCAAGGTGACGTACCAGTGGTACGTGGAGGCGAGCGATCGTTTGCCCACGGAGCGCTCGTTTAGTCGGCCGCACATTCTCCGCGCCAACCTCTTCCTCAAGTACCCAGAGCGGTGGCGGGTGCCGGTGCTTTACCAGTTGCTGGCCAATAGCGACCTCAGTCTGCTGTACACCTACGTAAGCGGCCAGGCGTTTACCTACCTTGAGCCGGACGATCCTCCCGACCTGTTGGACAACCACCGGCTGCCTGCCCGGCAGAACTGGGATCTGAAGTTCAATCGCTATTTTAGGCTTGGCGAGCATACCTTCACGTTCTACACCCGGGTGACGAATCTGTTCAACCAGAAGAGCATCAAGACGTGGGGGCTGCCGGCGGCCTTTGACCCTGAGGCGGTGGACCGTTTTGTCAAGACCGGGCAACCGAGTCTGGTAGATCCTGATGGGTACGACATCAGCTACATGATCTACTACGCGCCGCGCAGCGTGTGGGTGGGCTGTCGCTACAGCTTCCGCTGAGCCCAACCTCGCCGGGCTGCAGCAGACTGGGCAAGTCCGCGCAAGACAAGGAGAAGGTCATGAGGAACTTGAGACGTTATTGGCTTCTGGTGGGATTTGCGCTCCTATGCGCAGGCATGGGGCAGGCGCAGGTGCGAGTGCCGTTGTTCAAAATTCACGATCGGGGCGAATTGTGGGAGACCATGAAGGACAACGGCCAGATCGGCGGCCTCTTTTCGCCGTTCGAATACTACCCGAGCATGGACTGGCCTGGAGGGCCGGCTATCCTGCCGAACAAGGACGAGCAGCGCTCTTATTGCCAGGGGGGTGGTGTGTGGATAGGCGGGAAAAAAGCCGGTGGGACCATCTTCTTCAACGAAATGGGGCCGTTTGACTTTGTCGACCTGGGAGTCTTCTACCCCATGGAAGAGCTGGAGAATTTTAATGGCTCGCCCGGCTTCAATCCCCATGAGGCGGAGGAAAAGATCGTCGCCCGCTGGCGCACCAGCGATGGGGTAGAGGTGACGCGGATTAGCAGGGCCTGGAGCTATCCCGCCTACGCCGATTTCATCGTCATCGAGTACCTCTTTGTCAACTCCTCGGGACAGACCTTGAGTGATGTCTATTTCGGCTTTCCCTATTTGCTCCGGCCCAGCTATCAGGACATCCTGGTACACGGGTTCTGGGGGGACAACCTGAACGTGGACGACGAGATCGTGGGCTATGACGCGCAGCGGCGGTTGCTGTACGCGTACGACTATTACCCAACCCAAGACATCAAGTGGGATTGGGGAAACTACTGGGACAAGCGCGGGGAGCTGCGCACCACCGGCTACGCGGGCATTGCCCCGCTATACTGGGACCAGCCCAGCAATGGCGCAGATCAGCCTGCGACGGTGTTCTACGCCCAGGTCATAAACAACGCCCACCGGTTGACCATCACCAGCCGCACGGCCGCAGATCTGTACGCGATCCTCAACGGCACGGACAAAAGCCTGCAGGCCCCTGAGGGGGAGCAACTTTCTCCCTTCATGCTCCAAGGCTTTGGGCCATATGAGATGGCGCTTAGTGACACCGTGCGCATCGTCATGGTCGAGGCGGTCAACGGCATCGGCGTGGACCAGGCGGTGAAGGGGCTCAGTGCGCAGAATTTGTTGCCTGCCGGGTTGGATTCCCTCCGCAAGACGGTCGACCGCGCGCAGCAGCTCTTTTCCCGCAACTATGTGCAGACTTATTTGCCACCGCCGGCGCCCGAGGTCACCTACTACGTGCTTCCGTCCACGCAGGAGATCGTGCTCACCTGGTCGCCGGATCTGGAGGAATGGGTGAATCCCCTCACCGGCGCCAAGGAGATGGATATCTTCCGCGTCTATCGTAGCGACCGTTCGTACATCGGCCCATTCACGAAGGTGCGCGACATACGCATCAGCCGTAGTACCGACCGCAGCCGCTACTTCGACACGGAGATCGGCAAGTGGAAATACAAGGACAACACCGTGCAGGTGGGCGTCGGCTATTACTATGCTGTGACCGCCGTGAGCACCAAGGGGGTGGAGAGCGGTATGACCAACCGCAACACCAAGGCGTTGGTCACCGCCCGGCAACCGGCTGAGAACGCCCTGAAGGTGAGCGTCTTTCCCAATCCTTTCCGCTTGGTCTCTGGCCTGCCCACATCGGGAGAAGAGAGCTCCATCGTGTTCACCAACCTGCCCGCCAAGTGTACCATCCGCATCTACACGGTAAGCGGGGAGCTAGTGCGCACCTTGGAGCATGATAACCCAAACTCTGGAGAGCATGTGTGGGACCAGCTCACCGACTCGCGGCAAAAGACCGCCGCTGGAATTTACCTTTACACGGTGGAATCGGACGTTGGCAACGCCAAGGGAACGCTGTTGCTGATCAAGTGAGCCGATAGGAGAACAGACGATGACGCGCAAAGCGTGGTGCTTAGTGATTGCCATCTTCCTCCTTCCCGTTGGGGCATGGGCGCAATGGGACTATGGCTTTGAGTTCAGCAAAGCCGGTTCGGCTGGACTGCAGTTCCTCAAGATCGGCATCGGGGCTCGCGAGACCGCCATGGGAGATGCTGCGCTGGCCACGACCAGGGGGGTGAACGCCATCTTCTGGAACCCTGCCGGAATCGCTTACGTGGAGGGAGCAGAGGCCGGGTTTTCGTACCGCACCTGGCTCTTGGACATTCAACTGAGCGCAGCAGGGGTGGCAGTGTCGTGGGGCAAGGTTGGGGTGCTGGGGGTAAGCGCTATCTCCATGGGGGTGCCTGAGTTTCAGGAGACGACCGTGCTCGCCCAGGACGGCACCGGACGGATGGTGCGTGCGGGGGATCTGGCGCTGGGCCTTGCTTTAGCCCGGCGCTTCACCAACAAGTTGTCCATGGGCGGCCAGGTGCGGTATGTGCGCGAGGAGCTGGACAGAGACTCCTTTGTCAACGTGCTCTTGGACTTTGGCGCCATCTACGAGACGGGGTTCAGGCACCTGTGCCTTTCCGTGGCGGCACAGCACTTTGGACCGGATATCAGATTCCTGCGCGACAAGTTTCGCATGCCGCTTATTTTCAGGATCGGCCTTGCCGACGCAGTCTTCCGTACCTCCGCGCATGGGCTCACCGTCGCCGTCGACCTTCTCCACCCCACGGACAATCGCGAACGCGTGTGCGTGGGGATGGAATATACCCTCCTCAACAGCTTTTTCCTGCGCGGGGGGTACCGCACTAATTCGGACCTCGGCGCGTGGTCATTTGGCGTCGGCCTACGCCATGAGCTCCTGGGAGTGAGCGGCACCCTCGACTACTCCTACGCCGACTATGGGCCGATCATGGGGGGCGTGAGTGGCTTCACCGTGACCTTTGGCTTTTGAGTGGATGCAGTGGCAGACAAGCGATACCGAGGACTGACGTGGACCGCACTGAAAAGCACTATGAGTTTCATGTGATTTCCAACACCCATTGGGACCGAGAGTGGCGTTACCCCGCGCAGGAGACCAGGCTCCACCTGGTGGAGTTGATGGATTGGCTCTTGGAGCTTTTCGCTCTTTGCCCGGAATACAAGCACTTTCACCTGGACTCGCAGACCATTCCTCTGGAGGACTATCTAGAGGTCCGGCCGGAAAAGCGTGAGGAGTTGCAGAAGTACATCAGCGAAGGGCGGCTGCTGGTGGGGCCGTGGTACACGCTGCCGGAGATGAACACCGTGAGCGGCGAGGCCATCGTGCGCAACCTCATGCGGGGCCACAAGATCGGCCGCCAATTTGGCGCAGTGATGAAGGTAGGATACACTCCCACGTCCTATGGCCAGTTATCGCAGATCGCGCAGATCTACGCCGGCTTTGGCATCGATGGCATCATGTTCTATCGGGGGATCGTCAAGGACGAGTGCGCCACCGAGTACATTCTGGAGGCGCCGGATGGCACGCAGATTCTCGGGCTGCGGCTGAGCGCCCTGTTCAGCAGGGCCGCCTTCTGGCTGCACTTGCTGCGCCCCACCATGTACGAGAACGCTTTGCACGACGGCTACTATCGCTGGCCGCTGGGGCAGATGCCCTTTCGGCGCTGCGACACCGCCGGCGGTGACCAGGACTATTGGCTGCTCAAGCCCTCGTCTCTGGAGCACTTTAACACCGCCCTCCTGGACGAGGGGATGAAGAATATCCGGGCTGACGTGGCAGCTGATGCCACCACCCCCTACTTGGTGGTATTGGACGGTATGGACAGCGTCTTTCCCCACCCCAATACCGTCAAGGTAATTGACTACTGCAATGCCAAGAACACGGGCGACGTGTACATTCACAGTTCCTTCCCGGCGGCTTTAGAGAAGATCAAGAAGGCGGTGGACCGCTCCCGGCTCACGGTGCTGAAAGGGGAGCGGCGCCATCCCAGCGTGGACAACTGGTTCAACCGACTCCTGAAGGACAACATCTCCACGCGCCTGTATCAGAAGCAGATTAACGCGCGCATGCAGACGCTGCTGGAGAAGTGGGCCGAGCCGTGGTCGGTCTTCGCCATGATCCTTGGCCAAGAATACCCGGCGACCCTTTTGGAGCTGGCCTGGAAGTATCTGCTGACCAACCATCCCCACGACAGCATCACCGGCGTGAGCGTGGACCAGGTGCATCGCGACATGCTGTTCCGCTGGGACCAAGTGGGCCAGATCGGGGAGGCACTCACCAATCGGGCATGTGCGGCGGTGGCCCGGCGCCTTAACCTCGGTCACGTGCCGCGCGAGCACACGGCGGTGGTGGTCTTCAATCCCCTCCAGTTTGAGCGGACCGAGATCGTCGAGGTGGAGGTGGACTTTCCTGATGACCCCAAGCAGAAGGCCATGCGGGTGGTGGATGCGGAAACTGGCGAACAGGTGCGCTTCCAACTGCAGGAACGCAAAGATTGGGGCGCCCTGGTGATGAACCCATACGACATCCCCTCCCCGTTCTACACGCGCCGCTTTCGCTTTCTGCTCGAGGCGGAGGGCATCCCCGGGTGCGGCTACCGCACGTTCATCGTGGAGCGCAAAGATGGCGAGCTTGTCAACTACGGCACCATGCTGGTGGCCAATGACACTATGGAGAACGAGTTCCTCCGGGTGCAATTCAAGCCGAACGGCGTCTTTGACCTGACGCATAAACCCAGTGGCCGGGTCTTCCGGAACTGCCACTTCTTCGAGGATGACGCGGAGGCAGGCGACCCGTGGACGCACATTTCGCCCCTGGAGAATGCCAAGGTCAGCTCCTTAGGGGGCGCGGCTCATCTGACGGTGGTGGAGGACGGGGAGCTCCAGGCTACCATGCAGGTCGACCTGGTCATGCAGGTGCCAAAGGCGTTGGCCGAGGGCAAGCACCGGCGGAGTAGCGAGTTGGTGCCGCTTCCCATTTCGTCGCGCATCACCCTAAGGAAGGGTTCACCCCGCTTGGACATTGTCACGACCTTCGACAATCAGGCCATGGACCACCGATTGCGGGCCTGCTTTCCCAGCGGCATTGCCGCGGCCAGCGTGGACGTGGAAACAGCCTTCGATGTGGTCACCCGAACCATCGCGCTGCCTGATACCCGCGATTGGGTGGAGCCGGTCACCGGGACGCAGCCGCACCTTTCGTTTGTGGATATCTCTGACGGGAACGTGGGGCTGGCGCTGATCAGCCACGGGTTGGTGGAGTATGAGGTGCAGGACAACGAATGGCGCACCATGCTCCTGACGCTGGTCAAAGGGGTGCGCTACCCTAGGGTCGGTCTGCCGCCCGAGCGTGTGGAGCGATTGGACCAGGTGGGCTCCCAATGTCTAGGCCGGCACACCTGCGCCTATGCCCTGTACCCTCACCTTGGCAATTGGGAAACGGGGGAGGTGTTTGCCTACACCTATCGCCACTTTGCCCCGGTGCGGGCTTTTCAGTGCGGTATTTCGGAGGGCGACCTGCCGCCGAGCATGAGCTTTCTGGAACTTGCGCCTGGGTCGCTGGTGCTGAGCGCCGTGAAAAAGTGCGAGGAGCGAGACTCGCTCATCGTCCGGTTCTTCAACCCGACAAACAAGGAGGTGCCTGGGCACCTTCGTTTGTCGCGTCCCATCCGCAAGGCGCACCTGACTAACCTCAATGAGGAGCGCATTGAGCCCTTGCCGGTGACCGTTTCCGGCGAACTTCGGCTTGCCGTGCCGCACAAGAAGATTGTCACCGTGGAGCTGGAGGTGTGAGGCTTAGGCTTCGCTGAATATGCCTATGGCACGAACAGATCGGCAGCGGGTGAACGCGCCGGTGAAAGTGGCCGGTGCACGCGACCTTGGGCTCCTTTTTGTCGACAATGACGCAAGGATGATCGGCCAGGACTGCGCCTACTCCATCCCGCTGGTTGGTGGTGAGGCACTGTGGGTTTTCGGCGACACCCTGGTGGGTTCGTTGGATGAATGTGGCCGACGCGTGGTGGAGGAGATGCCCTGCAACACCGGGCTGATCTGCACTGCCGGCGTGCAGCAGTATCGCTACCTGACCGACGCCGGTGGGGCCCTCCGGCAATTGATCCCATGGCTGCCCGATGAGAAGCCGGAGCACTATCGCATTTGGCCCCTTCACGGCATCCTCCTGGACGGAAGGGTGTATCTCTACTACGTGCGCGTGCGGCTCTTGCCGGAACGGTGCTGGCCCTACAAGTTTGAAGTTACAGGCTCCGGTTTATCAGTGGCCGAATATCCGGAGCTTGTGTTTGCCAGGCTGGAGCGCGGAGGCTCCACCACCTGGTGGACAGCCGAGCAGCCGTGCTACGGAGCCGCTGTCTTGCCGGTGCCTGAAGAGGGCGTCATTTATGTGTACGGCACTTATTTGCGCGACGGACAGCACTTCTGCGCCTTGGCGAGGGTGAGCACGGGGCGGCTTGCCGACCCGACGGCCTATGAGTATCTGGTGAGCCCTGCTCCGGAGTGGAGCCCAGATCCGGGACATGCCATCCCCATCATGAGCGGCATGCCTACGGAGATGAGTGTCTCGTACAACGCCTACCTGGGGTGCTTCGTGGCGGTGCACTCCTGGGAGACGGTGGGCCCAGTGGTGGTACGGACTGCCCCGAACCCATGGGGCCCGTGGAGCGAAGCGCAGCGCCTGTGGACGCCCCGTATACCGCTGCGCAATCCCTTGGTCTATGGCGGCCCGCTCGTTTATGCGGGCAAGGAGCACCCAGAGTTGGCACAGGAGCAGGGGCGGATCATCTATGTCACGTTTGTGGAGTTTGAGGAGTACTACCCGCGGTTGGTCGAAGTGACCTTGGGTTGAGCATGGCACGCATCGTAAAGTATGTGGCGGTTTTTCTGCTGGTGGCGGGCATGGTCTACATGTTCAAGCCCCAACAGGCGCAGCGCCTCACGTCGACCGGACGGGTGCGGGTTGAATTCTGGATCGCCACAGGGGCGCACGAAGAGTTCCCCATCTCGGTGCGCCTGTTCAACGAGAGCCAGGACCGCATCGAGGTGGTCCCGGTGGCCATCCCTTGGAAGGAGAATGAGAAGAAGATTCTGACCGCCATCCTGAGCGGCAATCCGCCGGACGTCATCTCGCAGTTTAGCCCAATTGGGCGCTGGGCGGCGCGGCGGGCCCTGCTGCCCTTGGACGATTTTATCGCCCGCGACCGCTTTGATACCAGCGTGTTCTACCCCCCACTCTGGGGGGAAATGCAGTGGGAGGGGAAGGTGTTCGGCATCCCCTCTGCGGGGAGCTGCTACGGCCTGTTCTACAATCGCCGGCTGTTCCGCGAGGCAGGCCTTGACCCAGATCGGCCCCCGCGCACTTGGGATGAGCTCAAGCAGTTTGCGGAGCGGCTGACCGTGCGGGACGAGCGCGGGCGCATTGTACAGGCAGGGTTTATCCCCAACTACAGCGCGCTTTCGGCAGCGGTGGTCATGGCCTTTCAAAAGGGAGCGACCTTTCGTTCCACAGATCTGTGCAATGTGCGCTTGGACGAGCGGCCGGTGATCGAGGCCCTGCGTTGGACCGTCAACTACTACGACCATTTCGGGCTCTCGGAGTTGACGGCGCTCCAGCTCAGCTGCGGCATCAACGAACAGCACGGCTTCAATTCTGAGCGCGTGGCGATGATGATCCTGGACAACTCGCACGTCAACCAGATCAGGCGCTTTGCTCCCCAGCTTGACTACGACGTGAGCCTTATCCCATGTGACCCCGGAGACAGGCCCGCTACGCAGGTGGGGAGTTTCTGGCTGGCGATCCCGCGTGGGGCCAAGGCGGCCGAGGCGGCCTGGGAGTTTCTAAAATTCACGGCCCGGGTCGAGAGCCAGCTCCAGGGTTTCCTGGCCGAGAAAGAGCCGTTGGTGCCCTCGAACCGCCTGGTGGCGCGGGAGAAGGCCTTTCAGGAGCGCATGCCCCAGTGGGCAGTGTTCGACAGCTTGATGTATCAGGGGTTCAGCAGCTCGCTGCTGCCGCTGGTGCACGACGTGTTCTGGCGGGAGTATTTTCTGGCCATGGAGATGGCCCTCAACCACCGGCTGTCACCTGAGGACGCATTGCGGCAGGCCAATGCACGGGTGCAAAAGCAGCTTGACGAGGCGGTAGAGTACGACCGCTACGTGCGCAGAAAGATGCCATGGTGAAGCCATGAGCCGCCCGGAGCAAGAGCACCGTAGCTGGGTGAGCCGCCTGCGCCACAGTCAGTCGGCACTGGCGTACCTGTTCGTCAGCCCTTGGGTGATTGGCTTCCTTGTGTTTGGGCTTTACCCATTTGCGGCCTCAATCTACTACAGCCTGTGCCAATACGACGTGCTGCGCGTGCCCAAGTTCATCGGCCTTCGGAACTACCGCGACCTGTTGCTGCACGACCCGTATTTCTGGAAGGCCATTTACAACACCCTCTACTACACCGTGTTCCGCGTGCCTGTCAACATCGCCGGGTCGCTGCTCTTGGCGGTGCTGGTCAACCAGTCCGTGCGGGGCATCCGCCTGTTTCGTACTGCCTACTTTCTGCCCTCGGTGGTCTCGGGGGTGGCCATCTCTGCGATCTGGATGTGGATTTTCAACCCGCAATATGGCATCCTCAACGCCCTGCTGGAGATGGTGGGCATCCAGGGCCCGGCATGGTTGGGCAGCACCACCTGGGCAAA
>JBBIKH010000123.1:0-10311 GCA_037445575.1 bacterium
GCTTTCGTTTTTCAACAACTTTCTCGACCGGCAGCGGACCACACCTGTGCCTTTTGCAGGCGAGTCGCTGTCGTTGGATGCGGCATTGGGCATTCCTGGACTGCCCCAGAGCGCCACTGGCCAGACGGCCCTTCTCACCGGCGTTAATGCCGCTGCCCTGCTCGGTCGCCATTTGACCGGCTTCCCGAACGGCAAACTGCGGGAGGTCATTGCCCAACACTCGCTTCTCAAGACAGTGCGGGAACGCGGGCTGCGCGCTGCCTTCCTCAACGCATTTCGCCCGCCGTTCTTCGACTATGATCCCTTTCAGATTATCCGCTACCTTTCCGTGACCAGCGTGTGCAACCTGTATGCGGGCCTGCCATTCTTCAATTTGGACGACCTGCGGGCCCGTCGGTGCATTTATCAGGACTTTACCAACGAGGCGCTGCGCCGGCGCGGGCACGAGGTCCCGCTCTTCACTCCGGGGGAGGCAGGGGCCATTCTTGGCACTCAGGCGGCCGCCTATGACTTTTGCCTGTATGAGTACTTCCAAACCGATCGGGCAGGCCACGCGCAGGACATGGAGCTTGCGGTGCGGGTACTTACGGACTTGGAGGAGTTCCTGGCCGCCGCCTTGGCACGGATCGATTTGGACGAGACCTTGGTGGTCCTGACCAGCGACCACGGCAACATTGAAGACCTCTCCGTGAAGGGCCACACCCGCAACCCGGCGATGACTTTGGTCTGGGGGAGCAACACCAGCAGCTTCACCTCTGGCCTCAGCTCCATCCTTGAGGTGACCCCGAGGATTCTCGAGGTGCTGTCCTGAGGAACCGACATCGACTCATATGGCCGTGTTCCAGCCGGGGCGCAAAAAGGGCTTGACACTTCTCATATTATTTGCTATAATTAGTCCGGCACAAGGCTCCAGTCAACTTCCGGGAACGGCCCTGCCGGGGACGGGGCGCGACAATTACAAGAGGTTCCTGACATGTTAGTCTCGGTACGAGTTGATCGGGTCACGTTGGACACCGCGACGAGCCGCTTTGTGGTGGTGCTGCGCGACGACGCGCACGGTCGCTGGTTGCCAATCGTGGTTGGCTCAACCGAGGCCCAGGCCATCGCCCTCCAGCTCGAAAAGGTAGAGCCTCCCCGCCCACTGACCCACGATCTGATGAAGAACCTCCTGGAATCCCTCGACGCTAAGGTGTCGAGAGTTGTAGTGACCGAGCTGCGCGAGAACACCTATTACGCGAAGATCGGGCTACAGCTTGACGGTAAGAAGCGGGAGATCGACGCACGTCCCAGCGACGCCATTGCCCTTGCTCTGCGCATGAATGCGCCGATCTTTGTGGTGGAGGAGGTGATGAGGAGAGCGGCCGTAGTTGACCGGCAGGAGGCCAGGGAGCGCGAGGTGCCACTGGAGGAGCGCATCGAGGAACTGACGGCGCAGATGGAGGGCGCAATCCAAGAGGAACGGTACGAGGACGCGGCCCGCTTGCGCGACGAAATCCGCAAGTTGCAGGCCAAGCAAGGCGCGTCAAAGTAGCCGGGTTCTCCATAGTGCAGGGGTGCGACCGGCAATAGCCCGGGAAGGAAGAGGTACAGGTGGACGTAGCCTTCCGTTCCGCAGCAGCATGCCACTCACGGAAATGGGCTATCCTGCCGGTTGTAGTCCGAACACAAATAGACCCTACGGCACTCTCAGGAGTGCCTTTTTCGTTGGCGCGGACGGCTCAGTACACGCACTCCCGCGCCGCCTCGGCATAGGCCTGCAGATTCTCCACCGGCGCGTGGAAAAAGTGGTCGCAGGTGCTGAGGATGTATCCTCCCCCCGGACCTGCCGCAGCAAAGTTCCGCAGCACCATCTCTCTGACCTTCTGCGGCGTGCCGTAAGTGAAGCCGTGAGTTTGGTTCATTCCCCCGATCATGGCCACGTATCCGCCTACTCGCCGCTTCGCTGCCGCCAGGTCCACATCGCCGCCGATCTCGCGCGGCGTGAGCGTCTCGATGGCGTCCACCTCCGTGGCCACAATCTTTTCCAGGATGGGCATCATCCCGCCGCATGTGTGATAGACCACCTTCATGCCGACCGCATGCAAGGCCCGGTGGACCTCACGGTCGTAGGGCGCCACGAACTGCTCAAAGATGGTGGGCGAGATGACCGTGCTTGAGGCGTCGCCGCCGCCCCCCTCGATGAGGTCGTAGCCGCTGCCCTGGTACTGTTCCACAAAGGCTAGCTTCTTGTCGCGCAGGATGCGCAGAAATTCGTGCACCCACGCCGGGTCGTCAAAGGTGGCCATAATCATCTGTTGCGTGCCGTACCACTGGCAGGCATCCTGCCAACACCCCGGCTGCTGGTACGGGAGCACGCCGCGCACGATGCCGTCGTCGCCCACTCGTTCGCGCCAGGAGGCAACCAACTTTGTGTCGAGGCGCGGCACCGGCATGTATCGCTCGATCCAGCGGATCTGCTCAGGTTCCTTCAGGGGATAGTCCGCAATCCAGGAGGTGTACTGGTCCGCCTCGTGTACCGCAACAAAGGTCCCCTCCGGGGTCGTAATCTTGCGCAGCCAACGGCGGTAATCCGGTCGCTCCTCCACTACCTCCTCGGTGATCCGCCATTGCGGGCTCTCCATATCGAGGAAGGGCGACACGTAGATGGAGGCGTCCAGGCCGAAGTGGCGAAAGGCCTCCAGGGGGCCGATGCCGCCCAAGTAATGGTCAAGATAGTACTGCATCCAGTCGTGCAGCGTGGCCGGCAGCCGATCCGGGATGCCGCGGTCAAGCGCCGTCAACAGTCGTTCCCGTGAGGTCATGGATGGGCCCTCTCCTGGTAAAGTCCGATTGCCTCTCCGTCCGCCAGGGCGCGGGCAGTGAGATAGGCCAGTTCCGCAGCGGCTGCGAAAAGGTCCGGCCGCAGGGTCTCCGGCTTGTCGGAAGGCAGATGCAGGTGCTGGTAACCGTTACTGGTTGCAAAGTAGAGGTTGGGCACACCCTGCCGGTGGAAGGGTCCGGCATCTGCTCCTCCCCCACCGCCGGTCCGCGCGCTCATTAGTCGCGTGTGCCGTCGATCCTGTTCTTGGGCGAGTGCAAACAAAGCCGCAAAGTCCGCACCACCATAGACCTGGATGCTGTCGCCCGTGCCAATGCAGTCCAGGTTAAGCATGGCCACCGTCCGCTCGAGGGGAAATGGCGGTCGGCTTGCGTAGGCCTCTGCCCCAAGCATCCCTTGCTCTTCGCTGGCAAAGAGCGCAAAGACCACGCTCCTCCGGGGCGGCGACGGAGCCTCGACGAATGCCTTGGCAATGGCCATCACCGCCGCACTGCCTGAGGCATTGTCGTTGGCCCCGGGAAAGTAGACGGTGGGCGACTGTCTGCCCACATGATCCAGGTGCGCACCGATGAGCACGCACTCCTTGCTGAGCAATGAGTCGCTTCCCGCCAGAAGGGCGACCACGTTCATGGTGGGTCGCTTGTGCGCATAGCGAGCGCGCACTTCAAGTCGGACTTTGCTGGGCAGTGGCAGCGAGTGCGGGCGGCGGGTGGAGTCGATTGCTGCTTGTAGCTCGGCCAAAGTTAGCCCGGCCTCTGCCAGCATCTGGTCGGCTACCGCGACATCGATGTGCAGCTGCGGAAGGTCGCATTGTACGCCTGGGCCGTGCATGACACTGCCGATGGGCTTTTGCACGGGCGGCGAATTTGGGCAGGAGACCAGCAACAGGGCCCGCGCGCCATGGCGGCGCGCCGTTTCCGCCTTGGGTCTGGGCAAGGCGCGTTCCCCCCAATCGGCGCCCGGCAGCTGCCAGGACGGAGCCTGCTTGAAGGCCAGCACCACTTTGCCGCGCACGTCCACGCCCTCGTAGTCGTCGTAGCCGTGCTCCGGACAGGAGAGGCCATAGCCGCAAAAGACCACTGGCGCCGTGACCCTCCCGCTGCCGCTGAAGCCGCGCGCGACAAAGTCCTGGCCGAGCACACACTCCCGGAGCACGTGGCCGCGCCGCCCAAGTACCCTCAGGCGCGGCGGGTGGACGATCTCATTGTATTCAACGTCCAGGTACTGAAAGAAGCCGTCGTCGCCGGCCGGGCGCAGACCGAGACGAGCAAACCAGTCGGCCGCATATCTTGCGGCAGCATCATACCCCTTGCTCCCCGGCAACCTCCCGTCCAGCTCGGGCCGGCAAAGATCGCGCACGATGTCCATCAGCAGACCCGCGTCGATGCGGCCCTGTCGCTCTCCTACCGGAACGGTAGTTTGGGACAGGCCCACCCGGACCGCCAACACAGCGCCCACACCCCACATCACCAGCCACGTGCCCTTCACTGACAAAAGTCCCTTTCTCTTTGCGGGCCGCAGACCTGCAGCCGTTGTACTCCTCTCCAATTCGGGACAGCGCCTCTGCTGTCGGGCCAGCAGGAGGAGCTGCCGCCTATTTTTGCTCGTAGGCGTGGTGGGCTCTGGAAAAATGCTCGTGTACCACTTTCCACTCGCCATCACGCTTGGCGTACACATGCGTACCGCGCCCCTCAATAACGCGCGGTTTGCCCCGCCGGTGCAGGGTCACGGTCCAGTAAAAGCTGACCACCGCCACCTCCCCCAGCACCTGCACCTGCGGCTGGATGATCTTGAATTCCACCTTGTCGGCCTGCGTGAGGTAGTACTCGATGGTCTGCCGCAAGGCACGCAGGCCCCGCAGCCGTGCATGCCGGGTGGAGGAAAAGCCCACCAGCTCTTTGTCAAAGTGGGCCAAGATTGCCTTCACATCCCCCTTGTTGAAGGCCTTTGCCTGCGCCCTCTCCAAGCCGACAAGCGTTTTCTTGAGCTCTTCCATCTCTCTTTCCCTCCCGCGTTACCCGAGACGGCTCAGCCCCTTGGACTCCACGCGCTCAGCAGCCCCAGTTTGTCCCCATGAGAGTGCCACCTGGCACTATGGGTCTGTACTTAATATTGAGCAAAAATAGGGAAAAAAGCAATAGGAAAATCGTGTCTGCCCTGCGCAACTCTCTTGTGCCGTCGCGGATCGTCCAGTTGCGCCAAGACGAAGGCGAAGCGCATCCTTGCCAGAGGCTTGCCGCCAAACTCGGCCGTCCTCCGGCTCGAGTATTTTTTCACCTTGTTTTTGTCCCACTGGTTGCTAAATTTAAATGACCCATGGACAGGAGAAGTAATGCCTAGTCTGTTCGACATCCTGCATAAGGCCCTGCGGCGCCGGCAGATCCACGACGCGCAGCGCAAGGCCAAGGTTTTGCTATTCCGCGGCCTGCGCAGCTTTTTCCCGGTATCCACGATCGAGCTCCAGCACCCAGCCAACGTGCGGCGCATCCTTGTCGTCCGCCAGCACAACCAGCTTGGGGATATGCTCTGCGCCACCCCGGTGTTCAGGCTCCTCCGCCAGGCCTATCCGGAAGCAGAGATCATTCTCATCACCAGCCCGGCGAACTATGCGGCGGTGGAGCACAACCTTCGCTTGGACCGCGTGCTGGTGTTCGACAAGATCGGCTTTGCCAAAGAGCCGCGCCAGTATTGGCGCTTCCTGCGCACGCTCCGCAGTCTCAGGCCCGATTTGGCCGTCGTATTGGCCACGGTGTCGATGTCGGTGACTTCCGACGTGCTGGCCTACCTGTCGCGGGCCCGCTACCGCATCGGACCGGCGTCCTTGGACGGGGAGCCGAACACGACCGGCTTCCTGTTCAACGTGCCGGTGGCTCTGGACTGGCGCTCCCAGCCCCAGCGCCACCAGGCTCTGCGCAACATGGACCTGCTGGTACCCTTAGGGCTGAGGAGCGACAACCTGCAGGCGGAGCTCTTCCCCACGGCGGCCGAACAGGAGCGGGCGCAGGAGCTCCTCCGGCGCATGGGACCTGGGCCCAAGGTGGGAATTCACCCCGGGGCGGGCAAGCCTGCCAACCGCTGGCCGGTGGATAACTTCGCCCGCTTGGCCAATACCTTGGCCGACCGATACGGAGCCCACATCGTCATCTCCGCCGGGCCTGACGACGGGCAAGTGATCAACGCCTTGCTCCCCTTGCTCCACGCACCGCACACCCTCTGCGCCAATCGCCCTCTTGGCGAGCTGGCGGCAGTGATCGACGGACTCGACCTGATGGTCACCAACGATACCGGCGTCATGCACGTGGCCGGCGCCACCAGGGTGCCACTTATCTCGCTTTTTGGGCCCACGGAGCCAGAGCAATGGGCACCGGCCAGGCCTGGGAGCTACTACCTGCAGCGCCCCAGCCTCAGCGACATCTCCGTGGAGGAGGTGGTGGCCTTGGCGGAGCGCCTGCTGCCGAGAGGGCTGAGATCAGTCATCAGGAAGGCGCCCGCGCGCCAGAGGCAGGAGCTGCAACGCTGAGCAAGACGCACTCCGCAGCATGAGCGAGGACAAAACAGCATCGCATCAGATCAAGCAGACGTGGAGGCACATCATGGATTTGATCGCACGCCAGTTGCAAGAAATTGTCGGCAAGGACTATCTCTTCACCCCGGAGCGGCCGGAGTATTGGGCGTATACCTTTGGGGACGCCACAATGTACCGCTCCCGCCCGGACTATGTGGTCTATCCGGGCTCGGTGGCGGAAATTCAGGCGGTGGTGAAGTTGGCTGCGGACAAGAAGATCAAGCTGGTCCCCGGCGCGGGGCTCACCGGACTGTCCGGCGGGGCATTGTGCGAGGGTGGCATCCTTCTGAACCCCTCACGGTTGCGCGACGTGGTGGACATCGACCCCATCACGCGCACCGTGGTCACTCAGCCGGGCATTAGCTGCGCGGAGTTGAACCGCCGGCTGGCGCCCTTCGGCATGGTCATCCCGGTCGCCCCCGCCTCGCATGAGATCTCCACCATCGGCGCTAACATCGCCGAGTCCTCGGGCGGCACCTGGGGTATGTCCAAGGGCACATTTAAGAACTACCTGCTGGCACTAAAGGCGGTGGACGGCCAGGGCAAGCTTTTCAGCGCCGGCCACCGTTGCCCGAAGGAGAGCACCGGCCCGAACCTGGTGGGGTTGATGATCGGCTCCGAAGGGACGCTGGGGATCATCGTGGAGTTGACCTTCCGCTGCGACTTTCTCCCTGAGGACACCTGGACCATCCGTTGCAGCTTTCGCGACGAGGCGGTGCTGCAGCAGATTCACGAGGCGGTGGCCAGAGCACGGATTAACCTCTTTTCCTTTGAGTACATGGACAACAAAATGATGGCCTGTTTTGGCAAGGAGAACATGCTGCTCCTCTTCCAGACTGCGGGCGGGCCACACGAGGCCAAGGAGAACGCCGAGAAATTGGTCGCCATCTTGAGGGAACTGCAACCGCTCGAACTCCGCTACACCAACGACCCCAAGGAGGCAGACGAGCTCTACGCGGAGCGGCGGAGCTGCCTTGGGGCAATGGCCAAGTTTAATCGCGAAAAGCCGGTGATCGTGCAGTTCGACCCGGTGTTGCGCATTGCCAAGTTTGCTGCCGGCGTGCGTAAAATGCGCGAGTTGGCCGCCCGCGAAGGTCTGGAGCTCATCATCTACGGGCACGCCGGCGATGGCAACCTGCACCCCAGTTTCATCGTGCGGGACTGCCAGGAGGACAAGGAGAAGGCGGCGCGCGTGGTGCGAGAGTTCGACGCATGGATTGAAGCCGAGGGCGGATGCTTCGCAGGCGAGCACGCCATTGGCAACTTCCTCGGCAGGAGCGAAGAGGAACTGAGCCCGGCCACTGTGCAGTACGTGAAGGGTATCAAAAAGGCCTTTGACCCGCTGGGCATTCTCAACCCGGGCAAGGTGTTCGAGGTGGAGGCGCCGAGTCTGGCCATAGACCCGGTGTTGCCCCAATACGAGCCTATCTACGAACTGAGCAAGCTATGCTGCAAGTGCCATCTGTGCAAGAACGACAGCCCGCGCTTCAAGGAACTCCCCTTTGAACACCACACCATTCGCGGCCGTATCGCCATGATCGATGCCGCAACCCGGGGCAAGGTCTCGTTTGCTGCCATCCGTCCCTTTGTTGAGGAAATGCGCCCGTGGACGGAGAACATGAACTGCCCCACCTTCATGAAGGAGGAAATTGGCCGGATGATCGAGCTGGCCCTGCGGGCTGGGAGGGACGCATGAAGATTGTCGTGGCTCCGGATTCATTCAAAGGGAGTTTCTCCGCTGCAGAGATTTGCGACGCCATGGAGAGGGGGATCAAGCGTGCGCTGCCTTCGGCAGAGGTGGTGAAGATCCCCATGGCTGATGGCGGCGAGGGCACAGTGCACGCCCTGGTCAGTTCGACCGGCGGCCGCATCGAGAAAACCACAGTCGTTGGGCCGCTGGGCGAAGAGCTCGAAGCGGAGTACGGCATCCTGGGGGATGGCCAGACGGCGGTGATCGAAATGGCAGCTGCCTCTGGGTTACCGCTTGTGCCGTTGGCGAAGCGGAACCCAGTGTTCACCACAACATTCGGCACCGGGCAGCTTATGCGCGCGGCGTTGGCGCGCGGCTGCCGCCATCTGATTGTGGGCATCGGCGGTTCTGCCACTACCGACTGTGGCACCGGCATGGCGCAGGCTCTCGGTGTGCGGTTCTTCCGCAGCGATGGCAGCGAGATTACCGACTACATGTGTGGCGGCCTGATGGGGGACGTGGCGAGGATAGACCTTTCCGGTCGACTGCCCGAGCTCTTGTCCGCCACGGTGACGGTGGCCTGCGACGTGGACAACCCCCTGCTTGGCCCGCGCGGCGCGGTCATGACCTATTCCAGGCAAAAGGGCGCCAATGATGAACAGCTCGCCCTGCTGGAGGCGAACATGACCCACTTTATTGGCGTCGTGGAAAGGACGATTGGGCGCCCCGTGCGGGACGTGCCTGGTGCGGGTGCTGCCGGTGGCCTGGGCGCAGGCCTCATCGCCTTTGCCAACGCCACCTTGCGCCCAGGCGTCGCCATAGTGCTGGAGGCCTCGCGTTTTGCCGAACGCATCAAGGGCGCGGCCTTTGTCCTGACCGGCGAAGGCAAAGTTGACTTCCAGACCGCCTACGGCAAGACCATAAGCGGCGTCGCCGCTGAAGCCCAAAAGCAGCGGATACCGGTCATCGTGTTGGCCGGAGCCGTGGAGGAGCAGGCGGAGAACCTCTACGAGCGGGGAGTGGCCTCACTCTTTTCCATTTGCCCTGCGCCCATGACGTTGGACCAGGCCATGGCGCAGACAGCGACCCTAGTGGAAAAGGGGGCCGAGCGGATCGTGCGCGCCATCTGCGCCATCAGCCCGCGCTGCGCCTAAGGGACCGGCTTCACCTCAAGGCTTCTTACCAGGAGGCAGCACCTCCGCGTAGAACGCCTCCTGCAAGCGACGAGTAACGGGCCCCGGTGAACCTTTGCCCACGGTCATCTCACCGATCTGCACGATGGGGGTGATCTCCACTGTCGTGCCGATGAGCATGGCCTCGTCGAACTGCTCCAGCTCCTGGCGGGCGATAGGGACCTCCTTGGTGGGGACGCCCAGTTTCTCGCAAAGGCGCAACACCGCCGCCCGCGTCACCCCCGGCAAGATCAAGTTCGACAGGGGTGGGGTGTAGAACACTCCCGCTTTCACAAAGCCGATGTTGCAGTGGGTCCCCTCGGTCATGAAGCCATCTCGCGCCCAAATGGCTTCCACTGCGCCCTGTTCGATGGCCCGCTGCCGGGAAAGGACATTGGGCAGAAGCGCAATGGACTTGATGTCGCAGCGTAGCCAGCGCACATCCTCTTCGAGAATCACCTTCACCCCTTTTTCGATTTCCTCCCAATGGGGCTTGAAGGGCGACGTGCTGATGTAGACGGTGGGCGGCGTCCCCGGCGGGGGAAACCAATGGCGACGCGGGCTATAAGCGCCGCGCGTCACCTGCAGATAGGCTATGGCCTGGTGTTCGTTGTGGTTGTTCTCCTCAACAAGCCGCTGGATGATGACCGGAAAGTCAGCTACTTCCGCTCCGTCGATGCGCAGCTCCCGCAACCCCCGCGCCATGCGCTGCAGGTGGGCCTCAGTCTGGTAGAAAGCGCCGTAGTAGCAGCGGATAACCTCATACACGCCGTCAGCAAATTGAAACCCACGCTCATAAGGGGACACGCAGACATTGCTCTCGTCCATGTACTGCCCGTTGAAGTAGACAAGCATTGTTCCTCCTCAGAGTAGGCGAAGTCGGCGCCGCCCACCGTCGTTATTATAGCCGCCCGGCGAGGACCACCGTGGTGCGCGCCGTCTCTACGATGCCTGCGCCGGCGTTGAGCCGGACAAGGTTGGCGCTGTTCAATACAAGCCTAGACTGGGGCCATTGGTCATCAATCGAATCAAGTACAACTGAGGTGGAGACGACAGTCGTGTGGTT
>JBBIKH010000124.1:0-7798 GCA_037445575.1 bacterium
GGCGGGCGTACCTGAAGGCCATGCTCGCCAAAGACCCCAAGGAACTAAAGTTCTGCGTACTCGGTGCTGGCCATGGTGGACTGGCCATGGCTGGGCATCTGGCCCTCATGGGGTTTCAAGTCAACCTTTTCAATCGCGGGCGCCGCCGCATTCAGCCGGTGCAGGAGCGGGGCGGGATCAGGTTGGAAGGCGAGGTCAAAGGCTTTGGCAAGGTGGCTCTTGCCTCCACCGACATCGCCGAGTGCCTGCAAGGGGTGGATGTGCTGATGGTGGTGGTCCCGGCCACAGGACATCGGTACATGGCTGAGGTCTGCGCCCCTCACATCAAGGGCGAGCAGATTGTCGTGTTGAACCCGGGCCGCACCGGGGGCGCGCTCGAGTTTCTGCATGTCCTGCGCGAGCACGGGGTACAGGAGCTCCCCTTCATCGCCGAGGCGCAGACGTTTCTGTATGCCTCACGCGCCTTGGGGCCCGCGCACGCCAAGATCTTCTCCATCAAAGCCGCCGTCCCACTGGCTACCCTGCCTGCCTATTGGATCCCCGGGGTGCTGAAGGTGATCAACCGCGCCTTTCCGCAGTTTGTTCCCGGTGACAATGTGTTCAAAACCAGCTTTGACAACATCGGCGCCGTGTTCCATCCCGCCCTCACCGTACTGAACGCCGCCTGGATCGAGGAGACGCACGGGGACTTTGAATACTACGTCCAGGGCGCCAGCCGCTCGGTGGCGCGTGTCTTGGAGCGGATCGACAAGGAGCGCCTGGACGTGGCAGCGGCCCTGGGCATCCGCGCCATGAGCGCCCGCACTTGGCTGTACACCGCCTACAGCGCCACCGGCAAGGATCTCTACGAGGCCATGCACGACAATCCGGGCTACGTAGGCATCAAGGCGCCGGACCGCCTCCACCATCGCTACATCGACGAGGACGTGCCCATGAGCCTGGTTCCTATCGCCTCCATTGGTGACATGCTCAAGGTCGAGACCCCCACCATCAAGGCGATCATCCACCTGGCCTCGCTGATGCGCGGGGTGGACTTTTGGCGAAAGGGCAGAACCGTGGACTCGCTTGGCCTCCGCGGCATGTCGGTCAGGGACATCCGTCTTTTTGCAGTTACCGGGGAGAAGTGACGCAATGACACAGCGCAAGATCCTGGCAGCGGCTATTGGCAATTGCGTACACGTGGCGGGGCTGATCTCATTCCTGAAGATTGCTGAGCGCCATGGTTTCCAAACCCATTTCCTGGGTGCAGCGGTGAGCCTTGAACGGCTGGCTCAGGAAGTGGAACAACAGCAGGGCGATGTGGTAGCGCTCAGTTACCGCTTGACGCCGGAGACGTTAGAGCCGCTTCTGGGCGAATTGCGCCAGTTGATGACCGAGCGAAAGTGGCAGCAAAAGGTCTGGCTGTTTGGAGGCACACCGCCGGCGGCAGTAGTGGCGCGGCGCAGCGGCCTGTTTACGGCGGTGTTTGGGGACGCCACCCAGGAGGAGGTGGAGGCCTTCTTCCGGCAGGAGAGGGCCGAGGCAGCGGCTCCTGGCCCTCCTCCGCAGACGCTTATGGAGCGCATCGCTGCAGCAGCACCCATGCCTCTGCTTCGGCACCACTTTGGTCTACCTGACCTCAAGGCCACCATTGAAGGCGCACGCCAGCTGGCCGAAGCCGCTGCCATCGACGTGCTTTCCATCGGACCGGATCAGAATGCGCAGGAGAGCTTCTTCCGCCCTGAAGAGATGCGCCGGGAGCTGGACGGGGCGGGCGGCGTGCCGGTGCGGACTCCGGACGACCTGCGGGCCATCTACCAGGCCACGCGCTGCGGCAACTACCCGCTGGTCCGCTGCTACGCCGGCACGCGCGACCTGGTGCGCTGGGCAGAGATGCTGGCGGAGACCATCCATGTGGCCTGGGGGGCGGTTCCCCTTTTCTGGTACAATGTGCTCGATGGTCGTTCAGACCGTCCCCTCGTTACCGCCATCCAGGAGAACCAGGAGGCCATGCGTTGGTACGCAAGCCACGGCATTCCGCTGGAGGTGAACGAGGCGCACCATTGGAGCTTGCGCGACGCGCCCGACACGGTGGCGGTGGCTGCTGCGTTTCTCGCCGCGTACAACGCCAAGAAGATGGGTGCGCGGTTCTATGTGGCGCAGTACATGTTCAACACGCCAGCCCGGACCTCTGCACCCATGGACCTTGCCAAGATGCTCGCAAAAGCGGCTCTTATCGAATCACTTCACGACGACACGTTTGCCTCGGTGCGTCAGACGCGCACTGGCCTTGCGAGCATGAGCGCCGATCCGCACGTGGCCAAGGGTCAGCTCGCCGCCTCGACCTTCTGCCAGCTGGCTCTTGAGCCGCAGATTGTGCACGTGGTGGCATATTGCGAAGGGGACCACGCCGCAACCCCGGCGGAGATCATCGAGAGCGCAGCGATAGTGAGGGGGGTGATCCAGAATCGCGCGTTAGGTCCGTTACCCATGATCGAAGACCCCCACATCCAGGAGCGACGGGCGCAGCTCGTGGAGGAGGCCACGCTCTTGCTGGAAGCAATTCGTGCCCTCCCTTCGCGCCACGTGGATGACCCATGGACCGACCCCGACACCTTGGCCCAGGCGGTGAAAGTCGGTCTACTGGATGCTCCTCACCTCTGTGGCAATCCGCACGCTGCAGGCAAGGTGGCGACGCTGATCAGGCGCGGGGCATGCATTGCCATCGACCCGCAGACCGGCGAGGAATTGACGGAACGGACCAGATTGGCCCGCCTGGGCTTTTGAGGGGGCCGAAAGTGAACGGGTCTCGTTAGCTACCCACCTGGGTTTCGTCCTCCCGCACTCTTGGTGCCATGGTCAGGCCGGTAAAGCCGAAACCGATCAGGATGAACACCGCCGCATAGTTTTGCACCGCCCACGGGAGATATTGGAACGGCGATACGCCGATGGTGCCGGTGACGTACACCCCCGCCATGCTCCACGGAATGAGGGGGACGACAATGGCGCCGCACTCCTCGATGAGCCGCGAGAGGTTCTTTGCCGCCAGATTGCGCTGCCGGTACACGGGAGCAAAGAGCTCCCCTGGCACGATCATCGAGAGGTAGGAGCTGCCGGTTACCAGTGCGGTGAGCACGGTGGTGCCAATGGTGGTTAACACCAGGCTCCCTACCCGCTCGGTAAAGCGCTTGAGATGATCAAAGATAACCTGCAGCAGTCCGAGGCGCTGCATAATGCCGCCGAAGCTAAAGGCGGTGAACGCTACCAGCTGCACACCCATCATGCTCATCATGCCGCCTCGGGAGATGAGCCGATCCACCGCAGCCACACCTGTGGTCGATTTGTAGCCCGTATCCATGGCTTGGGCGACCTCGGGCACAGAGGCCCCCTGGAAAATCACGGCGAGGGCGCCGGCAATGAGCGCCGAGAACAACATCCCCGGCAACACAGGCTTCTTGGCCACGGCAAAATAAAAGACCACCACCAGCGGCAACAGCAGAAGCACGTTGAAGTGAAAGTGTTGGCGCAAGGTGTCCATGATCAAAATGGTAGTCTCCGACTCTGCGGTGGCGGCACTGTAGCGAAGCCCGACCAAAAGGTAGACGACAAAGCCGAGGAGCCACGCGGGCACTGCCGAATACATCATGTGCTTGATGTGATCAAAGAGGTTCGACGCCGCCACGGCAGGGGCGAGGTTGGTGACGTCGGAAAACGGTGACATCTTGTCGCCAAAGTAGGCCCCCGCCACGATTGCTCCCGCAGCTGCTCCAGGGGGAATACCTTGCGCCGAGGCGATGCCCATGAATGCTACCCCTAAGGTGCCAATGGTCCCCCATGACGTACCGGTAGCTAAGGACGTGAGGCTGCACACCAGGCAGGCCGTAGCCAAAAAGACCTTTGGCGAGATGAGTTTGAGGCCATAGTAGATGATCATGGGTATGGTGCCGGCGGCGATCCAGGAGCCGATCAAGATGCCGACGCAAATCATAATCAGCATCGCCGGCAGTGCCTTGTGGATGCTCTCTACAATCCCCTTCTGCATCTCCTCCCATGGGCAGCGGAGGATCATGCCCAGCAGCCCAGTGATGAAGGCTGCCCCGATCAGCAAGACCTGGGGCACGATGTGATACACCCCATAACCGACAATGAGAAGGGCCATCATGGCCGCGATGGGAATGAGCGCGACCAGTAGGGGCAGGCGTCGATGACCTGCCTGGCTCTGGGTGGCTTCCGCCATTGCTTTCCTTCTCCTTCTACCGATATCAAGACGCAAGATGGAAAAAAGGGGACAGCCGGAATGGGCTGTCCCCTTATGGCGAGGATAGCCTATTTGCCAGTGAGCGGATCCGGCAGTTTGATCTCGGTTATCGGGCCGAGCTGGTCCAAAGTGCCCGGATGTTTCTCATCGCCCTTCTTGCAGGCCTCGATATCGCCCACTATCATGATGGTCATCTGCTCGGGCCTGATGTACTTCTTCGCCACGCGCATGACATCCTGGGGTGTCACCGCCCGTATTTTGTCGCAGTAGGTGTCGTAATAGTCCAGCGGGAAGCCGTTGTACTCCAGGGAAGAGAACGTACTCATGGTGCCGATGGCGGTGGAAAAGCGATCGGGGAAGCTGTCCAAGAAATAGTTCTTGGCAGTGACCATTTCCTCCTCCTTTACCGGCTCGCGACGAATCCGCTCGAACTCTTTGAGGATCAGGGAAATGGCATAGTAGACTGTCTGCGACTTTGTCTGCACGTAGCCGTAGAAGGTGCCGGGGAACAAGTGCTCGTTGGCGAAGCGGGACCCTGTGTTATAGGCGAGCCCTTCGTCGGAGCGCACCTTGCTGGTAATGCGAGAGGTGAAACTGCCGCCGCCAAGGATGAAATTCATTACGTTGATGGCAAAGATGTCGGGGTTGGTGTCTTTGATGCCAAAGTGCCCAACGTTGACGTATCCCTGGTTGATCTGCTTTTGGATCATAAAGACCCCGGGGCGATTCTTGACGGCGACCTCCGGCACACGGGGGAGGGTGACCGTGCGTGGCTGCCAGTCAGCAAAGGCCTTCTCCAGTTTGGCTAGCATCTCCTGGCGTTGAAAGTCACCGGCCACCGCCAAAATGATGTTGTTGGGCGCAAAGTAGGTGCGGTGGAAATCAAGGAGGTCCTGGCGGGTGATCGCCTCGATAGTGGCCTTTGTCTCTGCCCAGACGAGCGGGTGGGCGCCGTAGAGCAGCTTCCTGAACTCCCGTTCGAGCACAGCGCGCGGCTGGTCGTTCTTGCTCTTGAGGGCCTCGATGGCCTCATCTTTGTAGAGCTTGATCTTCTCTTCAGCGAAAATCGGGTGCATCAGCACATCGGCGAACAGGCCGAGCACCTCGTCGGTATCGCGGGAGAGGGCGGACATGGAGGCGTTGCCAGAGGTGTTGCCGATCGAGGTTCGGATGGAGGCGCCCAAGAAAGCGAGGCGCTCGTCCAATTCATCGCCGCTCATCTTGTGGGTGCCGCCGGTGCGCATCACTTCCCCTGCCATACGCGCCAGGCCGATCTTGTCCCGAGGGTCGTATAGGCTTCCGGTGCTGATGATCGCCTGGATATCAACCGTCGGCAAGGTGTAGTCCTCGACAAGGTACACCACCATGCCGTTAGACAGCACCGTGCGATAGTCCTTCGCCTTGGGGGGCGTGAAAGCCAATGGGCGGTAGCTGAGTTGCGAGGGGTGCTCGGCAATTTGTGCGGCAGCCATGGCCGCGAAGAGCGCTCCCGCGGCGCATATGCCCGCGATCAACAGACGTTTCATATCGTCTTCCTCCTCATATGGCGATGGGTTATCTTCCTGCGGTTCAGCTGGACCGGGGGCCACGTCGGGTCTGGGCAGCACGGTAGAGAATGCCCACCGTGCGGTTGTCCTTGGTGAAGTAGGTCTTTGCTACCCGCATAATGTCTTCTGCCGTGACCGCCTTCATGCGCTCCAGAGATTTTTGCAGGTCACGCCAACCAAGCCCGAGCTCTGCTCGCCCGAGACGGGAAGCCAATCCATAGGTGGAACGCAAGCTCTGGATAAAGCTGACCTCGGCTTGGTTCTTCACCTTCTGCAGCTCATAGTCCGAGACCGGCTCGGTCTTGAGTCGTTCGATCTCCTCATAGAGCGCCTGCTCCACTTCCTCGGGCGTGTGGCCGGCTTCTGACTTTGGGCGCCCGCGGAAGGAGTATTCACCGGCGTACATCATCCCTCCACCCGAAGCCGAGGCGTCCACCGCGATGCCTTTTTCTTTGACCAGTTTCTTGTACAACCTGCCGGTGGTGCCGTTCATCAGGCCGCTGATGACGCGGAAGACCTCGTCGTCAGGGTGTCCAGCAGGCGGCACGTGGTACATAATGGTGACCGACGGTGGTGCTTCTGCTTGGCCGTAGACGCGCTTTTCGCAATACTGCTTCGGCTCCGTGGTACGCACCGGCTCAGGATCCGGTCCGCGCGGCACGCGGCCAAAGTACTTTTCCGCCAGGGCTATGATCCCCTGCGGGTTGATGTCTCCCACGTACACGGCCACCGCATTGTTGGGCACATAGTAGCGCCGGTTGTACTCGATCATGTCCTGCTTGGTGAGCTTCTGCAGGTCGGCGTCCCAGCCTATCACACTCCACGAGTACGGCGAGGCTGCCCAGAAGGTGGCATTGAGCTGTTCGCGGAAAAAGTAGCCGGGGCTGTTCTCGCTCAGACGCCTCTCCTCGCGCACTACCTCCTTTTCGGAGTAGAACTCCCGAAAATAGGGGTGCAACATGCGGTCGGACTCTAACCACATCTGCAGCTCCACCTTGTTGGAGGGCAGGGTGACGTAGTAGCCGGTGATCTCCTGCCCGGTGGAGGCGTTGAGGCCGGTGCCGCCGTTTTTCATGTACGTCTCCCACAGGTCGTCCTTGATGATGTAGCGCTTTTCGTACCTCATCAAGCTGTCGGTCTGGGCCTCCCACTGCTTGATCTTGCTCAGGTCGCCGTCCCGCTTCCAGTACTTCTCGCGGTAGATGAGTTGGTACAGACTATCGATCTGGCGGTTGAGGGCATCATCGGCGGCAAAATCGGTGACGCCAATGGTGCGCGTGCCCTTGAACATCATATGCTCATGGAAGTGCGAGATGCCGGTGATGCCTGGGCGCTCGTTCACTGAGCCGACGCGATAGTAGATGTGGCAAACCACGCGCGGCACCTCATGCCGTTCGACCATGAGGATCTTGAGGCCATTGGCCAGCGTGTGTTCAATGACCTGGTCCTCCAGGTTGAGCTCCTGGCTGCGCAAAGCCGGCTGGGCAGCAAACAGCACAAGCAGACACGCGAGGCCCATAGCGGTGACGATCGATTTGTGCATGATCCACCTCCAGGTTTGTCATGGTTGCCTTTGACGATGACGGGGCAGGTGGCCTGCTGGCGACCCCCTGTCCGCGGTCAGATCTCCTTGAGCCAGATGTTACGGAACTCCACATGGGCGTCGTGGCCGAGGAAGCCGATATGTCCTCGCGCCCTGTTCAGGCCGGGGTGCGGGCGGCCGTCCGCCGTGCCCGCGGCGCTCACCCGGTCGAGGTCCACATCCACGATAGTGGTACCGTTGAGGATGACGGTGACCCTGCGGCCTTGCGCCTTCACCTCCTGCACGTTCCACTCCCCCGCGGGGCGGAGATAGCCTCGCCTTGCCGGGGCTACGCCGTACACCGAACCGTGACACTGATACGGTTTGATCCCCGCGTAGGCCGGGTGGCTATCGTCCAGGATCTGCAGCTCCATCCCCTCGTAGGCGGCATCACCCTCGAGCGGTGCGCGGATGGCAACGCCATTGTTCGCC
>JBBIKH010000124.1:7808-10089 GCA_037445575.1 bacterium
GGTAAGGCGAAACTCAAAACGCAGCACAAAGTCGGCGAACTCCTCTTGCGTGTAAAGATTGGCGTATGCCCCTTTGGGACAGACGATGGCACCGTTGCGCACATAGTAGACGTCGGTGGCACCTACCCAGCCGCTGAGGTCTGTGCCGTTGAACAGCGCTCGCCACTCGCCCGGACGTGGAATCTCACGGATGTAGATGTTGCGGAAATAGAGCTTGGTGCCGTGACTTTGCAGCTCGATCTGCCCGCTGGAGAAGACGGGCAGACTGCGATCCCAGTAGTTCTCCATGACCGCGTTGTCCACAACCAGCACATCGTTCAGATGGACGGTGACCCGCTCGCCCACCATGGTGATGGAAAAGGTGTTCCACTGTCCCACAGGGCGATCGGCGCGCACCAGCGGTTTGCTGGGATGGACCTGGTTGTTGTAGAGCCCACCGGAGCCCTCTGGGTGCTTTGTGGCGTCCCAGATCTGCACCTGTGGGCAGCCGCGCAGGTAAATGCCGCTGTCGCCATCAGGCTCAATCTTCCAGTCCACCAGCAGTTGGAAGTCCTCGTAGTCGCGGGCGGTGCAGAGGTGGCTGCCTTTGCCGTCGAACAGCAGCGTCCCGTCGACTACGTGCCAATGGGCGCGCATAGTGTCGTCAGCTGCCGCTTGCGCCCGGGCCAACTCCTCGGCGGACATCTGGGCACGGGTGAGTGGATTGCCGACCAGTCCTTTCCAGCCGGCGAGGTCCCTACCGTTGAATAGGGCCACAAAACCCTCTGGTGGCACATTGGGCTCGTCCGGGAGAGGACGGATCTTGATGTTGCGGTACCAGACTTCCTCTCCGTGGTGCTGGAGGGCAATGTGCCCCTCCCGCGCCAGGGCAAACCACGGATAGTCCTTGAACTTGCTGGCGGCTATCAGGTGGCGCAGGGAATCGCTGGCCAGGTCATAGGCAACCACCTTGGCGCCGTTAAGCCAGTGCTCAACCATGTTGCCTTGCACGAGGATGCGCACTTTGTTGTACTGCCCTGCCGGGCGCAGGCGCTTGCCCAAGGGGGCGATCAGTCCGTACAAGGCGCCGGCGCTGGTGCGGGCGTCGCGCCCGTCCGGGTGGCGCTGGTCGTCCAGCACCTGCATCTCCGGGGCCGACTGCCAGACCGCATCGGCATCCTCGCTCACTCGATAGAAGACGCCGCTATTGCCGCCAGGCGCAACCTTCCATTCCAGCTGCAGCTCAAAGTTCCGGTAGGTCTGCTTGGTAATGAGGTCCACATGCTCGCCGCCGACGATGGTCTTGAGCGCCCCCTCCTGCACGGTCCAGCCGGCGGAAGGAAAGTCGGAGCGGTGGAAACCACGCCAGGCCTCCACCGAGCGACCGTCAAAGAGGGTGTGCCACTGCGCACCTCCGCAACCGGCAAAGATGAGAGCGGCCATGGCACACGCGACGCAGCCATGACGGTAAGGATTCATGTCATCTCCCAAGCTGAGGATGCGTCAAGCTCGTCAGCGGCATCCCAGGCGGCGCAGGTACTGGAGGCTTTGCCTGACCGCTGGCGAGGGGTTGGCTCGTTCACTTTCGTTCTCGTACTCAATGCACAGATAGCCGTCGTACCCTTGGCGGCGCAGTTCAGAAACCACGCCGCGGATGTCTGCTTGGCCCTGGCCACAGGGGACGTCGTGCGCGTCATGTGCAGCAAAGGCGTTCAAATCCTTTAGGTGGACATCCAAGACTCGGCCGTGGAGCAGTTGCAGGGCTGCCACAGGCCGTACTCCGGTGCGCAGCCAGTGCCCGGTATCGGCGCAGGCCCCCAGACGGCGGTCGCGCTCCCGAATCTGCTCCTGCACCACCTCTGGACGCGCATAGCGCGAAGGGAGCGGATGGTTATGGATCGCCACGCGCACATCGTACCCCTTGGCCAGCTCTTCCACCATAGGCAATGCACCGAACTCGGGCTCGCAGACGATCGTGGGGATGGCCAGTCGCCTCGCAAAGTCAAACACCGCCCGCATGCTGGGCTCGTCCTGCCCCACGTCCACCACGCCGTAGGCAACCAGGCGCATGCCCCGTTCCTTGAGCGCCCTTTCAGCCAGGGTCAGGTGTTCCTCGCGCATGCGATGGTCAAACACCACCCCGGGAAGCTCCGGAGCGAGCGGCTGTCCGGGATAGGCCTGGACCGCGAACACGCCCAGTTCGCGAATGCGGTCCAAGGCCTCGACAAAGGTAAAGGCGCGAAATGTCCAACACTGCACCGCCACAGATGGACCGAAGCTGCGGGAGGTACACGCCATGCCC
>JBBIKH010000125.1:0-10079 GCA_037445575.1 bacterium
GTGGCACGATTGCAAAAAAGCGCCGCACATCCACCTATGACGGCGAGATGCACGGCGCCCGTTTGTCGTGCTGCTCGGAACGCCTTGGGAGCCGGGCCCTTACTTCTTGAACTCGATCGTCTCGCTGTCCACCGCGGGGGCCTCGGGGATGAAGCCTTGCTTCATGAGCATCTGCACCTCTTCCCGCGCCCGTCTGATCGTTGTGGCCGCCTTCTCGAACGCCTGCTCCTTGGTGAGCTTGAGGCGCGCCACCCCTTGTTCGATGGCCTTCTGCCCCACGGCCACTGCCTCGCGGGGGTAGACCTCCCACTCGTCCATGTTGGGAATGATGTACTCGTCATGGAGGCCCTTGTCCTCAGCACATTTGGCCAAGGCATAGGAAGCCGCAATGCACATCTCATCGGTAATGGTAGTTGCCGCCACGTCGAGCGTGCCCCGGAAAATGCCTGGGAAGCCGAGGGAGTTGTTGATCTGGTTGGGGAAATCCGACCGCCCCGTCGCCACGATGCGCGCACCCGCCTCCTTTGCCTCCCATGGCCAGATCTCAGGAATGGGGTTGGCGCAGACGAACACGATGGCGTCCCGATTCATCTTGGCAATAGATTCCTGCTTTATCACTCCCGGGCCTGAGCGGGAAAGGGCAATCAGCACATCTGCTCCCTCAATTCCTTCCTCAAAAGGCACATCTACCCCTTCATCGTTCGTCTGTTGGCAGAGCTGCCACTTCTGAGGCTCCTCGTCGATGAATTCGGTACGGGACTTGTTCAGGGGGCCCTTGCTGTCGTAGACGATCATCTTGCCCGGATTGACCCCAACGTGCATAAGCAGGCGTGCCACGGCCACATTGGAAGCGCCCGCCCCGTAGAGGACGATCTTGAGGTCGGGGATCTTCTTGCCCACCAGCTTTACGGCGTTGATGAAACCGGCCACAGTAACGGCCGCCGTCCCTTGCTGGTCATCGTGCCAGACCGGGATATGGCACTCACGGCGCAGCCGATCCAAGATGTAGAAGCACTTGGGCTGGGCGATGTCCTCCAGGTTGATACCGCCAAAAGTCGGCTGCAAAATCTTCACCGTGCGGATGAATTCCTCTGGGTCTTTGGTGTCAAGGCACAAGGGGAACGCATCCACACCGCCAAGATACTTGAACAGGATAGCCTTGCCTTCCATCACCGGCATTCCTGCTTCGGGGCCGATGTCGCCCAGGCCAAGGACGCGGGTGCCGTCCGTGATCACTGCCACCAAATTAGCTTTGTTGGTATATTCGAAAACCTTGACCGGGTCTGCGTGAATGGCCTTGCATGGTTCAGCCACCCCCGGCGTGTACCAGATGGCAAAGTCGTCAAAGTTGCGGATACAGCACTTGGGCACAACCTCAATCTTTCCCCGATAGAAGGGGTGAAGCCGCATTGCCTCTCGTGCCGGCCGATAGGCCTTGGCCAACAGCTCGTCGGTATTCAGCTTCTTCGCAGTCGCCATGTCTCCGCCTTTCAGGTTAGTCTTACCTAACAAAACCATCTTGGCACCTGGCCCGAGCGCCCAAGAAAACAGAGAGAGCAGGCGCTGCGCCGCCTGCCCACCAATCAGGTCATCCGCTCTTGCTGAGACATTCCCCACCGCCACCAACCTGAGGTCCCCCAGGGCTATCCGCCGCCTCACATCCAAAAGGCGCGGAGCTCTTTCCCCACCGCCACTTCACGTCTCCCCCTTCCCCCAGGCTGCGCTGCCTGGCAATTATAGCAAAAAAAGCCCTGAAAGTCAAGCACAAAAAACCTTCCCGGCTGCACAGGCCTCCCGAGGCGATTCTTTGCTCGATATCGCGCATGCTACCGATAGAGGAGATACTTCTCCCGCACCTTAAGAAAGCGCTCCAATGCGGGCTCCCACTCGCGCATGATCTCCTCAGCGCTGCGCCCTTCCACGAGCGCCTTGCGCACCTTGTCCGTGCCCATGGCCCGGTCGAAACTGTCCGGTCGATAGCGGTTGCGGTCGAACAGGTCCACCTCGGGATGAAGCCTGCGCAGGGCTGCCAGGATGTGCATCTGCGTGACCATTGGCCGGAAGGCATGGGGATCAGTGAGGTGAATTTGCACCCCATGGAGCTGCTTGTCTTTGAAACGGAAGTAATAGGGGCGGAAGTATTGGGGACGGAATACCACACCGGGCAGACGCAAGGCGTTCAGGTAGTCGGCCAATGCTTGGCCATCGGTCCATTCGTCGGCCACCAACTCGAAAGGTAGCGTGTAGCCCACCCCTTCACAGATCCCCAGTTCCCCCAAGCAGCCGGTCGCGGGGTAAAAGAGCGCCGTCTCCGGGTGCGGAATGTGTGGCGACGTCGGTACCCAGGGCAAGCCCGTCTCTTTGAAGAGCATGTTGCGCCGCCATCCTTCCATGGGGACCACGATCAGCTCGCACTTGATGTTGAACTCGCGGTTGAAGAGCATCGCCAATTCGCCAACCGTGAGGCCATACTCGTACGGGATGGGATAGCGGCCGATGCCGGACTCGAACCCAGACTCCAGTACCGGTCCTTCCACCAGCAGGCCACCGAGGGGATTGGGACGGTCCAACACAACGAAGGGGATCTTGTGCTCCGCGGCCGCCTCCATGCACGCGGCCATGGTGTAGATGTAGGTGTAGGTTCGCGAGCCGATGTCCTGGATGTCGTACACCAATACGTCGACATCCTTGAGCATCTCGGCAGTTGGCTTGTGGTGGAGACCGTACAGGCTGTACACCGGCAGACCTGTCCGGCTATCCACAAAGTCACCCACCTTCTCACCGGCAAAGACGTCACCACGCACGCCGTGCTCCGGCCCGAACAGGGCAACCAACTTTACCCCAGGCAGCTCATTGAGCACATCGATGGTGGACCTCAGCGACGAGGTAACGCCCGTGGGATTGGTGATGAGGCCGACACGCCGCCCACGCAGTAGTTCCTGCCGCTTTTCGACCAGCACCTCCACGCCCAGTTTCACCTTTGCTGCCGGGCCGGCGCACGCCACTCCCACCGCGGCGAATGCGCCGCACAATACGAGCAGCTTCCATCCTCCGTTCACATTCATCCTCGTGTCCTTCCTTGTTGGCCAAGTCGTCGACTGCCCACAACCTGTTATAGCTCTTTGGCATAGCGCCAGAAGACGCGGTACACGTGCGCATTACAGTAGTGCATGTAGAAGGGGATTGGCCCCACCCATGGAATCGTGGTAAACGGGTGCCCTTGTTTCTGCATGTCTCGCAGGCACCTCTTCAGCAGAATGCCGCCGACGCCTTTTCCTCGAAACACCGCCCTGGTCCCCATGGGGCCAAACCAGCCGGTACCCACATTATTCGCGTCGTAGGCGGAGAAGGCCTCAATCCGGCCGTTGAGCAGTGCCACGTGAAGACTGATGGGCCGTCGCGAGAGGGTTTTCTTGACCTCAGGGACCCATGCCACCCACTCGCTGCGCAGAAGCTCTTCTACTTGAGGCCAGTCCTCTCGGCGCGCCCGTCTGATCTCAATGCCTTCTTTGGCCAGCGCGCGCTCCTCAGCGCTGGTGTCAAATTCTTGACGCTGTAGGTCCGCCTTGAGGTGGGACGTGTCTCCTACCTTCTTGAACCCGCGTCGTTCCACGAAGCAGATAGCCTCCGTGTAGGCCAGTGGATCTATGCCTGGCTGGAGATAGTTCACCGGGCAGTCCATAACCTGCAGTCTGATTACACCCCGCTTGCGCAGACCTTCCTCCACTGATTGCAGCAGCTGCGAGGCAATCCCGCGCCGCCGGTGTTGCGCGGCCACAGCGAAGAGCTTGATCCAGCCGCGTTTGGTGTCGCCCATACTGCGCCGCGTGACTCCCATCATAAAGCCGACGATGCGCCCCCGCTCCTCAGCAAGCAAAGCAAGCTCTGGGTCAAAATCGGGGTCCGCAGTTACCTTCTCCTTGAGCAACTCCAGGCTCAAGCGATGGGCGCGTTCGGCTCGGGTCCAGAATTCGAACAACGCCGGCAAGTCGCGAGGTGAAAGCTGACGAATCGTCAACATGGGGCCTCCAATGTCTTGATAACTCTCGTTCCCCGATGAGTTCCTACGGTAGGCGAACCTCCCGACAGGGGCTCGCACATGCTCACATCACCCCTCTCTCTGGCAGAGCTGTTCACTAAGCTCTTGCCTTTTCCCTCAAGATTATGTACATTTGTAGGCGGACAATAGCAAGAGTGACAACCGTAACACAAATCTGGAGGTGCAAAGGGCGTATGTCATCTATTTCCGACTTTCGGCGCGGCATGGCAATTCGGTTTGCGGGGGACATTTACATCATAACCGAGTACCAGCATGTGACCCCAGGCAATCTGCGAGCCTTTGTGCGCACCCGACTGAAACACGTCAAGACCGGCAGAGTGATTGAGAACACCTTCCGCTTCACCGACAAGTTGGAAGAAGTCCGCTTGGACCGGAAAGAGATGCAGTTTCTGTATCGGGACGGCGATCACCTCGTGTTTATGGATCCCGAAACCTACGACCAGGTAGCCATCGACGCTGACTTTCTTGGAGATCAGCTGGGCTTCCTAAAAGAAGGCAACACCGCTACAATTCTCTACCATGAGAACCAGCCTATCTCTGCGGAATTGCCCATCACTGTCGATCTGGAAGTGACGCAAGCCGACCCGGTGGCGCGTGGCGACACGGCAGGCAACCTCACCAACACTGTGACTCTGGAGACGGGGGCGCGCATTCAGGTGCCGCCGTTTGTGAAGGCTGGCGACGTCATCCGTATCGACACGCGCACCGGCAAGTATCTGTCGCGTGTGTGAAGCAGTGGGAGGCGCCTACGCTGTCCTCGTACCCTATTCCATCCGCGCAAGCAGCTCGCGCGCGAGCTTCCAGACTTTCAAGGCCAAGGCGGAAGTGGTGTCCGTCAGCATCTTTTCCGCCTTGGCGGGGGACTCTTTGTAGACAGCCAACCAGTTCGCCTCAAAGGCCTGCTGTACTCTGAAGATATCCTTCTCCACCGGATCCCATACCTGCCGTACCTCCGGCAGACGTTTCCCAAAGTCGGCATCGACTTTGTCGGCCAAAGTGGCGAAGGCTACGAATGCGTTGTTTTCCACAGTCAGGCCCTGCCACGACGGTTTGGTAAGGTGCTCCTCCAGGGCAGCCGCATAGTCCCCCACGGCATAGCCGGCGGGCACACTTTGCACGCCCACGTACCATGGCACAAACGCCTGGGCATCAGGGCGTCGGAATGCGAGATAGAGAACAGCCCCCATGGGGGTGGGCAACCAGGACCGAAGCTGCGCGACGAACGCGAATTGGGTAGAGGGAGCGCAGATGGTATGCTCGCCCATTTTGTGCGGGCTGCCTTTGCGGTAGCCCTGGCTCTTGTCCAGCTCGGTCCCCTCAAAGTGATCGCGCAGCACTACCATCAGGTCCTGGGCGCTCACCTTCTTTCTTGGGCGGAAGGAGAAAGGAAATTGGGCATCAAGGGGGTAGGTACGGTCGGCCAACAGGTTCACGCCTCGCCACATGCGATTCACGTTGCCCGGATGCGTCAGTTGACGTGGCGAACCATAGACCTTTGTGAAGTGGAAGGCACCATCGCGTTCGGGCTGGTACCAACCTTGCGCGGCCGCATAGTCCACAAGGTCGGCGGCGCCGAGGAAATTCACCGTATCGGCAATGTTCACTTCCCCTATGGTGTAATAGTTCGGGATGACGGCCACCATGTCGTCGGGCACGCGTTGCGCCACCCAATGCCTGCCGCGCACTGCGGCCAGGAGCCACCCTTCCTGCGGGTCAGCGATAACATAGGTCCGACCGCTGGAGGCATACCCGAACTGCTCGATGAGCGCGCCGGCCAACTTGACCCCTTCGCGGGCCGTTCGCGCCCGCTGCGCCACCAAATGGCGCAGCCAATAGGCGATGCCACCGCCCACGAAGCTACCCTGTTCTTCCTGCGAGGGGCACGCATCGGAGGCGACCACCACTCCCCACTCATTGAGAAAGCAGTCCGCAAAGTCCATACCGCGCATTTCCAACCACAGGTAGCTCCAGGTCTCGGGAACCTGGGGCAACTCCGCGCCAGGCGAGAGCACCACTCTCTCCTGCGCCGCATGCCGTGCACGAGGAACCTTGAAGACATTGACCAATTGGCGGCCGTAGTCATCCTCGTTATGTGCCACCAGCACAGAGCCGTCGGCGGAGGCACTCTTGCCTACCACAACGGAGAAACAGCTATGGTCGCGATCAACCTGGGCGAGAGCAAGTCCCCCGAGCAGAAAAAGGAAGAGGAAAACAAGCAAGCGTCGTGGTTTCATGGAATCCCTCCGTTGAATGCGCCTGGCGGACCAGAGAGGCGGCGGATGCATGCGGTCCCCGACGAACACGCTTTGCTCGCCGCCCGTCGCGCTCGGCTCAGGCGGGCCGACCCTCCGGCAAGCGGCGTTCAAGGTCGGCTCTGGGCCAAGAATGGCTCTTGCACCGAACTTGCCCGCCAGCAAACGGGGTGCACAGTTCTGGCTGCCCCTTGCAACCGGCATTCGTGTCTGAAATATACGAAGATTGCGCTGAAAATCAAGCGAAAAAGCTGTTCTCTGAATGAGGTGACGTTCGAAACGGGAAAGGCCGCCGTGCATCTAAGCAGTGGCATGGAAAACTAGGAGGTGAGGAAAATGAAATGGTCCCTGAACATCGGTTCTTTTCGCGGTATCCCGGTGCGGATTCACGCGACATTCCTTCTCATTCTGGCATGGGTGGCGTTGAGCTACTTGCGCCAGGGACAAAGCGTCGGTACGGCGGCAACCGGCGTGCTCTTCGTGCTGGCGATATTTCTTTGCGTGGTGTTGCACGAGTTTGGGCACGCGCTGGTCGCAAGGAAATACGGCATTCGGACGCGAGACATCACTCTGCTGCCGATCGGGGGGGTGGCTCGCATTGAGCGCATGCCCGATGACCCGCGGCAAGAGCTGTGGCTGGCTATAGCCGGACCCTCGGTCAACTTGGCCATCGCCACAGTCCTCTTCGTTCTGCTCGCCACCACAGCGGCCCTGGTACCAATGAGCAGGTTGACGGTGACCACTGGCCCATTTCTCCAGCGACTCATGGCGGTCAATGTCTTCCTGGCTGCCTTCAACTTGCTGCCGGCTTTTCCCATGGACGGAGGTAGGGTGGTGCGCGCCTTGTTGGCCATGCGCATGGACTACTCCCGCGCTACCCATGTGGCCGCGACTTTGGGGCAAGGGATGGCCCTCTTGTTCGGCTTTCTCGGGTTCTTCTTCAACCCGTTCCTGATCTTCATCGCGCTGTTCGTCTGGATCGGCGCAGCGCAAGAATCCAGCGTTGCCAATCTCCGCACGCTCTTCAATGACGTACCCGTCAGCAGCGCCATGCTCACCGATTTTCGCACCCTCCATCCCGACGATACGTTGCAGCGCGCTGTGGAGTTGATTTTGGCCGGCTACCAGCAGGATTTTCCGGTGGTGGTGGACGGCAATGTGGTGGGTATCCTCTCCCGCAACGACCTAATGACCGCCCTCGCTGAGCACGGCCAAGGCCACCCGGTCTCAGCAGTGATGAGCACAGACTTTGAAGCCGTGGACAGTTCCGAGATGCTACAGAATGCGATGGCACGACTGCAGGGGTGCAAGTGTCACATTATGCCTGTGCTCAAAGCAGGAGTGCTCCGCGGCCTCCTCACGCCGGAAAACATCGCCGAGTTCATGATGATTCATTCGGCCCTGGAGCGGTCCGCAGGCCGGACAAGATAGTCGTAGAGCCTTCGTGCCCCTCAGCCGTTTGAGCGCACGCCCCTGCCAGCTTTCTTGCCTGGCGGGGGCAACATGCTCCACTGAGGTGATCGCAAAGCCCGTCTTGCCCGCTGTCGAGCAGCCGCGGAACAGGCTGCTCTCTCCTTAAAGTCGGGAAAACCCCCAGAAGCTCCCTTCCCCCCCGGGTGGGGGTGGCGCAAGCCAAAGGGTTCGTAGCGTCTCTTGGCCAAGGGCCACACAGGAATCGCTCCAGACTCACACTGTGTGCGCGGGGTCGGGAACGGGCATGGTGTCCCGGGATGTCGGTTCACACTCCAGGCTCGGCCACAAGGCAGGGTGCGTGAAGATTCTTCTTGACAATTTCTTAACAGAGATGTAAATTTGCCGGCCATTTGGTTCCTCAGCATCCACTTGCGCGGCGTGGAAACCGACAGGGAGATCGCATCATGGGTAGAAAAAGGAGCCGTTTGCCCCACCAGGACATCTTGCTGGACAAGAACGAGAACAAGTATGGCCCGTCACCGAAGTGCATGAAGGTGCTGCGCAGTCTGCCGAAGAGTTGCCTTTCGGACTATACGCGCGACGACAATCGCGGTTTGCGTCATCTGCTTGCGGAGCGCTTCGACATAGAGGTGGACCAGGTGCTGTTGGGGTATGGTGCCGAGGACATTCTGAAGCAGGTCTTTGAGGTGGCACTACGACCGGGGCAGGTCGTGCTGCTCCCCAGCCACGGCTGGTACTACTACGACCGCCTCTGCGAGGCTCAGAAGTTGGAGCGGCATACCTATCCCCTCTATCGCGGCCAGCACCGGTTCCATTACGATTATGAGGTGCTCTTGCACCAATTCACCACGCTCCGCCCGCGCCTGACGGTGGTCTGTTCCCCCAACAACCCCACCGGCTCCACCTTCGATTCGGGGCACTTTGAATCCCTGCTCATGAGCGCTCGCCCTGACCAGGTGTTGCTCTACGACCAGGCGTACGCCGGCTTCGCCTCAGGGGAGCAGCCGCCTGTGAGCAGGTGGTTGCAGACCTATGAGAACCTGCTGGTTCTGGGTACGTTCTCCAAATACTATGCGCTGGCAGGAGCCCGCATCGGCTTTGCCCTGGTGAGCAAAGGACTCCCTGAACGGTTGGGCATGACGGAGCGGCTCCTCGGCTTCAGCCAGGTTCTAGAGCAGCTTGCCCTGGCGGCTTTGGAGTCCGACAAGTACTATCGCTCCGTGGCAAACAAGACGCGTCGCGACCGTGCCAAACTAATTGCCAAGATCAACTCCCTCCCCGGTTTCGTTGCTTTCGACTCTGACGCCAACTTCCTCTTGGCCGAGTACCCACCGCACGTGAGGGACATCTTCGCCGAAGAACTGGCAAAGCGGCATGTGAGGATAAAGTTCATCGACGACGAGGCTGCCTTCCGTAATATGGTGCGCATCTCCATCGGTAAACAGGAACATACTGTCCTTCTCTTGGCGGCGTTTGACGCCATGGCTAAGCGCATGGCCCTCCGCCGCCAGGTGTTGCGCAGCATCGAGGCGAGCCTCCTTCAGAAGGCTCTCATCAATGTCAGCCGGGTACCCAAGGTGCCCGCGTCTCTTGTGAATCGCTACGTGGTGAAGGGTGCACCTGTTGCGCTGATGAGCACCGCGGTGAGGAGACTCCTCGGAAGGCCCCATAGGCAGGATAGCGGCCACACCTTTCTGGGATCTTGACCTGAGGCCCAAGCACCACAGCCCGACGCCATGCGCATTCGCGAAATCTTCATCCGCTCTCTCAAGCCCATTGAAACGGAGGAACCGCTGGACCTGTTGGTCAACCGGCCCTTGGCGTTCCTTATCGCTTTGGCCCTGCGGCCTTTGCCCGTAACGCCCAACATGGTGACCCTGGTGGCCATGCTCGCGGGCGTCACCTCTGGCTACTACTTCGCACAAGGTACACGGGACACGGCACTGCTGGGGGCCCTTTTTCTGATGGTGGCCAACGTCTTGGACTGCACCGACGGGCAGCTGGCGCGACTGCGCGGCACCAGCTCCCGTCTGGGCAAGACGTTAGACGGCCTGGCCGATATGGTAGTATACGTGGCCATCTTTGCGGGCGTCGCCGCTGCCATGGGGCAGCGCTTTCAGGCTCACACGTGGTGGTGGAGCTATGCGGCGCTGGCAGGGCTGAGTGTGATCATACACATCACGTTTTTCGACTATTTCAAGAACGAGCTGATTTTCTACGCCATCCCCTCCTACCATGAGAAGCTCGAGCCGATTTCCAAGCTAAGAGCACAGCGCGCGGCGCTAGGCTCCTCCCTCGGGGCCCAACTTCACCGACTGCTTCTGACTTTGTAC
>JBBIKH010000126.1:0-10071 GCA_037445575.1 bacterium
ATCCGCTCAGGGCCTTTTTGCGGAACTCTTTGGGCAGTTCCCGGAGGCCCTGCGCACCCCCGCCCGGAGCAGATCCCCACGCTCCTGCACCGATGGTATGTGTACCGTCGCTGTGGTTCACACCTCTATCGCCGGACCATAGGCGAAGCTCCAACCCTTTCGGGCTCTCTCTAATTGCAGCCTAATGTACATCACCCTGCACAAAAAGTCAAGCATAAAGTTTTGACAAAATCTCCACAGTCACGTTACCCCGTGGCATTTCGCCTGTTGCAATTAACGACAAATTTCACTACCTTTGGTGCCGATGAAGCAGACTCGAGATGAGGGCCGACTATGACTGCGCCGCTGTGCACCGTAGTGAACGAACCAGAGCTGCTGGCCATCGTGAAAAGCGCCCATGCCGCAGGTGCGAAGATCGTCTGGACCAACGGGTGCTTCGACCTCCTTCATGCCGGTCACATCCGCTATTTGCGGCAGGCAAAAGAGCTCGGAGATATGCTCATCGTCGGGCTCAATAGCGACCGTTCCGTCGCCCAATGGAAGAGCCCCCATCGTCCGTTCGTACCCCAGGAGTATCGGCTGGAGGTGCTGGCGGCGATCCGCTACGTGGACTATGTGATTCTTTTTGATGAGCGTTCTCCGGTTCGCCTGCTTCAATTGCTCCAGCCTGACGTTTACGTCAAAGGCGGCGACTACACCATCGACACCATCGACCAGACCGAACGCCGCGTGGTGGAAAGCTATGGCGGCAGCATCGTCATCTTGCCGAAGGTCGAAGGCCTGTCCACATCGGTGCTGGCACGGCGGGTAAGCGAGGTGATGCGTCGCGCCGGCGAGTGCTCAGGCTGAGCCTTGGCCTGCAAGGTCCAGCGCCACGAGGCTCACCACGTGGGCAAAGTCCACCAGCTGTTGAATCTCCACCCGCTCGTTGGCGACGTGGAACGCGGCATCGTCGCCCGGGCCGAAGCCCACCGCAGGAATGCCAGCCAAATTGAGCGTCTTGGCGAAGGTACCTCCCCCCATGCCGATGGGCAGCGGCCGCCACCCCAATAGCTGTTCCACATTTCGCTGGATGGCAACAACCAACTCGTTCTGGGGGTCGATGGCATGGGGCGGGCTGGCTGATTGCACCTCCACCACAAAGTCCTGGGCCACCTCTTGCGCCAAAGCCGCGACGATCTGGCGTACGTGCTCCGCCGTTTGCCCCGGGACGATGCGCACATCCACGTAGGCCGTGCACTCTCCTGGCACAATGTTGGGCGCGGCGCCTCCGTGCACCTCCCCAAGGTTGAGCGTGGGGCTGCCGAGTACCGGGTGCACTTGGTGCGGCAACTCGAGCTGTTCCAGCTTGGTCACAAAGCGGGCCATTTTGTAGATGGCATTCACGCCGCGCTCCGGGGTGGAACCGTGCGCCTGCACCCCGGCAGCGACCACGCGCAGCACTACCCGCCCCTTTTCCGCTACATCTATGCTCCGCATGTTCTCACCGATATCGGGGATGATGGCACACGTGGGGCGGATGAGGCCCTCTTCCAGCAGGTACCCGACGCCGAAATCACCCTCAGGGGAAGATGCCTCCTCGTCTGCCAGCGCGGCAATAATCAGCTCTCCGGCAATCCCTTCGTCCCCGACTACCTGCTTGAGCACGCGCGCCGCGACCAAGGAGGCAGCAAGAGGTCCCTTGTTGTCCAACACGCCGCGGCCGTAAAGAAAACCGTCTTTCTCAACGGGAGTGAAGGGGTCGGTGTCCCAGCCATCCCCTGGCGGGACCACGTCCATGTGGCATGCTACCAGAAGCTTGCACCCCCCTCTACCGCTCCCCACTTTCCCGACCACGTTGCTGCGCCCCTTCTCCCGCTCAAAGACCTTAAAGGGTATACCCCACCGCTCCAGGAACTCACAGACAATGGCCGCAACGCGATACTCCTCCCCCCGTTGCTTCAGATAGGGAAAGTCGGCAAGCTTTTCCGGCACTACATTGACCGTACGCTCGCGCACCATGCGACAGGTAAGCGCGACGATCTCCTCACGCACTTCCTGCTGGTGGCGGCGAAAGTACTCGCTGACTTGTCCTTTCACCTGCTTTCCTTTCTCTGCGATGGCACGCCTCGAGGAACCACGGCACAACCCATGTATCGCACCGCCCCAATAGGCAGCCGTTATCCGTCAAACCGGGCCTAACGATGCAGCAAGCTGGCTGGGAGCTTCAGGTGAGCTTGAGCAACTTGGGTATGTCCAACTTCTTGCCGCTCGGCACATCCTGGCCAACCAGCTCCACATGCCGCGCATACAGCTCCTGGAACCAGTGCCGATCCTGATCGTCGACAAACAGGTAGGGAGCAACCTGCTTCTTGCCGGGGCGGTGATGCATTCCGCCCACATTCACCGTGGTAATCGACACGCCCTGATCCAGGAGCTCCACTATCTCCTTTGGCGACTCCACCAGCAGGAATAGCCGCTCCTCTCCGTAGCGACTCTTCGTCAGGCGCTGCGCGGCCTCACGCACGGAGAGCACTTCCACCGCCACCCCATCGCTCGCCCCACCCGTGTAGAGCTCGCGCTCCCATTGCGAGCCGGCTATTTCATCATTGCACAGTAAGATGCGATCGGGGTGAAGGACATTTCCCCAACCGATTACTACCTGGCCGTGCACCAGGCGATCGTCGATGCGGACTAGGACAAGTGGCATAGCCGATCCGGAAGTTACCCTTGTTCCGGGAACACAGTGATGCCACGTGCCCCATCGCGGCATACCGTTTCCACCAACTCAGCAAACGGGAGCCTGTCGCGTTTGGTGAGAAAAGACAGCAGCATAGGCAGATTCACCCCAGAGAGCACGCGAACATGGCGGTGTCGCCTGGCGACCTTGCACGCGGCGTTCCAACAGCTCCCGCCGCGCAGCGTGGCCATGATCAGCATCCCCTCCCGCGCCTCAGGGCTGCTCGCTAAAACCTCCAGTTTTTGCACTATGCTCTCCATCGACAGGGGCGACACCGACAATGCATGCACCCCCGCAATGCCGCCCATGACCGACTGCGCTGCTTTGCTGAGGGCATCCGCTACAGGACCGTGGGTGACTAGCACGCAGGTAACCATGTCGTTCGCCTATTCAAAATCCTTTTCGGGTGAGTACGGGTAACAACTGACCCGGCGCATGCGCTCGATAAGTTTCTGGTTGAGGACCTCCGCCGCGACGTAGCCTCTGATCCGCATCAGGTGGTGGAGGGCAATCACCTCGGCAATGACGGTGATGTTCTTGCCGGGGATAATGGGCAACCGCACCAGCGGGATCTCTGTGTCCAGAATGGTCGTAGTCTCCTGGTCAATGCCCACACGCTCATAATCAGTCTCCTCAGACCACTCCTGCAGGTCGACCTGCACTTCCACCCGCTTGCGCAGGCGCACGGCGCGAATACCAAACATCGCCCGTACGTTGATGATCCCCAGACCACGGACTTCGGCGTGGTCCCGTAGCTGCTCATCACTGGTCCCGATGAGCGTCCCCTTGGCTGCACGCGTGATGTGCACGACATCATCCGCCACTAGGCGGTGCCCACGCTCCACCAGGTCCAGCGCCACCTCGCTCTTGCCGATCCCACTCCGGCCGGTGAACAGCATCCCCACACCGAACACGTCCACCAACGAACCATGAACAGTAACCTTGGGCGCAAACTTCATGTCCAGGTAGTCGCCCAGCAGGTGGATCAGGGTGGTGGTGTTGTGCGGCGTCCCGAAGATGCTGATCTGCCGGTCGTCTGCCACCTCCAGTAGCACCGCGGGCGGCTTGTTGTTGTCGGTGATAATAATGCAGGGGATGTCAAAGGAGAGCACCTTCTCAATGGCCTGACGACGCTGCGCCTCCGAGAGAGTCTCCAGATAGGCCAGCTCGGTGTTGCCCAGGATTTGCACCCGCTGGTAGGTGAACACATCGGTGAATCCTGTGAGGGCAAGACCGGGCCGGTGCAACTCGCCCTCGCTGATCACCTTGCCAAAGCTGCCGCGATGGTTGAGCAGCTGCAGGCGGAGAGTCTCTTTGTTCTCCTCAAACAGGGTTTCGACGGTGAGTTGGTTCATAGCATGGTCACCAAGAAACCTTTCCCTGGCCTTTCGAACAGCACGGGGGCCGCCCTCGGCCCGGGCGGCCCCTCTTCGCATTACTCAGCAATAAGGTCTCGCGCCTTGGTGTTGTCAAAGGCGTGCAGTTTGTCCTTGTACTTCTTCAGCTGCCGCTCGAGTTTGTCGACGGCAAGGTTTATGGACTTGTACATGTCCTCGCTCTTCTCCCGTACGGTCAATTTGGTGCCGTACACGTGGAGCACTATCTCGGCCACTTGCGCTTGCTTCTCCCAATCGAGGATGACATCGCAGTCAAGGATGCCATCGTAATACCGCTTAAGGCGCCTCACCTCCTTTTCCGTGTACTGCTTCAGACGGTCCGATGCGTTGAAGTGCCGTGCAGTGATGTTAAGTCTCATAGGCTCCTCCCATGGTTTGATCTGTTCGGAGGTACTGCCTTAACCCTTGCCCAAAACAACACACCCGCCCTCCCCAAGCCATCTCGCACGGTCAACAGACCACGCCTCGCTTCTGGCCGCAGAGGCGGTTCCATTCCCTCGCCGCTCGCTCAGTCGACAATACGCCTTAAGCCCCATCCTTGCGGTGCCTCGCTTTCCGGCCCCACGGGTAGCCCAGATGCCATCAGACTTCGCCATCTGTACTCACCCATCGCGCGCCTCCAGTCGCGCTCGGCATGCCCTACGAGTCCCCTGATTCAACGATTCCCAGGTCGTTCAGCGCGTGGATGCGCCTGGCGGTACACCCGTTTCATTCGCTCGGCCGACACGTGGGTGTAGATTTGCGTCGTGGACAGGCGCGAGTGGCCGAGCAGCTCCTTGACTGTCAAAAGATCAGCACCAGCGTCCAACAGGTGCGTGGCAAACGAATGGCGCAGGATGTGGGGGTTACAAGCCCCGCTTTCGGACACCTGACCCAAGTAGCGGGCCACGGTGCGGGCGATGCCGCTCCTGGAGTAGCGCTCCCCGCGCGCGTTCAAGAACAGGGCCGAGCATTTTGGCGACCCCTGGCGCACAAGTTCGCCCCGTCTTTGCAAATAGTGACGCACCAGCTCCGTGGTCGCCGCCCCAAGGGGAACCATGCGCTCCTTAGCCCCTTTGCCCCTGACTTTCACGACGCCGTTGGCCAAATCAATATCGTGCACATCCAATGCTGTGAGTTCTCCAAGGCGTACGCCGGTGGCATAGAACAGCTGGAGGATGGTGCGGTCGCGCAGATTTTGGGGGCTCTCCCCACCCGGCAGCTCGATGGCATTGAGCACCGCATTGACAGGCAACCATTTGGGAATTCGCTTTTCGGCTTTAGGCGCCCGCAGCCCCACCGTCGGGTTAGCAGGGAGCACCTCCTGCTCCACCAGGTAGCGGAAGAACATGCGCAAGGCGGCCAGTTTGCGCCCCACACTGCGTGGGTCATAGCCGCGCCTGGCAAGCCTGCCCAAATAGGCGCGAAAGATGCCCCGTTCCACCTGCTTCACCGAGGGCGCCTCCACGCCGAGCATTTCGCTGACAAAGTCGCAGAACTGGCGCAGGTCCAAGCGATAGGCCGCCACCGAGTGGGGGGAGTAATGCCGTACGTGCGCAAGGTAGCGCACAAATTGTTCAGCGAGGCTGCGGAGGTCTTGACTCATCGGGCACCAGGTCTTGGGATGACACCAGTTCTGTAGCAAAATCCTGCTCGCACCGCGGACAGTGGAGCATGGTGCCTTTCGCTTTGGTATACCGCTTGTACAGCACATTGTTCCCGCACGACGGGCACGGCCCTGCCACCGGCTCTTGCCAGGAGACAAAGTCACATTTCGGGTACTTGCTGCAGCCGTAGAAGGTACGGCCTCGGCGCGTCCTGCGCTCCACGATGTCGCCATCGCAGCCAGGCTTGGGACACTTGAGCCCGATCTTGTAGGGCCTGGCATTCTTGCACTTGGGGTAGGCCGAACAGGACAGGAACCGCCCATAGCGACTCATCTTGACCACCATGGGGCTGCCGCAAAGCTCGCACTTCTCGTCGCTGGCAACGTTTTCTCCCTCCACCGCCTTGGAAAAACGGCAACGGGGGCGGTCAGAACAGACCATGTAGCGCCCGTACCTGCCAAGGCGCACCACCAGTTCCTTGCCGCATACGGGGCACCGGTGGTCAGTTTTCTCTTGGAGGCTGGCGCGAATCTCCTCCTGCTTCCCTTGCACTGCCATCAGCGCGCGCTGGAAGGGCCCATAAAAGCCCTCCACCACCTGCCGGAAGTCCTTCTTGCCATCTTCGATCTCGTCCAATTCGGCCTCCATGCGGGCGGTGAACTGGACTTGGAAGATGTCTGGGAAATTGGCTACCAGGATCTTGTTGACGGTGCGGCCCAATTCCGTGGGCACCAACTGTCGCTGCCGCTTCTCCACATAGTTTCGCTCCAGGATGGTGCTCACAATGACCGCATAGGTGCTCGGCCTGCCAATGCCCAGGTTGTCGAGCTCCTTGACCAGGCTGGCTTCCGTGTAGCGCGGCGGCGGTTTGGTAAAGTGCTGACTGGGAGTGACATCCAGAAGAATCACTGGCTCCCCGACAGCCAGGTTTTCCAGCTCCTTTGCGCTCGGTTCTGTTTGTCGCTCTTCGTCCTCCGACGGTGCCTCTTCGTAGGCTTGCAGGAAGCCTCGGAACAGGACCTCTGAGCCGGTGACCCGGAATAGGTAAAGCTCCTCCTGGCTACTGACGATGTCCACCGTTCTTTGGAAGAAACGGGCTGGGGCCATCTGGCTGGCCACGAACCGTTGCCAGATCAGCTCATAAAGTTTGTACTGCTCCTCAGTCAAGTACTTGCGCAGGGCGCGCGGGGTGCGCGTCACCGCCGTGGGGCGAATCGCTTCGTGGGCATCCTGGGCACCTTTGCGGGCGGCGAAGCGCCGCGGCTGGGAGGAAAGGTAGTTCGGCCCAAAGTTGTCGGCGATGAAGGCGCGCACCGCGGTCACTGCCTCCTCCGCTACTCGCACGGAGTCGGTGCGCATGTAGGTGATTAGGCCGACCGGCCCACCAGCGCCGATTTCCACCCCCTCGTAGAGCTGCTGGGCAATGGCCATGATCTGCTTGGTGGAAAAACCGAAGCGCCGGGCTGCGTCCTGCTGGAGGGTGCTGGTGGTAAAGGGAGGTGCAGGCTGGCGCTGGACCTCTCGGGTGCGGATGTCCTTTACCGTCCACTGTTCCTGCTGCTTGATGGTGGCCACCAGAGTAGCAGCCGCGCGCTCATCAGGAATCTGCGGCTCTTCGCCTGCCACACCCACCAGGCGAGCCCGGAACGGCTCGGTGCGGCGTCCCTGGAAGGTCCCGTCGATGAGCCAATACTCCCTCGGGACAAAGGCCTCAATCTCCTCCTCACGCTCGCAGATCAGGCGCAAAGCCACTGACTGCACTCGTCCTGCGCTCAGGCCGGAAGAAACTGTGCGCCACAAAATAGGCCCGACCTGGTAGCCCACCAGGCGATCCATCACCCTCCGCGCCTTTTGCGCTTCCACAAGATTCAGATCAATGGCGCGGGGATGCTCCAAGGCGCGCGTCACCGCTTCGCGGGTGATTTCGTTGAAGGTAATACGGGAGATGTTGGGGTTACGCTTCTTGAGGATCTCTGCCAGGTGCCAGGCGATCGCCTCCCCCTCGCGATCTGGGTCGGTAGCAAGCAGGACCTGCGCGGCGTCGGCCGCTGCCTTCTGCAGCTGCGTGACTACCTTCCGCCGCTCGCGAACGAGCAGATACTGCGGTTCAAATCCGTTGTCGATATCCACGCCCAGCTTGCTCTTTGGCAAGTCCACCACGTGCCCGGCGGAGGGCAGGACCACAAACTCTTCACCCAACAGGGCGTAGATGGTCTTGGTCTTGGCAACGGACTCGACAACTACCAGCGATTTCTTGTCACCTGCCATGTCCTGTCCGCATCAGAGGCCTCAATTGCCCATCTGGGTGTCGTTGAAAAGATACCCGCCGGCAAACGAGTCAGAGTCGAACATGACTGTGGCGGCAATCTCCTTGATGTCCTCCGTGTCCACGGGGCTAACACCCATTTGCATGGCCCGCTCGATGGCCTCTTCCAGTTGCTGGTCGTCGATCAAGCCGAGCTGCCGCAGCTGCAGCAGGTAGCTGTACGCTTCCGGCCGGATGACCATCTTCTCTGCTGCGTGCAGCACGCGGTACAGCGACATGGGAGTACGGATGGCGCTGAGATTCTCATAGTTGCAGCCCGCCTTCTCGAACAACCAAGAGAAGGCAAGGTCGATTTCGCTCTCGGTGTACCCTTGCTTGAGCAAGTCGGAGGACAGCCTGCGCAGGCGCTCCAAGCCAAAGTCGCTGCCCCGCGCCTCACTCATAATGTACACCAGAATTTCCACCAAGCGTTCGATGGCACACCCTTTCACAATTGCCGAGACGGTGGGACGTTGCAACACCCACTGAGAAATATACAACAAATCTCGCCAAATACAAGAGCTTTCTTGGCCGGCGTCTGGGCAAGCGCAAGTTTCATGCCCGGGGTCAGGAGACGCCTGCGCCGCAGCACTTTTTGTACTTCTTGCCGCTGCCACACGGGCAGGGGTCGTTGCGACCCACCTTTTGGGCAACGCGGATCGGCTGTCGCTTCACCTGCCCTGGCGCGCCTTCGCCTGTTGGCGCCTGATGCAGCCCCATGCCAGTAGTCGAGGCATGGGTGGCGCTCACCTGCACCGGCATGCGGCGCATCACCGGCGGGGCCACCTGCAGCTGGGCCTTGAAGACCATCTCCAATACCGCCTCGTTGGTGCGCGCCAGCATCTCCGAGAACATCTTGAATGCCTCGCTCTTGTACTCAATGAGCGGGTCCTTCTGGCCATAGGCGCGCAACCCAATCCCCTCTTTCATCACATCCATGGAATAGAGGTGATCGCGCCACTGCTCGTCGATAGCACGCAGGATGGCAAACCGCTCCAACTGACGCATCAGGGGCGGGCCCAGCGCCTTCTCCTTGGCCTCGTAGAGGGCCATCGCCTTGCTGCGAATCTTGTCGATAAGCTCCTCGCGCGAGATGCGGTCGCCACTGAACTCCTCCCGGCTGACCGTGGTCAGCAAGACCCGCCGCAGGTCCTGGTTGAGGCCGTTCCAGTTCCAGTCTTCCGGGTACGGGCTGGCGGCGGTGTGCTCCTCCACCCGATCCTCGATCACCTCTTCCATCATCTCCAGCACATCTTCGCGCAAGTTCTGGCCGCTGAGCGCATGGTTGCGCCGGTTGTAGACCACCTCCCGTTGCTGGTTCATCACGTCGTCGTATTCGAGCAGGTGCTTGCGGATGTCAAAGTTGTGCTCCTCGACGCGCTTTTGCGCCCGCTCGATGGACCTTGACACCATGGGATGGGTGATGACCTCGCCCTCTTGCACCCCCAGCCTGTCCATGATGCTGGCGATGCGCTCGGAACCGAACAGGCGCATGAGGTCATCCTCAAGGGAAAGGTAGAAGCGGGAGGAGCCCGGGTCGCCTTGCCGTCCTGCACGTCCCCTGAGCTGGCGGTCAATGCGCCGCGCCTCGTGGCGTTCGGTGCCCAAGATGTGCAGACCGCAGGGCACTTGATTGTAGCAATCGTACTCTTCCAGGTAAGGGCACGGTTCAGAACCAGGGTCGGGGCGCACCAGTGCACAGTTGGGGTGCTTGACTACTCCTGCACCCAGTTTGATGTCGGTGCCGCGGCCGGCCATATTGGTGGCAATGGTCACTGCTCCAGGCTGACCCGCGCGTGCTACAATTTCGGCCTCGCGCTGATGGTGCTTGGCGTTCAGCACGTTGTGCGGAATGCCCCGCCGCTTGAGCATACGACTCAGGGTCTCAGACACTTCCACCGACACCGTGCCCACCAACACCGGCCGTCGTGCCGCATGCATGGCGGCAATCTCTTCGATTACCGCATTGTACTTCTCGCGCTTGGTTCGATAGATGCTGTCTTCGTAGTCGATGCGCCGCACCGGTTCGTTGGTGGGGATCACCACCACGTGCAGCTTGTAGAT
>JBBIKH010000127.1:0-10009 GCA_037445575.1 bacterium
CGCGCACACGGTAATGAGTGAGCACCTGGTAGGCCACCCCAGCTGCATAGCTGAAGAATCCCCCCTTCTCTGCCTCTTCCAGAAGCGCGGCTTTGTCCATGGGCACCTCGAAGGGACCCTTGCGCGTTCGGTCCTCCAGGGTTGCCCGGACAATGAGCTTGGTGGGATGGGGTTGCACGTCAGCATAGATGCCCTGGTTGGTACCCGTGATCAGGGTGTAACCCTTCTCCAGGGCGGCGTTGATCCGTCGGTAACCGCCGGCCCAATCGCTGTGTTCGCCAAACAGGCAGATTCGTCCCGGCACGAAGATACGCATGACCGTCCTTCCTCCATTTCGTCTTCGGCGCACTCCAATGAGCTGCTGCCATTACGGCTGGCACACGAAGGCGTATAGACCGCTCGCCACCCTGACCATCAGGCGTTCCCCGTCCATCTGCACGTCGCTTACCCCTTGGGGCAAGCGTTCAGCTCTTCTGCCCTTCCTCATGAGGGGCTTGCCGCTTTCCACCACTGTCGGGCGTGGACCGCACGGAGGCAGGTAGACCTGCGCCTCAGCCCCAACAGGGATTCGTACCCACAGTGCAACCGACTGGCCACGCCGCTCCCAGGCCGCCTCGACGAGCCCCAGCACAGTCTGCACCCGTCCGGCCGCGAAGGCGAGGTCGCCACACAGGTGGGGCTTGATCACGATCTCCTTCCATCCTGGCGCCGCACAGCGGATCCCCGCCAGCGCGCGATAGAACCAGGCGTCCACGCTCCCCAGCATAATGTGATTCTGCGAGTTCATGCCCCGGCTCGCGATCTTCTCCCATCGCTCCCACAAGGTCGTCGCCCCCTGGCGGACCATGTAACCCCAGCTGGGATAGCTCTCTTGCGCGGCCACGGTGTACGCCAACTCCGCCTGGCCATTGTCGGTGAGGACATCGAGCAGGTAGCAAGTGCCCAAAATGCCGGTATCCAGGTGACAATCGTGGTCGACCACAATGCTGTGCACCAACTTGCCCATGACCTCAGCCTTCTTCTCCTCCGGCACCATGTCGAGGAAGAGCGGCAGGACGTTGGAGGTTTGGTCGGGGAGTTTGTCCAGGGGGCTCAGCCTTTTGGCTTGATACTGGTCCTCCTCAAGGAACTCCCGGTTGAACGCCTGCCGCACCTCTTCGGCCAGCTCCTGGTAGTGGTTCCCCTCGTCCGTCATGCCGAGCGCATGGGCTGCTTTGGCAAGCAGCACCAGGTCGTAGTAGTAGTACCAGGTGGAGGTCAAGTCGAGGCCAGTTTTCTTGGGGAAAATACTCCCCGGTGGGCACCAGTCCCCGTACTTGCCCAGGGAACGGATGATATGGTTTTCGGCATGTCGGCCCAGAAACTCCACATACTTTTTCAGCCCCTGATAGTGCTCCTCCAAAATACGGCGATCACCGTAGTAGTTGTACAGGTGCCAGGCAATAAGGTTGTAAGCCGAACCCCACGCCGGATCAGCGGGATAGGAAAAAGGCAGGTACGCCGGCACAATGTTCGGCACGCTTCCATCTTCCTGCTGTGCCTGTTGAATGTTGCGCAGAAAGTTGGTGTAAAAGGCAGCCATGTCAAAGTTGAGGATGGCCTCCTCGGCCGAAAGGTGGGCATCCCCCATCCAACCGTGACGCTCATCGCGCTGGGGGCAATCGGTGGGGATGCTCATCAGGTTCGAGCGCTGGCCCCATAGGATGTTGCGATGGATCTGGTTGAGCAGCTGGTTGCCACAATGGAACGCCCCAGTCAATGCCACGTCCGAGTGGACGACGCACCCCTCGAGGTCCTCGAGCGTGGGAACCCCTGGAAACCCCGTCACCTCCAAGTAGCGGAAGCCATGGTAGGTGAAACGGGGCTCATAGTACTCGGTGCCCTCCCCCATGAGCACGTAGACGTCGGTAGCCTCGGCATTTTGGTTCGGGGCGGTGTTGATCTGACCGTCGCTGTGCAGGAGCTCTGCGTAGCGCAGGCGCACCTCGGCTCCGCGCGGACCGCTCACCCGCAGTCTTGCCCAGCCGGTAAAGTTCTGACCAAAATCGTACACATACACGCCCGGGCTCGGACTGCCCACGGCGTGCGCGCGCCTGGTCTCGGTGACGCGGATGGGCGGCATCATCTGTGCCGCCAGCGGCGGACCATCCACAGCCACGGCCTTCTCCCAGCGCCGGTCGTCAAAGCCCGGCTGGTCCCACCCCGGCATCTCCAGCCTGGCATCGTACCGCTCCCCGTGATACATGCCATCCTCCAGCAGTGGGCCGTACGCTGTGCTCCAGCTGGGGTCGCTGATGATCACCATTTCACTGCCATCGGCAAGCCAAATGTGGGCCTGGAGGATGAAGCGCGGATGGCCAAACCCAAACGCCTTGATATGCCGCCCATTGCCGAGAATTACGGCAAAAGCGTTCTTGGGACCAAGCTGGCCGGTGATGTCATAGGTGGAATAGAGCGCAAGCTTATGAAAGTCGGTCTGGGGTGGGTCCAGCACGCGATCGCCCACTTTTCGGCCGTTGAGGCGGAGCTCATAGTACCCCAAGCCACACACGTACACCCGCCCTCGCAGCACGCCCGCAGGCAAGCTGAACTCCTTGCGAAAGTAGGGCGGTCGCGCGTGCACTCCGGCGCTCAGCTCCTTGCCAAAGAGCTGAGGCATCTTGGTCTGGAACTCCTCGCCGGATCCCTTGCCGATCCACACGGCACGCCACTCGTTGGGTTGGAGGCCCATTTCAAAATACGCCGGCTCGCTCCAACCGCTCACTTGTCCCCGTTCGTCCCAGCAGCGCACGCGCCAAAAGTAGCGACGCGTGGAAGCTAGGGCAGGTCCGCCATAGACTATGTGATAGCTCTGGTCACTCTCCACTGGGCCGGTGTCCCACATGTTACCTACCCCACGCTCCACCTCCTCCATTGAGCTGCCGACGATAATTTGGTAAGCAGATTGGCGTTGTCCACGACGCACAGGCTGCACTATCCAGGAGAACCGCGGCTGAACAACGTCGATACCGATGGGATTGGCAAGATACTCACAGCGTAGATCTGTGGGAGCAGCAAGTCTCATGGCCCTTCCTCCTCATTGCACCCGCAAAATGTGTCCGAATATACTAACTTGCCGCCGCCCAGTCAATAGCAATTTTGCGTTCTCTTCCGACCAGAGGCCATCTCCTCTGTTGCAACCAAGAGGCATTTTAGTGAGTATGTAGGAACGGCAGAAAATGAAACGACGGGGAGGGAGCTATGGACAAGAGAGAAGGACTGCAAAAGATCGCGTTCTTGGGCACCTGCGTTCCGCGCCAGTGCGGCATTGCGACGTTTACCTACGACCTTTGTCGGGCGATCGCGTCCCAGTACCCAAAGACCGAGACGCTGATCGTGCCGGTGAACGACATGGAAAGTGGCTATGACTATCCACCTGAAGTGCGGTTCGAGCTGGCCGAGCAGGATATCGACGACTATCATCGAGCTGCCGACTTTTTGAATTTCAGTAACTGCGACGTGGTCTCCCTACAGCACGAATTCGGCATCTTTGGGGGAGAGGCTGGGGCGCACATTTTGGCCCTGCTACGGTCCCTCCACATGCCTGTGGTCACAACCCTCCACACTGTCTTGGAAACGCCGGAAGCCAACCAATTCCGGGTCATGAGGGAGCTTGCCTCCCTCTCGGCACGATTGATCGTCATGAGTCAGAAGGGCAAGGAGTTGCTGACAACTGTGTACCGGATAGCCCCAGAAAAAATCGACGTCATTCCCCACGGTATACCCGACATGCCCTTTGTGGACCCCAACTTCTACAAAGACCAGTTCGGGGTAGAGGGCAAGTTTGTGTTGCTCACCTTTGGCCTCATTTCCCCCAATAAGGGTATCGAAAACGTGCTAAAGGCCTTGCCTGACATTCTTGCGGCCGTCCCCAATGTGGTTTACATCGTCCTGGGGGCAACCCACCCCAATCTATTGCGTCGCGAGGGCGAGGCCTACCGCCTGGGACTCGAGCGCCTGGCGCGCGAGTTGGGCATCAAGAGGCACGTCATCTTCTACAATCGCTTCGTGGACATTGAGGAGTTGAAGGAATTCCTTGGCGCGGCTGACGTGTACATCACCCCCTATCTGAACCCTGCGCAGATCACCTCTGGTACGCTTTCCTACGCCTTTGGCTGCGGCAAGGCGGTGGTCTCCACGCCCTATTGGCATGCTGAGGAACTACTGGCCGATGGCCGCGGCGTGCTGGTGCCGTTCAATGACCCAACGGCAATTGCCCGTGAGGTGATTGCACTCCTGCAGGACGAGCCGCGCCGGCATGCTATGCGCAAGCGCGCCTACATGCTTGGCCGGGAGATGGTGTGGAGCAACATCGCGCACTTGCACGTGGAGTCGTTGCAAAAGGCGCGGATGAGCCGCCTGCGCAAGCCACGGCCATTCCTAGTCAAGACCCTTGAGGAAGAGCGCGTAGGGCTACCGGGGATCAAGCTTGATCACCTGCTAAGAATGACCGACTCCACAGGCGTACTCCAGCACGCGCGCTTTTCCATCCCGCACTTGACCACGGGCTATTGCACCGACGACAACGCCCGCGCGCTGCTGCTCATGGTGTTGCTTGAGGAGGCTGGCGTCAACCGCCCAGAGGTGGCCGAACTGGCGGTGCGTTGTGCCGCGTTTATCGAGTACGCCTACAACGAAAACCGGCGCCGCTTCCGCAACTTCATGAGCTACGACCGACGCTGGCAAGAGGAAGAAGGTTCCGACGACTGTCAAGGGCGGGTACTATGGGCCTTGGGCACGTGCATTGGCAGGTCGCATCGTCGCTCCCTGCAGATGTGGGCACTCCCCTTGTTCGAAAAGGCATTGCCCACTCTGACAGAGCTCACCTCTCCCCGCGCCTGGGCAACGGCCCTGTTGGGTATCAACGAGTACTGCCGTCGACTCCGCGGCGACCGGCGCGTTCATCGTGTGCGTTGCGAACTGAGCGCCCGTCTGGTACGCCTGTACCGGGACAATGCCGCTCCGGATTGGCAATGGTTCGAACAGGTGCTCACCTACGACAATGGCAAGCTGCCGCAGGCCCTTATCCAGGTCGGGCGCTGGCTGCCGGACAAGGAGGCACTGGACATTGGGCTCACTTCCCTGCGCTGGTTGGTGGAAGTGCAAACGGCCAAGGCTGGTCACTTTGCCCCCATCGGCTCAGACGGCTTCTATCCTCGCGGGGGTAAGAGGGCTCGATTCGATCAGCAGCCGCTGGAGGCCCAGTCCATGACTGCCGCGTGCCTTGAGGCGTACCTTGCCACCGACGATCTATTCTGGTACGATGAAGCTCGCAAGGCCTTCGAATGGTTTCTGGGGCGCAATGACCTGGGGATGTCGGTGTATGACCCCAACACCGGTGGCTGCCACGACGCCCTGCACGTGGACCGCATCAACCTCAACCAAGGTGCGGAGTCGACCCTCTCCTTCCTTCTCTCCTTAACGCAGATGCGTCTGGTGGAGAGCACCCTTACCGCTTTCAACTCGCCCCAGGCTGTGGAGGTGGCTTCTGGGCCTTTGCGCCACAAGCACCAAGGCGCTGCGCTCCGGCCGGAGGACAAGTTAGCGGGCGCAGCAGCATCGCGCGCGGGAGACTGAGGTCCTCGCACGCGCCCGCACAAGCCAGCAGCGTGGGCCCAGGGTAACTGGCCCTGTGGCCCGCCACACGAGCTGTGCGGGCGCTCACACCCCTTATTTCACCAGCAACGCCTTTCTGCTGAGCCGCAGGCCGGCCGCCTCCAAGAAGATGAGGTACACCCCTGAAGGCAAATTCGTCCCGTCCAGCACCATCTCATGCTCCCCCGCGTCCACCTGCTGGTCCTCCAACGCCGCCACGCGCATCCCCGCGACATTGCAAAGGGAGACCTTGACCTGCTTCCTCTCCGAGATGAAGAAGCGGACGCTGGTCTTTGCATTGAACGGGTTGGGATAGTTCTGGTGCAGCACTACGGACGATGGTAGGGAGGAAAGTCTTGCTCCGTTTACGCTGGCCGGGCCCAGGGTGAGCATTCGCGCTATCCGCTCATCCTCGACGTCCTTTTGACTGAGCCAGCTCGGGTAGTGCTCCGCGAACCAGTGGCAAAGGTCGCCTAGAGGGAAACCAGCCATTCCCGCGGCCAGCAAGGTCGAGTTGACGTAGGCGAGGTTCTCCTCCGGCGGCCACCGGCGCAAGAGGGAGTGCTCTGGTCTCCACGCCCACTGGCGATCCTGGCCGGTGTACCACTTGTGGTACAGGAACTCCTTTATCGCAGTCGTGTCGGTAGGGGCACAGAGGAAGCCTGGATCGATGGAGTCATACAAGCACGCCCTATGGATGAAGGGAAAGAGCTTCTACCCCGTGGTAGGGTCCACAGCATCGAAAAACCACAGCGTCTTCAGCCCGAGCATCGGCTGAGGGACCGGAACCAGATCGCGCTTGCCCTCGGCGCAATAACGGATGGCCATGTCGTTGTTTCTCATCCAGTCCGGTAGCCACGGCTCGGTGAAGAAACCGTTGTACGCAAGAAGGATGCGGCGCTCTTGCTCGCGAAACGGAACCCCGAAGCAGAACTCCGACGTGCTGTCGATCCGAAAGATCGCCCCGTGGACGCTCCCTTGCGCAGGGATGTGGCCGGACATGCAGCAGTTCACGAAAAGGCAATTGGTCATGGTGAGTTCGTGCCACCATCCCATCTCCAAAGGCTTCAACGCGATGTTCAGAAATGTGCAATGGTTGAACTTGACATAGTCGGCGTAGCTGCCGCCGGATCTCGTGTGGGGGGTAAACACGTGCCCGAGGTTCGCGAAGGTACAGTTCTCGAATACGAGGCTGTCGATGTGCCAGTTAGAGGGCTCGCCCCGCTGTTCTTCGTCCCAGGGAAACGATACGGCCCGCCCATAGTATTGGAAATGCCCATCCACGCAGTTCTTCCAGTAGCAATTCTCAAATGTGCTGCAAAAATGCCGGCATGCCACGCTGACGGAGGCGCCTGCGTTGTCCGGGCATCCGGAAAAGTCGAACATCACGCCCTTGAAGTGCGCGTAGCTCGCCTCCACCCCGGGATCCCCTTCGATCAGCAAGGTGGTCCCGACCCGCGCTGCTTGCACGTCGGCATAGAAGAGCCAGACGTTCTGCAGCCCGATGCCTCCCTCCACTCGGAAGCTGCAGCGCCTGTCGAGGCCGGGGTCGGCCGTCCACAGGATCTGCGGCGGAGCGGCATCCTGGGTGGTGCCGGGCTCCGGCGCGATGATTTCCAGATGTTCCCCTGCGGGGACTACGATGGTTTCCGTGAGCACGTAAACCCCACCCGGCTGTAACCGAAAGACCTTTTGCGACAAGGTCCCCGCGGCGACGGCTGCCCGGATTGCCGCGTTGAGGTTCCCTTGCTGCGGGAGGATATCGCTCGGTACGTCCAGCGTGTGTTTTTGCGCGTGGGCGCCTGTGGAAAACAGGAGGGTCGCCAGCGGCAAGAGGACCCTCAGGCTTGTACCCCTCAAGGCCCTGAAAGTCCGCGTCATCGTGGTCTCCGGTGAGCTCGTCATGCGTGCGGACTGTGCGCTCGGGAGTGGTTCTACCGCTATTCTGGTCCGGCTGGCTCAGGAGGGAGCGTGGCCCTTTCCGGCGGGTCCCTGCGCCCCTAAGGGCACAAGTGCGCTCGTGCCCGGCGTTTCGGCTATGGCTCGAGTACCCCAATCAGGCGGAGGAACGCACGGATCTCGGCAAAGCTCCGCACCATCGTCTCCTGGTCAAAGTCACCGTGCTTGCCTCCGCTGATGGTCACCAACTTGTTGGGCACTCCGGCGGCTTCGAGGGCCGCGTGCAGGCGCTGCGCCTGCCCATAGGGCACTATATCGTCCTCACTCCCATGAATTGTAATTACCGGAGGCACACCCTTTCGCACGTAGGTGATCGGCGAGACCTGCTTTGCCAGCTCCTCTCGCTCAGCCATGCTGCCGAACCACTCAACTGCATAGTGTTTGGCATGGGGCCCCTGCAGAAGCTCCGCCACGTCCGTGATGCCGAACCAGTTGACGATGGCAGCAGCGCTCACCGCCGGCTCCTGGGCGCTATTCCAGCGCACATTGCCCTCAGTTGGGCACTGCCGATCAAATGGCGAGTACTGCGGCAGCATGCCGGTAATGAGCGCCAAGTGCCCTCCGGCGGAGGTTCCGGTTAGGACGAGTCTCTTGCGGTCGATCCCGTACTCCGGCGCATGCACCCATACCCAGCGCAAGGCACAGCGGCAGTCCTCCACCGCCGCCGGCGCTAAGGCATTCCGTGCTATCCGGTACTCGATGTTGACGGCCGCCCAGCCAAGTCGCAAGTACGGGAGGAGCCAGAGGACATTCCGCTCCTTTTGTCCTGCCACCCAGCCCCCGCCGTGGAAGAGCAACACTGCGGGTCGCGGTTTAGAGCGGCTTTTTGGCAGGTAGAGGTCCAGCTTCAGGTCCACATTGCTGGCCGTCGCGTAGACGACGTTGGGAATGATATCGTATGCGACGGCGACGTAGTCAGTCCACGACTCATCCGGCCGCTGCTCACCTTGCGCCAGGAGCAAAGGGCAACTCACAAGCATGCCAAGAACTGCCACACGTTGCGATCGGGTCATTGCGCCTCCCTTTACCTCAAATCCCTCTTGTCAAGACCAGCCAGCGTCCACCAGAACGAGGAGTAGGCCTATCTGCTTTCCTATTTCACCACCACCATCCTCCTCGTCTTCGTGAACGGACCTGCCGCCAGCTTGTAGAAATAAATCCCTGGCTTTAGATCCTCCGAGGACACCTGCACCTTGTGCGTCCCGGCCGGCACAACGTCATCGAGCAAGGTTCCCACCTCCTGGCCCAAAAGGTTGAACAGCGTCATGCGCACGTGGCACGGCACAGGCAGATAGAACTCAATGGTGGAACTTGGATTGCATGGATTCGGGTAGTTCTGGAGGAGCGCAAAGCTTTGCGGTCCGCTCTCCAGCTCCGCCACTTCCAAAAAGTAATCGCCGGTCATGAAGCTGGCAGTGGCCGAGTAGTCGCTGCTCCCGTACTGATTGACTCCACACACACGCCAGAAGTGGCGCTGGTTGGCCGCCAATGAGCTGACATGCAAAGATGTGTCGCTGACCACCGTGTCGACCACCACGTTGGCGAATGCGCTGGTGATGGCTACTTGAACGCGATATTGGGTCGCTGTCTCCGACGAGTGCCACACCAACTCGGGATTGCGCGGCACATTTATGACTCCGTTCGGTGAAATCGCCACCGGGGGCAGCGGGCTCCGTACGTAGGTCTTTAGCCACTGCATCGCCGGGCGGTCTCTGCCCGAATAATCGATAACATAGGTGTAGGGATGCGCTGTCCAGACGTCGTACTCATAATAGCCCCATAGGGTTATCCCCTTCACCGCAGGGTGGGTCCAGAAAATGGGGAAGTAGATCTGGTACTGTTGAAGCTGCACGGCATTGTCCTGCTCATCGATGTCAAATTCGGTGATATAGATCGGTAGCTCCAGATCCGCGAGTCGATTAAGGTTAGCCTTGATGGTGTTGATGTCGTAGACGTAAGTGCTGCCGCGATAGATGTCACCTCGAAACTCAAAGTAATGTCCCTGGATGCCGATCCCGTCGATCAGACCACGATCTTTTAGCAGGGTGATCAGGTTGATGTACGTGGTGGTCTGCGTGGTGGAGTGCAGAACGTTGTACTCATTGATGAGCAGCTTCGCCTGAGGCGGGCAGTACTGCCGGGCCAGCGCAAACGAAGTGATGACCCAGTCCCAACCGGTCTGTCCGCTCCCGCCTAAGGCTGCCTTGTACACAGGCGGGGCATTCAAAGGCTCGTTCACCACGTCAACCAGGGCCATCAAAGGGTAGCGCTCCCCCAAGCGACGGATCCACTCCTCCACCGCTTGCCGCTGCTGGGCAGAGTCCAAGGAGGCAAGCCAGGCCGGCTGTTGATTCCCCCAGACGAGGGTGTGCTCCTTGAAGAGAATGCCTTTGCTTAGCGCGTAATTGTAGATCCT
>JBBIKH010000128.1:0-601 GCA_037445575.1 bacterium
CAATTACCCCGGCGGGAATGCCGTCCACCAGGACCAACGGGCGCTCGAACTTGCCGTACATCTTGAACGTCACCGGCATGAACTCGCTCTCTTCGTTCAGCACCCGGGGACCGCAATGGACGACCTTGTAGTTAAAAGTCACCCCCACCAGAGGGTCGGGATAGTTGGTAGCACCGATCCACAGCGCCTTCGCTGCTTTGCAGTCCTGGTACAGGAATTGCGCCGGCCAGCGCAGGCCATCTTGCTGGTCGGAGACCAAGTGACGGCGCCCCACCTCGATCTCGCACCCGGCGCTGGAGAACCAGTCGTGCAACATCCCCACCGCCATCCACTTCGGCTCATCGGCGCGCAGCGCCCCAGGCACAAGCGCCAGCACCAGCGTCGCTACCCCAAGCCAGTGAGCTGTTCGTTTCATGGTATGCCCTTCTGCTTAGTCAAGCGTCCTGCTTCCTGCTACAGCCGGAAGTCAATGGTGATGCCGAAGAACACGCTGCGCGGGTTGAGGAACGTAAAGTGCGTCTGGTTGGGCATGTCGATGTAGGCTTTGTCATCCAGCAGCTTCTTGATCTTCGGCTCCGGCACCATGACCCATTGGCCACCG
>JBBIKH010000128.1:611-9984 GCA_037445575.1 bacterium
CCATCCTTGCGGTAATCGCCAGGACGGTCATTGCCGGGGATGTACAGGTAGCCCAAGGGGTCCCCAATGTCCTTAGGCAGATGGAGCGATTGCATGTAGTAGTTGTAATCGAAAACGTTCACATGCGACACGCCGGAGAAGCGCTTGATGTTGAACAGGTTGTAGATGTCCACAAAGAACTTGATATCGAATCTGCCGATGGGGAAGACCTTTGACAGCTTCAGGTCAACGTTGTAGTAGTCCTTCCACTGGACGTTGTAGGTGATGCCGGGCACATTGTTGGGATTCCAAGTGTCCCAACTCCCGGCAGTCCAACGGCCCACCAGGTTCAGGTGCCAGTCACCCAAGACCCTCTGCCCCATGAGCTCTGGGCCGTAGGTGGGCGGGGTGTGGAGGTCCACATAGGCTTTGAAGCGCGGCCGCGGACGGGGCTTGTACTGCACCGGATTTCTCCGCTCGTACTCCCGCTGGTCGGCAGGGTTCTCATACATATACCCTCGGCCGAACTGACCGGAGGTTTCCACTCGGTACTCGTAGTTGACGTCGCCCGTCAGCCAGCTTCCCCATAGCTTGGTCAAGTCGACCTCAAAGCCCCGGATGTCTTCGTAGGCGTTGTTGGTCAGTTTGTAGTAATTGACCTTGCCGTCAAAGCTGAGGTACCGGACCCAGTACTCCTCATCCGTGATGTCCTTGTAGTAAGCCGACAGGTGCAGGAGATAGTCCTTGGCCAACGCATGGTCGTAGCCAAGCTCGTAGGAGACTGTCCTGGCCAGCGGGATGGTCGGATCGCCGATGTAGTCCACTGCGTTGATGGCGGAGCGTTGCACTCGATAAAGCCGCTCTGAGGTCGGCATCTGCCGATAGTGCCCGTAGTTGAAGTAGAGTTTGGAGCTGGCTGTAATTGGGTGGGAAATCGCCAGCCGCGGGCTCAACGTCCAGCGCGTCTCCGCCTTCTTAGTCCGGTATTCCGACTCCCGCTCCTCCCTGTAGACTTGAGAGAAAAAGCCCCGATCGTACGCATCCACGTCAAACCACTTGCCGTTTGGGTTACTATAGTCCAAGCCGAGGCCGAGGCTGGCGATAAAGCCCTCGAACTCAATCTTGTCGGTGACGTAGATGCTGCCACGGAACGGGTTCTGATCCACTCGTGTCCAGGTGTTGCCTTCCGGGAGGTAGGCGTTATACTGACCGAACGACATGTCAAACACATCGTACACAAACTCGGTGCCAACCTTCACCTGGTTACGCCGATCTACCTGGCTGACCAGGTCGGCGCGGGCCGTGTACGTGGCCAAGCGGCTGTAGTCCCTGGATACGCTCACCGGTCCGCCCATAATGAAGACGCCGTCGATGCCAAAGATCGGCTCCTCGGAGAACCCAAACGGCCGCTCATCCAGGTAATAGCCTGGAAAGACCTCGTACAGCCTCGAAGTATCCCGATACCGTCCCGGCCGCGTGTAGTACTTCTTGCCCTGGCGCTTCAGCTGCACCTCGTAGAAGGTGCTGGGGTTGATGACGTGGGTGAACTTGAGCGTTGCGGTGTGATAAAAGCGCGAGGTCGGCGACCAGTAGATGTTGGTGTAATAACGGGTGGGCACGGTGAAGCTACCAGTGGTCATCTGGTCGGCTATCTCTTCGGCCGTTTCGAAATAGGAAGTGCCGCCCGAGAAGCTGGAGGAAACCGCGTAGGTCTCTCCATACAGGCCGATGAAGGAGAGTTTCATGGAGGGGGTAATGTCCGAGGACATACGCAACATGAAGCTCTGATCCAAGATCGACTTGCGGGAGAGCTCAATCAGGTACTGCTCCTCTTCCCTCCGGCCGGATGCGAAGAAGCGCAGATTGCCCAAGTACTTGCCGACGATGGGCACCGGGCCGCCAAAGCCGGCGTCAAAAAGATAATCAGGATCTTTGATATCGCCCTGCTTGCGGTGCTCCCAGAGAAAGACTTGCTGTGCCCCTTGTGGGGTGAGATCGTTGGTGGGGTCGTCGTCCTGCAGGGTGAGCGCCGAGACCTTGTTCCAGCCGTCGAACTCCGGATACTGGCGTTGTGTGTAGAGGTCCCAGGCGCCGTTCTTGGTGCCGGTCCAACAGACCGCATCGTCCAGGTAAGGCCGGAGCCAGTAGGAGTTGCGGTCATAAGGGGAGATGCCAAAGTGCTTTGGCCCCGGAGGCCTGATCTTGAAGGTGACCGTACCGCTGTAGCCCTTGGGGTCGCCCTCTCTGGTCACCACGTTCACTACGCCTGAGCGCACGTTGGTGTATTCGGCGCTAAAGCCACCCACTTGCACCGAGACCTCGCGCACGGCGCTCAGCGGAACACCGGTGATGGGCCGGTTGTCGCGCTCATCGCGCAGCACCACGCCATCGACCATAAAGATCGCCTGGTCGGAGCCGCTCCCTCGGATACCCAAGCCCGAGGTCACGCCCGCCTGCAGGCCAATGGCATCGGTCACCTTGGCTACCGGAAGCGCGGTAATCTCGGTTGCCGTGACGTTCTTTTGGGTGGCAGCCACGTCTACCTGCACAACCGGTCGTTCCGCCACCACCACCACCTCCTGACCCATCAGGGTTTGAGGCGAGAGCTTGAAATCCTGGGTGGTGGTCAAGTCGATCTTCACCCGCACGTCCGTGACGGTGACGGCGGTATAGCCGATCATGGTGGCACGCAGGGTGTAGACGCCAGGCGGCACGTTGAGGATCACATAGTGGCCATCTAAGGCGGTGGCGGCCCCCATGGTGGTGCCTTCAATGATGACATTCACCCCCGGCAGCGGCTGACCGGTCTCGGCGTCGGTCACCACTCCCGCGATCTTGCCGGTAGTACCCGCAAAGACCAGACTGCACGCCGCCAGCAACATCCCCGCTAAGGCGACTCTCATGCTCATGTGTGATACTCCCTTGTATGGTTGACGGTGAGCTCCTCCTGGACGACCCGGTTTTGGGGTGCACCACCCCCTTCGCACCCCTTGCCGTGCCTGGAAGCAGTCGCGAGGGTAAAAAGATGTGATCGCTCGGCGCGTAGCGAACCTCCCACCGAAAGGACGGAATAGGGCCCATGAAGGCCCATAACGGCTGTGATAATATAACCACCCCATGGCCAAAAGTCAAGAGAAAAATTCCATTCAGTGAACAAATCCCCCTTCTCTGCCCTGTGAGGATACCGCCTTCTTGTCTGCCTGTAACGTGCCAGGGCCCGTCCGGCCCCTCATTACCTGCACCCTCGCTCCGCCCCTCCCTCTCGGCCACTTACTTAAGCCGCTTGAAAATGGAAAAGCCGATCTTGGTCTCGACAATGTCGCTTATCTCGCCGACCTTGAGGGCCGTAATCGCCTGGGCAAAGGCTGGGTCAAAGTCCTGAGGATCGAAGTATCCGAGGTCGCCGCCAGACTGAGCGGTGGGGCTGATTGATTTCTTCTTGGCCAGTTCCGAAAAGTCAGAACCTTCGCGGAGCTGGCGCAGAATCTCCTCTGCCTCGGCTCTGGTTTTGACCAGGATGTGCAGCGCCCGCAACGCAGTGGTCTTGTCGAAGGGTCGCGTGTAGTTCACCGAGGCCTTCCAGATCCAGGCGGTCAGCTGGACACGCATCCATTTGTCCGTCTCCTCGAGCACCTCCAGGGGTGTGCCCTGGTTGACCTTGCCGAGGATTTGGCCAGCGGGCTGAGCGCGCAGGTTTTCGCTCTCCGCATTGACGTAGACGATCCTGCCCACCCTCTGCGCCCAGGCAGTGGCTCCGAGGGTCAAGGTGATGAGCATAGCAGCGAGTACAAAGCTATTCCTTCTCATTCTCCCACTCCTTGGTGGTTTGACTAACACCAGCTACCCATCTAAACAAAACCGATCGTGCTACTGCCGGTAAAGGGCCAGCGCCGAATCCATAACTGCAAGAAAGGTCCCAGGTCCCCGATAGCCGATCGCGTGGAGCAATCTCTGTTCTTCCGCAGTCATAAAGAGCACGTTAGGAATGCCGACGCCGTTGTACTTGCGCGCGTTAGCGTTGTACTTGTTAGCGATGTCGCCCTGCTTGTCCACGTCGATGCGCACCGCCAAAAATTGTCCGGCCTTCTGAATGACCTCGGGATCGCGGAAGGTAGAGTCGTCCATAGCCTTGCACCATGGGCACCAGGTGGCGCCGAAGCTAACCATGAGGGGCTTGTCGTGCGCCTTGGCCTCGGCGATACCCTGCGTGAGGTCATTAAGCCAAGGGATCCCTTCGCGTACCGTTGTCTCCTTTGGGCCACAGCTGTTCGCCACCAGCGCAATCGCCACACAGGCGGCCACGGTTAGGATCGTCCACTTCTTCATCTCTCCTCGCATTTCTGCTCCTCGTTACTTTTGTGACTGCACTTTGGCCACTATCCAGCGTGCCCGCTGGGTCAAACCTGCACAGGCCCGCGATTTCTGCCGCCGGCTGTCCCGTGCTCATCGCCCTTTTCAGCTCGGCGGGCTGTCGTGCGTACCCCTGCACCCCTCAGTGTCTCTCCTACCGCGAGGTGGGCCGGTGTTGCATCAGCCTCGCCCACCAGACGCTTCACCTCTGCGAGTGTGGGTATGCCTGCCTGGCCGCCGAGCTTCCTGCATTTCAGGGCGGCGGCAGCGCTTGCCCACCGCATCGCGCGGGCGAGTTCCCATCCACGGCTCAGACCGAAAAGAAAGGCACCGTGAAAGACGTCGCCAGCTCCGGTGGTGTCCACCACCTCGACGGCAAAGGCTGGTTGGTGGAATAGCCCCTCGCGCGTGGCCCACCAGCACCCCTGCTCCCCGGCGGTCACCACCGCAACCCGAGGTCCGAGTCGTAGGAGGCGTTGTGCGGAGGCAGCAAGCTCGCACTCCCCAAAAAGTTGGCGCACAAAGGTGCTGGAGACCACTGCATAGTCCACCTGCTGCAAAAGGAGCTCGCTCTCCTCCCGCAGGCTGCCGAGATCACACACGACCATCCGGCCAGCACGTCTGGCCCAGCGGATTGCGGCCAGGGCCACCTTGGTGTCCCGTCCATCTAGATGCAGAATGCGGCCGCGCAAGACCTGGCGCCGGGTTACGTCTTTCAGAGTCAGGCCAAAGCGCGGCGGTCGATTGAGCACCACGCTGCGCTGCCCAGTGCTCTGGTCCACCCAGATCATCGCCCGCGGGGTGAAACCGCGTTTGGCGCGTACCACCATGCTGGTGTCCACACCGAAGCGAGCAAGTTGTTGCAGAACAAAGTCCCCGTCCGCGTCGTTCCCCACTTTGCCGATGTAGGCGCAGCGCGCTCCCCAGGATGAAGCGGTCGCCAAGGCAGTGGGGACCGGTCCTCCGGCTTGCACCACGTAGGCCAGCGCCTCGGTCTTTTCGTTCGCCTGCGGGTAACGTGCTACCAAAGAGATGTGGTCAACGGCGCAGACACCAATACCGACGCAGTCAAAGGGCAGGGGAGGTTGACGATCCAGTGCCTGCTCCGCTTGTGATCGGCAGCAGTGCCGGCGCAGGATCAGTGGCTCAAGCACCGCCCTCTGGCTCCAGTTCGACCACCACGTCTACCAAAGTTCCATCTGCCACGCGTACCTGCCGTCGCACCGGCCGGTAGCCCTTTGCTTGCACATGAAGCTGGTACGTGCCGGGCTCCAGCAGCCGGTAGAAGCGGCCAGTCTCAGGATCAGTCATGCGCGGCCAGACAGTGTCGCTCTCCATGCCGGCGATGAAGACCCGGGCCTGGAGCGCCCTCCCCGTGTGGGCATCGCTCACTCGTCCGCGCACCCCCGGTCCAGCAAGGCGCCCCAACAGCTGAATGCCCGCCGCTATAGCGCAACGCACCTCCCTTTGTGCCGCCTCCTCGTCCGGAAAGTACTCGGTCCCCAGCTCCACGGTGAAATCCAGTGTGCCCATGGCGCCGTAGAGCCACACCGAGCTTTGTCCACAGCGCCCATTGAGTGGCAGGAGGCCATAGCTCCCGCCGCATGGGCGCATGCACCTGGCCAGATCCTCAGCCAGTCGACGGAGCAACTTCCCGTCCGGGGGCTCGGGGGCATTGCTCCACGGATAGAGAACCTTGCGGCCGTGGCTATGAAAACCAAGGCCGACTACAAAACGCTGGGCCACCGCCAGGCTCTCCAATGCAGCAGTCTCCGGCTCCGAAAACGGGTGTGGCCCCCGGTAGTACCAGCTGCTCGGGTCGTCATTGCCACCCTGGTCCCAGTTGAATCCAAAGTTGCGATTCAGGTCTACGCCATCGTACTCTGGCTCGAAGGCCCCGCTGGCGTTATTGTCGCGCAGATTCTTGCGCCACCACGGAAAGCCTATTCGCCCACTTAGCACTAGCTCATACCCTTCGGGGTTGAGCAGGGGCACAAGCCAGATTTCCAGGCTGTCCACAATGTCTGTGACTGCGCTATCCACCCCATATCGCCGACAAAGCTCCTCGGCCAACGCAAGGCACGCGACCACCCCGAGCGGTTCCTGCGCGTGCAGTCCACCGTAGAAAAGGGCCGCCGGCTCGTCCTCTCGCTCCGCTGCGTGATCCGACACCTTGAGGGCCCATATGGGGTACTGGCCCCCACTGCTACGGCCGATGCGATGCATCGCCGCCAGGTGCGGAAACGTCGCAGCCAGCTGCGCGAGCCGCGCCTCGATTTCGCCGGCCCGCGGGTACCAGGAAGGAATGGACGGTGCTTCGCGGAGGCGAACCACCAAGGCCACTTCGTACCCGCGCTGGCTCAGGGAGAGAAACTGCCGCTCGCTCAGGCGAACCACAGCGCTCCGCCCTTTGACCTCCAGCAGGCTCAAGCCCGGCATAGCCCTGAGGCTGTCGAGCACCCACGGCGCAGTCAGTTCCACCTGCGCCGTAACCTGCCGGCGACCGGAGTGACACCCAGACGCGGTCAAGGCCAGGGCGTATGCCACCGTCAGCACCGACGCCAGGCGGTAGACATTCATCGACCAAACGGGTCCTCAAGAGAGCTTTTGTTCCACGACGCTCAAGACGTTCGAGGCGAGGTTTCTCGCCGCAGCGAGCAGGCTTTCGGCCGACGCTTTGCTGGCGGCCACAAAGCTCTCGTCTGCCAGGGAGCCCAGATTGATGCGCACGTTGAGAGCCGCCCCCTCGGCTGCGGCTCTGGCCATGATAGCCGCCACTCCGGCATCGCTGACGGCGCTTGCCAGCCCCTTCTCGGCCACCACCACTGCCAATTCCAAGGTGCTCACCGCGTGCTGCATCACCTGCAGCGGCACCTGCGTGGCCAGGCGAGTCGCCTCCTGGATGGCATCTTGGCGAGCTGCTTGCTGCGCTTCGCTCTTTTTCGGAAGGGCAAAGGCCTCCATCACCCGATTGAAGGCGCGCGAGTCCTCGTCAACTGCGGTCAGCAGGGCGTCCTTAAGCTCCTGCGCCTTGGTAGCCACGTCCCTTAGCTCACTCGCCACGCTCTCGTACCCTTTCTTGCCCACGCTGAGATTGGCCACCATTGCCGCCAGACCTGCAGCAAGCGCTCCTGCCAGTGCGGCGACGCTTCCCCCACCCGGGGCGGGCGAATCCGTGGAAAGCTCATCGGCAAAGTCGGCCACCGTCATCTTCGCCAATGGGCCTCGCCGTTCGCCCACTTGGTATTCGATGATCTTCTTCTCAGGTACAAACGGCGAGATATCGTTGAGCCCGAGCGAGCGTACGGCGATATCAACCAGGTCCTTCTCCGGCAAACCAGGCGACTTGCCCTGCTTCTCCAAGTAGTAGCGGCCGGCCATGAGCAGCGCCTGCAAGGGGATCAGCCCCACCAACTCGCTGCCGGTCACGCGCAGGCCAAGCAGTTCCGCCTCTCTGCATACCTCATCGAACACCACGTGTGGCGGCGTAACCTTGTAGTTCACCAGATTGATGGACACCTGCGCCTGCTTGTACTCGGGAATGTACCAACCGACCGCCCTGACGGCCTGGAACTTGCCAGGCTTGCGCACCGGATTGCCGTGTTCGTCGCGAAGGATGTTGCCCTCAGCGTCGCGCTGCAGCCGCCCGCTCTCGCGGATGTTAAGGGCAATCTCCTGCGCCAAGCGACGGTCGCGGGTGTTCAGATTGATGTTGTAGGCGATCAAGAACTCCCGGGCACCGATTACCGTCGCCCCAGTCTTAGGATTGAACACCGCCGGCCCAAAATCCGGCACCCATGCGGGGTCCTTCAGCTTCTCGGGCAGCCCCTCATATTCCCCCTGGCGGATGTCGGCCAAGTTCTTCCGCTCCGGGCGAGTGGCAGCCTCCTCGTAGAGGTATACCGGGATGCCCAATTCCTCTCCCACCCGAGCCCCCAGTTGTCGGGCCAAACCCACACAATCGGCCATGGTGCACCCCGACAAGGGGACAAACGGACAGACATCCGTGGCACCCAAGCGGGGGTGTTCACCTCGGTGGTTGCGCATGTCGATGAGCTCCGCCGCCCGCCTGATCGCTCGAAAGGCCGCCTCCTGTACCGCCTCCGGCGTGCCGACGAAGGTCACCACGGTGCGATTGGTATCGGCACCTGGATCCACATCAAGGAGCTTCACCCCCTCGGTATCTGCAATCTCACGCGTAATGGCATCAATGACAGCGCGATTCCTTCCCTCGCTAAAGTTGGGCACACATTCTACCAATGGCTGCATCCACGCTCTCCGCTTGTCGCTTCAGAACCGTTCTTCGAATGACCAGGTGAAACTGTGCCGCACTTTGCCCTCCAGTCCTTCCAGGGCAAAGTCCGAAATGAGCATGAACCTGGAGACCCCGTTTGCCTCCAGGCCAAAGTCCTTGAGCCACTTGCCGGTGACCCTCGGCCAGAGGGGTATGTTGCTCCCTTTGGAAATGATGATCCGCTCATTGTCCAAGTGGGCAAAGTATTTCTTGAGCACCTCCGCGGTCGCCTGGCGGGGGTTGGTCTGTTCAGCGGCCGCTGGGTCGGCAGGCACCCAGCCGTAGTTGGGCAAATAGAACTCCGCCCACACGTGTGCCCCGCGGTCGCCTGTAGTCCAGTGCCCGCACACAATCCGCGCCGGGATGTCGAGGGCCCGACACATGGCCACAAACACCATGGCAAGCTGCGCGCTGTCGCCGCTGCGGGTTTCCAACCCCTGCATGGCGTCATGGTGCTCGACCGTGGGCGCGTAGCTCATGTTAGCTATGATCCAACGGAAGATCAACGCGGCGCGCACATAAGGGTTCCGCTGCTCGCCTACCACGGCGCGGGCCAGCTTGCGCACCTCGCCTCGGGCCGGGATCCCTCCCTCCGACCTGGTATAGCGCCGGACGATCTCGCTACGGCGATCATACGGTCCCACCTGCTCGGGGTCAATGTTGTAGGTGACCTCGAAGGAGGTAATGGCCATGCTTCTGCGGATGAGGAGCGAATCGCCCCCAACGGCCATCTCCTTCACCCACACGTCG
>JBBIKH010000129.1:0-9961 GCA_037445575.1 bacterium
CCATCGGCTGGCGGGAAATGGACCTCACGACCCTACCCGAGCAGAAGGACTTTGAAGACGCCGAAGCGGTCGTGGTCTCAGACGAAGGAAAGGTCGAGGTCTCCGGTGAGTGGCAGATGGGATTCACTCTCTTTGAGAGGCACCGGATAGTGAAGATCTTTTCCGCACGCGGACAACGCTTTGCGAACATTGTGCTCCCCTACGCGGCCGATAGCAGGGTGGAAATGCTCCAGGCGCGCTCCATCTCCCCTGAAGGTCAGATCGCCATAGTGGAGCCGAAAAAGGTGTATGACGTCAGCTACTATCCGAGTTTCGTATTCTACTCGGATCAACGCGCCAAGCTCTTTGCCGTCCCCCGCGTGGAGCCGGGCTCGGTGATCGAGTACCGCTTTCGCGTGCGTACGCCCACGAGAAGCTTCTGGCACTCGTGGGCGTTTCAGGAAGAGGTGCCGGTTCTGAAATCACGCTTTATTGTGCTGGCGCCTGGAGAGTGGCAGGTGCTCTACCGCGTTCACGGTCTTGACCTCCAGCCTCGCATCACGAAGGCACCCGCCGGCTTCAAGGCGACATATGTCTGGGAGGCTGCAGATGTGCCGCCCCTGACGCACGAACTTTCTATGCCTCCCTTGCGGGAGTGTTTGGCCAAGGTTGAGCTTGCCCCCGCCGGCATGAAGAGTTGGAACGACGTGGCGGCATGGTACCATAACCTGGCGGCTCCGCAGACAAAGGCCACCAAGAAGGTCAGCGACATGGCGAGGCTCCTCGTAACCGGCTGCGCGTCCGACAGCGAGAAATTGCAGCGGCTAGCCACATGGGTGAGGGACAACGTGCGGTACCTGGCGGTGGAGATCGGTCTTGGTGGCTACCAACCCCATCCCGCAGAGGAAGTGTTGGCCAACCGCTACGGTGACTGCAAGGACATGGCCACGCTGCTTTGCGCGATGGCGCGGGCCGTGGACCTGCAAGCGGAACAGGTATTGGTGAGCACATGGCAAAACGGTGTGCCCGATACTTCTCTGCCGTCTCCTTTCCATTTCAACCACGCGATGGTCTTCTGCCCGGAGGTGGGCGACAGTGGGCTGTGGATCGACCCTACCGACAAGGGGACCCCTTTTGGCAGACTGCCATGGTATGACCAAGGGGTTTTTGTCCTCCGTGTGAAAGAGGACGGAACCGGCATAGTAGAGCGCACGCCATCAGCTGGGGCGCAGGAAAATCTGACCAGGGTGCGCTGGCAGGCACGCGTCGGCGAGCAGGGAGAGGCACAGGTGGCGGGGGAGGTGACGCTGCGGGGGGCGCCAGCCTGGGAATTGCGCAAAGAGCTGATGGCACTGAGCAAGCGAGAACAAGCCCGTTGGCTTGAGGCTTCGCTCGGCAACCGGTGCCCCGGGGTGACCCTCACGTCCTGGCAGGTCGAGGGGATGCAGCCGGACAACGACTCACTGAAGATCACTTATGCCTTCACGACGAGTGCGCTTGCGGTGCGGAGTGGGGACACAATGACCCTGCGGCCGGCCCAATTCTTCCCGCTCGAACTTCCCGAACTCTTTCGCGCACCCCAACGAGTGCACCCCATCCGTTTCCGCTTCGGCATGGTGCAGGACTACTCGCTGCGTGTGGATCTGCCGGCCGGGTGGAGGGCTCTTTCATCACCGGTCTCTGATGGGCATGCCTGTCCCTATGCCTCGGCTCAGTGGGTGTGGTTTCCCACTTCCTCCGGTCTTTTCGCCCGCACCACTTACCAGGTGTACGGACATGAGGTACCTCCTACGGCATACCACGAGTTCCGCACCTTTTTGGACACGGTGCAAGTCCGTGATCTCCGCGAAATCCGTATCGGCAGGGAATGACCAACCGGCATAGGACTGCAGCGCCCGTGCCCATACGCGCAATGGCCCCCGCGTGACACGTCATGTGGCAACTGCGCCTGTCCGGGCCGCAGACGGCATCCCTGCATTCCAAGCGAGTCCTCCTCCAATTGGGAAATATCGGCACCGGGGCAGGACTGCCCTCCAGGGGCAAGAAGGTGAGCTCCGGGCCTCTGACTTGGTCATATTCCGGGCTCGGTCAGGCTACTGGACTTGTCCATGGAAGGCCTCGGCCCCTATGAGGGGGCCAAGAAAAGTTGGTGGTGCAGAAAAAAAAAGTCTTGACAGTCTGAGAAGAAAAGCCTATATTAGTGCACGTTTACTGATGGTCTCTTTCGACCATATACGTATACGGACAGGTAATGAGGACGAGCATTTACCAGCGCCAGGAGTTCACTTCCCTACTGGGGATCACCGAAGAGGAGCTAGCCGAGTGGGAGCGCTTGGGTCTCATTCGCCACCTCGGCAAAATCGACAACCAGATTCCGTTCTACACCGAGGCTCACGTCAAGGAGGCCCGCCAGATTCAGCAGCTCCAGAAGCTCGGCTATGACCTCGAAACGGTGTGCAAGATCGTTCGCAAAGTCGGGTTGCCATCGCAGACGACCCGACCCCAGCGGGAGGTGACAGAATTCCTCACCGTGGGGGAGTTAGCCGAGAAGGCGGGGGTCAACGCGCGCACCATCAAGTACTGGGAAGAGCGGGGCATCATCCAACCGGATGCGAGGAGTACCGGGGGCTTCCGCCTCTATTCGCGGGTCTACATCTACCTGTGCAACCTAATCAAGGACCTGCAGAATTTTGGCTATTCCCTGGAGGAGATCAAAGAAGCCTCCGATTTGTTCCGCGACTTTCTGGCCATCAGCCAGGGCACCTCTACTTACAGCCGCGAGCAAGCGCGGCAGCGACTGCAGCTGATGGAAGAGAGGATTATCGCCCTGAACGGACGGATGGCGGCGCTCAAAGAGGGGATAAAGAGGTGGGAGGACTTGTTGCGCAAGAAACGAAAGGAGGTCGCCCAGCTCCTCAATCGCTTCAGTGAAGGCTCCGGCAAGTCTGCTGAGGGCCAAGGCAAGCAAAGCTAAACCCTGAGGTAATTTGTCATCATGGCAAAAGTGATTCTGATCGAACCAAAGGCTCCCAATCTGCACATTTTCACCCGGTTCCCTTTGCCGCGACTGGGAACCATCTTGTTGGCCACCATTGCGAAGGAGGAAGGGTGGGAAGCTGCCGTCTTTGTCGAGGAGCAAGGGGCGATAGACTGGCAAGAGGTGGCGACTGCTGACCTGGTGGGCATTTCTACCGTGACTTCCACCGCCCCGCGTGCCTACGCCCTGGCGGACAAGGTGCGCGCCTTGGGGATACCGGTGGTCCTCGGCGGACCGCATGTCACGTACTTGCCGGAGGAGGCCCTAGCTCACGCTGACTATGTGATGTTGGGCGAGGCAGAGTCGTCGTTTCCCCTGCTGCTGGAAGCGGTGGCGGGTCAGCGCGACGTCACGCAGGTCCCAAAGTTGGTATATCTCAAGGACGGGAAGCCGGAATGGACCGCCGTTCCTGCTCCTCCTGTGGTCTTGGACGAAATCCCCTTCCCAGACTTTTCGTTGGTGCGGGGTAGCGAGCGGCGCGTAGGCGGAAAACGGATCATCCCCGTGCAGACCTCGCGTGGGTGCCCCTACAACTGCTCTTTCTGCTCGGTGACCGGCATGTTTGGGCGCAAGTACCGTTTCCGTTCCACCGAGAACGTGCTTGCGGAGCTGCGGAGGTACGACCGACCGGGCAATTTCGTCTTTTTCTATGATGACAACTTTGCCGCCGACCACCGTCACACTCGGCAGCTCCTTGAGGCGATGATTGCGGAAGGCTTCAAGTTTCGGTGGTCAACGCAGGTGCGTGCGGACGTTACGAAAGATGAGGAGCTGGTTCGGCTCATGCGTCGCGCCGGTTGCCATACCGTGTTTGTGGGCTTTGAGACGGTGAACCCTGCCAGCCTCAAGGCGACGAAGAAGCACCAGTCGGTTGCGGAAATGGAGCAAGCAGCGCGGATATTCCGTCGCCACCGCATCAACGTACATGGCATGTTCATCCTCGGGCTGGATCAAGACACGTTCGCCTCGGTGAAGGAGACAGTGCGTTTTGCGAAGAAACATCAGTTAGCGTCAGCGCAGTTCCTGATCCTCACGCCTTTGCCTGGCAGCCAGTGCTACGAGGAGCTGCGTGCCGAGGGCCGCATCGCCTTTGATGATTGGAGCCTGTACGACGCTCACCACGTGGTATTTGAGCCTAAGGGGTTTTCGCTCATCGAGCTGCAGATGGCGCAGATCTGGGCGCACCAGCACTTTTACTCGCTGACTACCATGGCGCGCCGTCTGCTCAGCCTCCGGTTGGAGGAAGTGGCTATCGCCCACTATGCGCGGCGCCTGAACAGCCTCTGGCGGAAGAGGAACGGGCTTTACCTGCGACTGCTGCACCTCCTCAGAGCGCGGAAAGGTGGATACATCAAAGCTCAGTACTGGCAGGACGTGGCCATGGATCTCCCCGGCTGAGATCGGCATCCTGGGTGATAGTGAGGGGCCTCGACGCGACGAGGCCCCTCGCTTGTTTATGGGCCTTGGCATTGCATGGGAAGAGGCGCATGTCTGGGGAGCAGGGGGAATCCGTGACCGGTGACTCTTTTGCCTTGACTGATTGCGGTTTTTTTGCTACTTTTGTCACCAACAAGCCGATGACCAGAGCACGCAACAGAGAGTCGCGGCGCGAGCATTGGGAGGCGTATTGGGCAGAAAGGGGTGAACCCGAGGCCTACTACTCCAACGCCGAGCGCGTCGTGCAGCAGATCGAACAAGCAGTTGCCCTGCCAGTGTCCTGGGCGCTGGAAGTGGGTGCAGGCACAGGTCGCGATGGACTGCGCCTGGCGGCCGGCGGGAGTAGAGTGGTTCTGCTCGATTACGCCGAGCAGGCAATCGCCATGATGCGAACTCCGTTGCGCGGGAGACAAGGGGTCTACATTGTGCGCGCCGATGCCTTTGCCTTGCCCTTTCGCAGCGAGAGCTTTGACCTGGTCTTCCATCAAGGGCTGTTGGAGCACTTTCGTGCGCCTGAGGGGCTGTTGCGAGAGAACTTGCGGGTGCTCCGCCCGGGCGGCGTGGCTGTGGTGGATGTGCCACAGCGTTTTCACCTTTACGCTTTGCTGAAGCGCATCCTCATGCTGTTGAACCAGTGGTTTGCGGGGTGGGAGACCGACTTTACCGTGTGCAGCTTGCGCGCGCTGATGGGGCGGACAGGGTTCCAGATTCTGTGGGTGTATGGGGACTATATGCGCCCGAGTCTTTTGTACCGCACCGTGCGGGAGGCATGTCGCCGGATGGGCATCCGCTTGCCTATGTACCCGCCAGGCAGCAGGACGCTGCGCTCCGTGCGCGCAGCGGTGCGCCGCTTTTTCTTGAGCTGGCCGGTGATGCTCAATACCTGTCTGGACATCGGCGTGGTGGCGCGCCGGCCGGAAGAGCCTGCATGAGCCTACGGATTCTTCTCATCAACTGGCAGGACATTCGCCACCCCCTGCACGGCGGCGCCGAAGTCCATGCCCACGAGATCATGAAGCGGCTCGCCGCCATGGGCCATCAGGTAACGCAGCTCGCCTGTTCTTTCCGAGGGTGCAGGCCGGTGGAGACGGTGGACGGGGTGCGCGTGGTCCGCAGGGGGCCGCGGCCGATCTTCAACTACCTGGTGCCCGCCTGCTACCGCCGGCTGCGCCGCGAAAGCCGCTTCGATGTGGTCTTGGAGGACATCAACAAGCTGCCGTTCTACACCCCTCTTTATGCGGGTGAACCGGTGGTGGCCATTGTCCATCACCTCTTCGGGCGCAGCATCAGATTGGAGACAGATGCCTTGCGCGCCTGGTACGTGCAAGCTCATGAGAGGTTGATCCCCCTGGCGTACCGCCGCACGCGCTTCGTGGCTGTCTCCAGGAGCACCCAACGGGAACTGGCAGCCCTTGGTTTGCGTTGTAGCCCAGAGGACATTGTCTACAACGCAATCAACCATGAGCTGTGCTATCCCCGCCCGGAGTTGAAGGCGCCGGAACCCACGGTGGGGTATCTGGGGCGCGTGAAGAGGTACAAGTGCATCGACGATCTGCTGTCGGCCTTTGTCATTCTCAGGCGCCAGTTTCCCCAGGTGCGCCTTCTCATCGTCGGCGAAGGGGACGCGCGGCCGGGCCTCCAACAGCTGGCCGCACGTATGGGTATAGCCGAGCGGGTGACGTTTGCCGGGGCTGTAAGCGAGCAGCGGAAGGTCGAACTGCTCAACAGCATGTGGGTCATGGTGAATCCGTCGGCCAAGGAAGGCTGGGGCATCACCGTCATTGAGGCCAGTGCCTGCGGCGTACCGGTTGTTGCCGCCGATTCCCCAGGCCTTCGTGACGCAGTGGTTGACGGCCGCACAGGCCTGCTCTATCCATGGGGTCGAGTGGACCTATTGGCAGAGAAGGTGAGCACCTTACTCGCCAGTCCACGGCTACGAGAACAACTGGGAAAAGGAGGACAGGAGTGGGCCAATGAGTTCCGGTGGGAGGTCTCCGCAGCACGGCTGCTGACTATCGTCTCTGAAGAGTTGAGCTGCTGACTCGGTGGAGGATACGTTGATGAATGACCATCGCAAGACCAATGCCTTGGTAGGTGGCGCAGTGACCTTGATTGCGTTCTTGACCTATTTGCGCACCATAGCACCGACGGTTTCTTTCTGGGACTGTGGAGAATTCATTGCCTGCTCGTACATCCTCGGCGTGCCGCATCCACCTGGTGCTCCGCTCTATATCCTCCTCGGCCGACTCTTTTCCATGATCCCATTCGCGCAGGACATCGCCTTTCGGGTGAACCTCGTCTCGCCCATCGCCAGCGCTTTCACCGTGCTGTTCCTTTACCTCATCATCGTCCGACTGGTAATTCTGTGGCGTGGCAAGCCCACGAGCATCGTGGACCGCCTGATCCTTTACGGCAGCGGTGCCATCGGGGCGTTGGCCTTCGCATTCACAGATTCCTTCTGGTTCAACGCGGTGGAAGCTGAAGTCTATGCTTTGAGCATGCTCTTCACCGCAGCCGTGGTCTGGCTGATCATGAAGTGGCAGGAGGCGGCCGATGACCCCCACAGCGATCGTTATCTGCTGATGATCGCCTACTGCGTGGGCTTGGCGATTGGTGTGCACCTGCTCAACATTCTCGCTCTTCCCTTTGTGTTCTTGATCTTCTACTTCCGCAGATTCCGCCCAGCCTCGTTCAGGGAATTCCTGTGGCACCTCCTGATAGCGGCAGCCCTGCTCGGCGTGTGCGCTTTTATTGGCATGGTGTTCAAGTTCGTCTATGTGGGACTTGTTCTCTACCTTGTGGGACACTACTTCTATGCGCCCAGCAAAGTAAGTGAAGCGGGCAGGAGGTACGCGCAGTTGGCACTCACCCTGGGCGTTGGCACCGCAATCTTTGTGGCCATCTATCCAGGGGTGATCAAGGGCATACCGTATCTTGCCGAGAAGACTTTCATAGAAGTGGTGGTGCTCCTGATGCTGGCCCTGGCGATTGCCGCTGGGGTGGCCGTCAGTGAACGGCGCCGCTGGCTGTCTCTGTCCCTGATGTCTCTTTTCTTGATTGTGCTGGGTTATTCAACCTACACTGCGCTTTACATTCGCTCCAATCTCGATCCCGCCATCGACGAGAACGACCCCGAAACGGCAGCCGGAATGGTACGCTACCTGAACCGCGAGCAGTATGGCACGTGGGGCATTCTGCCTCGCCGGTTCCCCAACATCCCATTTGAATGGGAGTTTCGGCAGAGGTACCCGGGGGAGAACTACAAGTTCTATCAATTCGGCAAGCAGGTGAGTTTCTTCCTGAACTACCAAGTGAAGAAGATGTACTGGCGCTACTTTGGTTGGCAGTTCATCGGCAAGGGGAACACGATTGGCAGCGATGGTTACATCGTTGAGACTATCTCGCTGAGGGGCTTGTACGCCTTGCCTTTCCTCATAGGGCTGTTTGGCATGGTGCACCACTTCTTTCGGGACTGGAAGCGAGGCCTTTCTGTGTTGGTGCTGTTTGTGATGACCGGCGTCGCCATCGTTGTCTACCTCAACCAGGAAGATCCGCAGCCGCGTGAACGAGACTATGTCTATGTGGGCTCGTTCTTCGCCTTTGCCATGTGGATTGGCGTGGGAGTCTCAGCAATCTTGGAGTGGATCGGAGAGGCCTTCAGGCAGCGCGGCAGAGTGAGGGAGTTGGCCATGGCCGGGGCCGCCCTCATCCTCCTGGTTGCCGCGCCAATCAACCTCTTTGCCTGGAACTTTCATAGCCACGACCGCACGGGCGACTATGTGCCCTACGACTACTCCTACAACTTGCTGCAGACATGCGAGAAGGATGCGATCGTTTTTACCAACGGAGACAACGACACGTTCCCCCTCTGGTTCTTGCAGGAGGTGGGAGGCATTCGCAAGGACGTGCGGGTGGTCAACCTCAGCCTGCTCAATACGGATTGGTACATCAAGCAGCTCCGTGACCAGGAACCCAAGGTGCCGATTCGCATGAGCGACAGCCAGATCGATGCGTTGCGGCCTCTTAGCATGATGGAGCTGCTCTCGATGAGCGGGCAACTGAACGAACAGGACCTGGAGAACCTGCGGAAGAACCCGCCGCGAAAGGTACGTGTGAGCATCCCGGTGCCGCCGGGCGTGTACGAACGCGACCTCGCGGAGCTCGGCCAGTGGGCTCCGTCCAACACCGGCACCACAGTGGACAGAATCAGCTTCGACGTGCTGCCCACCCTGATGGGACAGGGCATCCGGGTGCAGGACTACATGGTGCTGCGCATTCTGTACGACAATCAGTGGCGACGACCTGTCTACTTTGCGGTTACTGTCTCCAACGACAATAAGCTCAATCTGTTCAATTACCTGCGGATGGATGGGCTCTGCTTCAAAGTGGTCACGACTCCCGGCGAATACCAGATCGCCGTGGATCGGCTGCGCAAGAACCTCTTTGAGGTCTTCCGTTATCGGCGGCTGGATGACCCAACCGTCTACTTCAGCGACAATGTGAAAGGTTTGCTCCAGAACTATCGCGCTGCGTTCTTGCGTTTGGCCAGCGAGTATGCGCGCGGACAGCGCTATCCGGACATGCTGGCGACCTTGGACAAGATGGCGGAAGTGATGCCGGAGGCGGTCATCCCGGTGTTGGACGTGCGGGCACAGCTGGAGATCGCCAAGCTATACTACCTTGGTGGCCGAAAGGAGGAGTGCGAGCGGCGGCTCAAGGAGGTTGCGGCGGCCAATCCTGACTACGGGGAGGCGCACGGTTGGCTGGTCATGTTGTACGAACAGGAAGGGCGCTACGTTGAGGCAGCCGATGTGCTTGCCCGCTGGAGCGAAAAGCACCCCGGAGACAGGGATGTGACTGCCAAGTTGGAGGAACTGCGCCGCAAGGCTGCAGAGGCCGCGCCTGACACGTCGGCGGCCCCGCCCCCGGGGGCAGAGCCGCAGCAAGAGAATCGAGGCTGAGCCTCGCGTGGGCTGGCCCCATCCCTCAGAGCGGACGCGGCGGGTCCTGCTCACTGCCGCGAAGATACTGGTCAGCGCCTCGCTCCTTGGCCTGGCGGTGTGGCGCATCGGACTTGGTCGTCTACGCGACAGCGTTGCAGGGGCAAACCTGTGGTGGTTGCTGGCTGCCGTGGTGGTGTTCAGCGTGAGCAACCTCCTTGGTTCGCTCCAGTGGGGAATGCTGCTGCGGGGGCGCGGCGTCCGTCTCCGCACGCGTCAGGTGATTGGCTACTACTACGTTGGCCTGTTTTTCAACAACTTTCTCATCGGCTACGTAGGAGGAGACGCCTTCCGCGTGTTCGATGCCGCGCGTGCCTCCGGCAACCCAGCGGGTGCAATGTCGGCGGTGCTGCTCGATCGGCTCGTCGGCTTTGCCACCTTGACGTCGCTCGCTGTGGTGGCGGCTCTGGCCTGGCACTCCGCTGCCGGACACGTTGTGTCGCTTGCGGTCCTGGTAGCCCTTTTTCTTCTCTGGGTTCTTGTGCTTCTGTTCTTTTTCAGCAAGCGA